>CAZCJX010000022.1:0-32150 GCA_964499205.1 uncultured Actinomycetes bacterium | reverse complement strand
GCCGCGGCGTGGTCCATGGCGATGGGCAGGTGGCCGAGCTGCGCGGCCAGCCGTCCGGCCTCGCTGGCCCGGCGCGTGTCTTCGTCCTTCGTGAGATGTTTCCGCCCGTCCCGCGCGGCGAGGCCGGGGACCAGGTAGGCCAGCCCCCAGCCCGGCCAACGGCGCGCGGGGCGCCGCGCCAGGCGGCGCGCGGGGCGCCGCGCCTGGCGGCCTCCGCGTGCTCCGGGTCCGGCGCGGTAGATTTCCCTTCTGATTCCGGCGCTGCACGCGGGCTGCAGCGACCGCCGCCGCGGCGGAACCACCTCGGAGGAAGGGCTTGCATCGCGCTGCCGCACCATCGGGCCGGCGCGCCCGTGGAGGTGATCGACGCCACCTGCGCCGCTGCCTGTCGCTGGCGCTCGCGCTGGTGGTCTGCGCCGCGCTGCCGCGGCCCGCTGCCGCGGTGTCCTACGCCGGCTTCCCGCCCGACCCCGCGGCCAGCGACAGCTACCAGGATCCCGCCTCCTCGGCCGGCCCGCTGCCGGTGCACCCGCCGGCGCCCGGGGTGCTCCAGGTCGGGGTCGGCCGCGCCGACATCACGCCGCCCACCGGCTACTACCTGATGGGCTGGGAGCGCGGCGACGCCAAGGGCCTGGGCGTGCACACCCGGCTCTACGCGCGGGCGATCGTTCTGGCCGAGAATGGCCACAAGGTTGCCTTCGTGGTCGAGGACCTCAACGGCATCGCCGGCGGAGTGCTGCAGGACGCGTTGCAGCTGCTCGGCGATCCCGCGCTCACCGAGCAGACGGTGCTGGTGTCGGCCACGCACACCCACGCCGGCCCGTCCGGCTACTGGAACTACAGCGGCTACAACACGGTCTTCCCCACCCTCGCCGCGCTGACCTCGCAGAACATTGCGGGCACGCGCGACGACCATCTCTACTCCTTCGAGGTGCGCCAGCTCGCCGCCGCGCTGCGCGCCGCCGACGACAACCTCAGTCCCGGCGCCGCCGCCTGGGCGCACCGCGACCTCGTCGGCCTGACCATGAACCGCAGCCTGGAAGCCCACCTCGCCGACTTCGGCATCCACGAGTCCTACGGCACCGGCACCGTCGACCAGGATCCCGGCGGCTACCTCGACACCATCGACCCCGCCGTCGACGTGCTGCGCGTCGACAAGCTGATCGGCGGGCGCGACGTGCCCGTCGGGGTGTGGTCGAGCTTCGCCAACCATGGCACCGTCGACAAGGCCACCTTCACCGTCTACAACGGCGACCACCAAGCCAGCGCCGACCGCGCCGTCGAAGCGGCGATCCGTGCCACCGGCGATGTGCCTGCGTCGCAGGACGTCGTCTCGGCGTTCGCCAATGCCGACGAGGGCGACCAGACCAGCGGCATCCGCCACTCCGGGCCTGCCGACGCGGAGCGCGTCGGCGACGTCGAGGCCCACGTGCTGCTCGACGCATGGACCGAGGCGGGCCGGTCGTTGACGACCGACCTCCCCCTGGACATGCGCTGGACGCGCATCGCGATGAGCGGCGCCGGCACCAGCGCGGGACATGCGCTGAGCACCGACCCGGTCACCGGGCTCTCGCTGTTCACCGGCAGCGAGGAGGGACGCGGGCCGCTCTACGACATCACCGGCAACGTCAACGGCACCAACTTCGAAGGCGCCCACAACCCGGTCGACAACCCCGTCGACGGGCAGGGCGACAAGATCGAGGTGCGCACCGCGTTTCCCTCGATGAACACCTCGTTTCCCGGCGTGCTGCCGATCACCGTGCTGCGCCTGGGGGATCGCCTGGTCACCACCATCCCGGGCGAGATGACGGTGAACATGGCGCAGCGCCTGCGCGCCGCCGTGCTCGCCGCGGCCTCACCGCTGCCAATCCAC
The DNA here is from genome assembly GCA_964499205.1 of uncultured Actinomycetes bacterium. Lineage (GTDB taxonomy): Bacteria > Chloroflexota > Dormibacteria > Aeolococcales > Aeolococcaceae > DASRDZ01. The sequence goes on along the minus strand of CAZCJX010000022.1, from coordinate 30,277 downwards.
CGCGTGGTGATCGACGGGCTGACCAACGAGTACATGCAGTACTTCACCACGCCGGAGGAGTACGAGGCGCAGCACTACGAGGGCGGTTCGACGTTGTGGGGCGAGTACCAGTCCTACGCGGTGCTCGACGGCCTGGTGCGGCTCACCGGCGCACTGGCAAGCGGAGCCACTGCGCCTGCGCCGGCCAACGACGACGCGCGCAACGGGGTCACCACCGGGGCGGGTGCCGCGCCGTTCTCCACCGGCGGTTCGTCCGGTTCCATCACCGCCGAGCCGCAGACGACGCAGCGCCTCGACCGCGCGGTGCTGTCCTGGCAGGGCGCTGCGGGCGGCGCCGACATGCCGCTGGGCGCGCCCTTCGTCACCGTGCGGCGCGTGGTCGGCGCGACGCACACGCCGGTCGCCGACGACCTCGGCCTGCAGATCGTCTGGCGCGTCGACGACTCCGGGGTGTACACGGCACAGTGGGAGGTGCCGCTCGACATGCCGGTGGGGACGTACGACATGGTGGTGACGGCCAACCACTACACGCTGGCGTCGGCGCCGTTCAGCGTGGTCGCCTCGACCCGCCTGGTGCTCAGCGCGGCGTCGCAGGCGGGCGAGGTGCACGTCGGCTATCCCGCGGCGGTGGAGAACAACGACATCACCGCGCGGCCGGTTTCTGTCGACGGTGGCACGTACCTGCGGCGTCCCTTCCGCGGCGCGGTGATCACCGCTTCGACCGTGCCCGCGGGCGCGGTGGAGGACGCCTACGGCAACTGCAACGGCTCCGCCTACGGCGAGCCGGGCAGCGTCGCCGCGTGCCCCAGCGGCGCTCCGCTCGCCGCTGCGGTCGCGGGCAGCGGTGGCGGCGGGAACTCGTTGCAGGCGCTGCCCGACACCGCGGCGGCGCAGCCCGCCGGGGCGGTCACCGCGATGTCGGGCGTGTTCCTGGCGCTGCTACGGCTGCGGCGCCGCCGTGGCCGCCGCGCCGTGCTTCGCTAGCGCGATCGGCGGCGCCTACCGCCCACCCCGAGCAGGGCCGACCCGCCGCCGAGCAGCACGAGGCCGACCAACACCGCGTAGCCGCCGCCCGCGCCGGTGTTCGGTGTGGTCACGGCGATGCCCTGGACCCCGCCGGTGCTGGTGCTGTTGCTGCTGGTGCTGCCGTCGGGCGTCGTTGTCGTGCCGGAGACCGAGCCGGTCGGCGACGAGGTGGTGCTGGTGGTGCTGCTCGCAGTCGTCGTGCTGCTGCGCGTGGTGCTGGTCGTGCTCGTTGTCGTGGTGGTGGTCGTGGTCGACGAGGTCGAGGTGGTGGTGCTCGACTGCGACGCCGGGCAGGTGCCGGAGAGGACGAAGTAGTCCTGCACCGGCGTGCCGCTGACGTTGGTGGCGAAGGCCCAGGCCAGCGTCGCGCCCGCCGGCGAGTACACGAAGGCGAACTCGTCGTCGGGACCGCCGATGGAGCCGGCATGGACCGAGCCGTCGGGGCTGGTGAAGATGGCGGTGAAGTGGCTGGTGTCGGTGTCGAAGCTGGCGCCCGAGGGGATGACGAAGTGCCACAGGTCCTCGTCGGGATGGGCGGAGACGAGGTCGCCGCAGCTGCCGCCCGAGAACGCCGTGGCGGTGGTCGGCACCTGCGAGGGCTTGATGCACAGCTCGCCGGCGCCGCAGGGCGCCCCGGTGCTGACCAGCTGGGTGGGCAGGGTGACCGCTGCGGGCGCCGCGGCCAGCGTGCCCCAGGCGACGGTGCCGATGCCGGCGGCGCTCAGCGCCAGTCCGGCGCGTCGCGCCTGGCTGCGGAGCCGGCCGGCGGGCTGCTGCTGACCGACCGTCCGGTCAGTGCTGAGGAGCCGTGCCAGGTACGTGATGATCGAGCGCATGGTGTGTCCCCTTGTCGGCGGCCGGCACCGGTGCCGGCGCCACCCGTCCCCTCGGGTGGCCGTTGGCAGAGGGGAAGCGTACCGCAAACGCGTCGATCGCGTCTGAGCAGCGGGGTGGCTAGGCGATCCGCCGTGCCGGGTGGCCGCGGCGGCGCCGCGCCACCGCCCGCACACCGAGCAGCATCACCACGCCGGCGGCCGACGCGATGCCCACTGAGCGCCCGCTGCCCGCGGTGGTGTTGGGCAGCGAGGTCAAGGTGGGCGCGCCGCCGTCGCCGGCGGACGCGGTGGTGTCAGTGCTGCTGCCCGCGACCGCGGCAGCGGTCAGGCACTTGGCCCCGACCAGCACGTCGTAGTGGGGACCGGCGACGTCGTAGCGGAAGTCGAGCGCCTCGCCCTCCTTCTCGCGGGTCTCCGCGTTGGGGCCGAGCAGCAGGTCGCCGACCTGCGGGTTGCCGACAGCACTGGCCGGAACGTTGACGGTCACCGTGCCGTTGGGGCCGAGCACCAGCGAGCCGGTGTCGGCGGGGCCGGTGGTGCGAGTCACGCCGTTGGCGGAATCCTCGTAGGTGGCCGTGCCGGACACAGCGTCGACGAACACGTGGGTCTGGTAGGTGACGCCGTCGAAGTACCACGACAGGAAGTAGTCGTTGCCCTGGCCGCCGGTGGGTGCCGTCGTGCTGAGGTTGCGGATGGTCAGGGTGGTGGTCACCGTCTGCAGGTCGCTGCTCACCCGGACGTCGCCGGCGAGGATGTCGAGCTGCGGCGTGGAACCGGGCTGGGTGACCGGCTGGGTGGTGCCGTCGAGCTCGTTGTCGTCGCCGGCGGGGTCGGTGAAGGCGGGGCTGCAGGGGTTGACGTTGAGCTTGGTGACGAAGGCCGGCTCGTTGCAGCCCTTGGGCATGACCCGGGTGATGAAGGTGCCCCAGTTGCCGGCGCTGGGGTCGCGCGCCTCGTTGGGGATGTACTCGCTGGAGCCCCACAGGCAGCCGTTCTCGTCGACGGCGGCGTAGGTGTAGTCACCCCAGCGCGCGACGCCGCTGCCGTCCGGCGTGTCGAGCGGGACGCCGAGCTGGTTGCCGGTCGGGTAGCCGGTGAAGCCGTCCTCCGGCGCGGTGCCGGGACCGCTGATGTGCACCACCGGAGCCTGTCCCGGCTTGAGCCCGTCGAGACGCGTCCATGCCGCGCTGGGGAAGTAGTCGAGCCCGGTGACGGTGAAGAACATGGCGATCGGGCCGCGCGGGCTCGCCGCGATGGAGGGGAAGATGGCGTTGTTGCCGGCGACCTGCACGTAGCCGTCACGCTGCATCGTCGCGCTCAGCTTGCCGTCGGCGGTGATGCTCGGCTTGACGGCGAAGTACATGATGCCGGCGCGCTTGTCGGCCGCCTGGCCGCTGGCGTTGGGGTCGATCGGCGGCAGCTCGGTGTTGAGGCCCGCCCACAGCACGCCGTTGGTGAACATCGGCTTGTTCATGCGGTCGTCGTTGGCGTTGAGCTGCTCCTCGGGGCAGCCGCACTGGTCGCCGAGCGGATGCGGGCCCGCCTTCTGGTCGACGCCGAAGAAGGGCCCCTTGTAGGTGTCGGTGGGCGAGAGCGTGGTGATGATGTCGTTCTGCAGGGTGACGTCGGGACTCTGCGAGTCCAGCGATGCCGTGTTGGTCAGCGCCCACACCGCAATGCGGTTGTCACCGTTGCCCTGGAAGTCGAGCTGCGACATCAGGTACTCGACGCCGCTGGCCGGCTCGGGCGTGCGGTCGCCGGGCGGCGGCGACGCGGGTTGCAGCGACGACCACAGCGACAGCGGCGACTTGCCCTGGTCCTGCGCCGGAATCGGGTACGCGGTGCCGTCAGCGGTGTCGAAGCGCAGCACCGTGGGCATGGCGCCCTGGATCAGCGCGCGCTTCGACATGGCGTAGACCTGCGCCTGGCCGTTGCGGTAGTCGGGCAGCGTGCCGATCGCCTGGTAAACCTGGCCGGGCACCGGCACCGGGAAGATCTCGGAGTCGGAGAACTGGTTGCCCGACAGGTAGAAGCCGTGCTTGTCGAGGCCCATCAGCGGCTGGTCGTCGATGCACGGGCAGCTGGGATGCAGCGGGGTGCCGTTCTGGCCGTCGTCGGTGACGTCGACGCTGTAGATGAACCAGTCGCCGGTGGGATCGCCGGTCTTGCTGACGGCGAAGTAGGAATGCGAGCGGGTGAAGGGGATCTGCGTCGCGCCGCTGGCCTCGTCGGCCTCGAGGATGAGGGCGAAGAAGCGGCCGGTGTCGGGGTCGTACTCGCAGCGCGGGTCGCTGACGAACGACGCGCCGGTGCTGCCGCCGGCCGGCAGGATCTGGAAGAACTGGGTGAGCGGCACCGCGGGGACCAGCGGTGCGCCACTGGTGCTGTAGATGCGCCAGGCGGTGTTGACCCCCTCCATCACGTAGCCGTTGCCGACGCAGAGTGCCTGGTCGGGCGGCTCCAGGCCGAACTGGCTGCCGGCGTACTTCCCGGTGCCGGCCTTCTCCATCTCCAGGATGTTGATGCCGTTGAAGCCACTGGCGTTGCCGCCGCCGCTCTGCACGCTGGCAGCCGGCGCGTGGGCGCCACCGAGGTCGGCGCTGGGCCGCAGCGCGGCGGTGATGTCGTGGTGGTCGAACTCGATGGTGTAGCGGATGCCCTGCGACGCCGTGGTCCGCGGACCCGAAGCCAGCGCGGCGACGTTGACCCTGCCGACCAGGCTGGCGACCTGGTGGCTGGAGGGCGCGTGGCCGGCGGCGGGGGCGGTGGCCAGCGGCTGGGCGGCGCGGGGCGCGGTGGTGCCCAGGGCGGCGAGCGCGAGGGCGCCCGCGGCGGTGGCCGTGCTCAGGGTGATCTTCATGTCTCGTCCACGCAGGGATTGGCTGTCGAGACTGGGGACGCTGAAACGGGCGCCGATCTTTCAGCCGGACGCCCGTCTGTGCGGCTGCTTGCTGACCGGCGCGAAAGGCGCACAGGGGCGCCCGGGATCGTCGTAAGGTGCACAAAGCCTTCCGAGCTACATCGACCGGCTGCTGTTGCGGGGTGCATCTCGTGCGAGTGAGGACCAGGGCGGGCTGGGTCGCAAAGCGCTCGAGCCTGGCCCTCGATCGCCACGAGCTGGCGAGGCTCGAGGCCATGTTCAGGGAAGGGCAGGTCTTCAGTTCCCCGGATGACGGTCCCCACCCGGACGGCCACGCGCCCCTCGTGCTCCCTCGTGACCAGATTCGAGCGCCCTCGTTCGAAGCACTTGTCGCAGTGCGTCGAGCCCTCCTGAAGCGGCCTCCCTCGTCCTGATCGGATGGATACCGTCGACCTGCTCGCGATCGCACTGGTCTCCGCCTGGCTGGTGGCGACGATGGCCTACCAGCACCCCCGGCTTCGACCGCGACTGAGCCGGTTCGACCCGTTCCGGCTGCTGCCAGCCTGGTCCTTCTTCGCCCCACATCCCGTGACCAGGGACAACCATGTGGTCGTTCGGGGCGTGCTCGAGGATGGGACCGTCACGCCATGGTGCAACGCGACGCGGTTCCCGGCACGGTCGTGGCGCGACGCCGTATGGAACCCGTCGAAGCGCCCCCAGAAGGTCCTGCGGGATGCCTCCCGGTCACTGAAGATCATGCGGGGCCGCTCGGGGTCGCCGGCTGCCGTCGAGTGCTCGCTGGCGTATCTGCTCGTGCTCCACGCCTGTCGCGTACAGCCCGCAGTCCGAGACGCAGTGGCACTGCAGTTCGCAATCGTCGAGACGTCGGGCCACCAGGACCGGGCGATGTGGATCACCTTTGTCTCGAGGGTGCACCCCCTGTGATCGCTCTCTCCGCCGGCACCATCGCGACGTGCTATGCCGTCACCCGGGTCCTGCTCGGCGCCTGGTGCATCATCTCCACGTTGGAGTGGTGGGCAAAGCGCGACATGTTCGCCCCGGACGGGCTGCTGCCGTGGCGATTGCTGTCGCTGCGATCCGGCTGGATCGTCGGTGAGGGCCGGCTGCGCATCCTGATCTGGGAACGTTCGACGCCGTGGGCCCTGGTGCTTCGCATGGGTGCGGCGATCGTCCTCGTCGTCACGCCGAGCAGGGTCCAGGCCTGCATGGCCGTCCTGGCCATCATCGGGACCTCGTGGCTCCTCACCGTCCGGACGTGGCTGGCGGCGGACGGGTCGGATCAGCTCGGCCAGATCGTGTCGGTCGGACTGCTTCTCATGGCCGTCGGCCTGGCCTGGGGCCGCACGACCCTCGCCTTCGCGGGCACGCTGCTCGTCGGCGGGCAATTGGCGCTCGCCTACTTCTTCGGAGGCGTGACCAAGCTCGCGTCCGTGTACTGGCGTGACGGCAGGGCCCTCGCAGGCATCGTCGACACCATCAGCTACGGACACCACGGCCTCAGCCGATTCCTCCACCGGTACCCACGGGTGGCCCGACCGCTCTGCTGGGGAGTCATCGCCGTCGAGACGTTGTTTCCCGTCGCCTTGCTGGCCGGGCCGGCGGTGCTGTGGCTGCTCCTCGGCATTGCGCTGCTGCTGCACGTCAGCTACGCCGTGTTCATGGGCCTCAATACGTTCCCGTGGGCGTTCGCGTCGGCGTACCCGTCCTTCGTCGTGTTGAACGCAGTGACGCACCGGAGTGTCGGGTTGTGACCACGCGGAACGAGCGACCGGCGTCTGACGCCGCCATCCGCGCTCGGCGAGCGCTGCTGCGCAGGCAGATGGGTCTGATCGCGAACGCGCTGCCGTGGCTGACGGACAGCCGTGCGATTCCCGACGAGGCCTTCGGCTCGGCGGCGCTCAAAGGCGACCTGGCCGAGCCGTGCTATCACCTCTATGTCTGGATGGTCGCCGAGATCGTCGCCGCCGCCCACCGGGTCCGAGACGACCTGCACTGGGAGGAGGCGATGCAGCGCCATGGCGTCCCCAGCGATCTGCAGCCGAGTGTTCGACGCGCTGTGCTCGAAGTTGCGACGCGCTATGCACCCGGCATCAGCGCCATCGCCGATATCGTGATGGTGACACCCGCCGTCGCCGTGCGGCACGGGCTGCCGATGTCGGAATGGGAGCAGGCAGCACTGCGTGCGGAGGAGTTCGCCGCGCGCTTCTCGGTGGATGGCACCCACGTTCAGGTCCTGATCAGGACGTACCTCCAGCGCAAGGCTCCCGAGCCCCATGCACCTCTACGGTCCCTCGACGCGGGGCGACTGAGGCTCGATGCCACAACCGGAATCACCTCGGTCACTCCCATCGACGACCTGGTTGACGCGGCGAAGACCGCGGTCCACCGGCACATCGGGCGGCCGCGCGGCGTCTGTGTCGCGATGCAGGCCAACGTCCCCCGAGCCGATGGCCCGGAGGCCGTGACGTTCTACACCGCCGTGTGGCGATCGTTCGTGGCGGCAGCGGCCCGGCGGGTGTTCCCGACGCTGGACCCCGCCCGCATCGAGCGGCTGCCGGGCACGGGACCCGACCCCGCGTTTGCCGACGCGCTCGACCGACTGGCGCGCCAGAGGGCCGCAGAACTCAACTCGTGAGGGTCGGCGGCGGCGCGCTTCGTCGCCAGGACAACGCCGCTCGACCAGCTCAGCTCGCACGCCACTAGGTCACCGTGGCTGAAGAGGGCGGCCCGCAGCGCGGCCTTCTCGGCCCGCTCCCTCTCGGTCGTTGTCGGTCCGTCGTGGAAGTCGTCGATCACGAGCATGCCACCCGGGCGGAGCAGGTCGATGACGGCTGCGATGTCGCCGTACTTGACCGGCGCGGCATCGGCGAAGACGAGGTCGAACGTGCCCAGTGTCGCCAGGATGGCCCTGGCATCGTCGACCATGATCCGCGTCGACTCCGGCCACCGCCACGCGGCTGCGCTGGAGGCCAGCCGAGGCTCTGCTTCGATGCTCAGCACATCGACGTCCAGCCGCCCGCCGAGGCCGGTCGCGATCCAGGCGAGCCCAACGCCCACCCCGGTGCCGATCTCGAGGATCCTTCCGCCGTCAGGGACGGCGGCGGCCAGCGCTGCGAGCAGCTGCCCGACCTCGTCGTCGCATGACTTGGTGAACCGTTGCTCTCGGGCGCGCGCCTTGGCAGCGGCCACCGCGGGAGGGACGCCTGCCCGTAACAGGTAGAGCCGCTCGCTTCCGCTTTCGACCAACTCCTTGACCAGTGTGTCCGCATCGGTCGCGCCGTCGTGCGATCGCAGCGAGTAGCCGTCGGGCGTGGCGCCGGACAGGGCGCGGGCGATCGTGCGGCGCACCGCGGGGAACTCGCCTCCCAGTGCGCCGTTGTCGCTGGGCGGCAACCCGCGCTCGAGTTCGGTGAGCTGCTCGTCCGCCCCGACCGCGGTCAGGATCTGTCGGGCGGCAGCGATCTCGTCCTCGACGATGGGCGTCAGCAGTGGAGCGAAGCGGGCGGCGGCGGTGGCGGTCTCCTGCAGGATGGCCTCCACCTGGTTCGCCTCGCGCAGGTACAGGTCCAGGTGCAGGTGGACGTGGGCACCGTGGGGCGGTGGCGTGGGATTGAGGGCGTGGAGGACCGCCTTGAGCCACTCACACAAGGCACGTCCGGCGGGGCCCAGCTGATCCCAGCAGACGTCGGTGAGCTTCTCGCCGAGGTAGTGTGCGCGGGCCAGCGCCTTGCGGCTGTCGATCATGCCGCGGAACGGCCCGTACGTCCCCTCCAGCTCAGAGGCCCGCTGCTCGGCGACCAGTGCCAGGAGGCCGAGCTGAACGTAGACGTGAAATGCGGCGAAGGCTCGATGGGTGTCCCACACATTCGACTGGTTCAACTCGGCCGCGTTCCACACCGTCTGTACCTTCGGCGACGTGGCCGCGCTGTACTCGACATCGAGCAGCGAGTGCCCGTGGCGGAAGTCGTAGAGCTTCTGGTGCAGGCCCTCGTGCAGCAGGTGCTCAGCCACGCACCATGGGTTCACCAGGATGTGGCGGCTGAGAAAGACGATGCCGCCCATGCGGATCTGTGAGCTGGAGACCTTCCCCCTCCAAAAGCCGACATCCGGAAAGCAGCCGACAAGGTGCGTGTGGGTGAGCGCACTGACGGACAGCGACGGGAGCAGGTCTCTGAGCAGCGCCTCGCCCGACCTCAGCATGGCGATCTCCGCCTGGGTCGGTGTGCAGAGGACGGCACCGTACTCCTGGTTCAGCAGGAAGCGGAATGCCCGACCGAACTCGTCGTCGGGATAGTCATCGCTCCAGATCCAGCCGTGGAACGGCTGGGCGCCAAGCCGTTCGAGGTGCGTCCGTCCGTTTTCGAAGGGCGTCCCTGACCTGCCCTGGCCGATGTGCTCCGCGGTCCGTTCCCAGACGGCCTCGCAGAGCTCAGCGGGGAGCCCCGTGGTCGAGCCCGCTTCGAGCCGGGTGTGGGCGTGCTGGACGGAGCATCGGATGACGGTGTTACCCGCCACCCGGTGCCGCGTATCCGGGTCGGCGTGCTCCACAGCGTCGAGCAGCCGGCCGGCCGCCGGCGCCGTGGGCGCGAGCAACTCGAGACGGTGCTTGAACGTTCGCTCGAGCTGGCCTGTGATGTACGCGCTGTTCCCAAAGGGCTGTTGGACGACCAACGCCTCCTCGACAGCGCCGAGGATTTCGATGGAACGCGCCTCTGTCTGCATTGGGTCCGCCTGGCCCGCGTCTAGTGGGTCGTTTCGGCCTTCTCGACCTGGCGTGCCACGGTGGCCGCCGGCTGTGCCAGCCGCCACGCCAGGTCCGCCAGGGCGGAGTGGTCGTGGTGGCCGACGCCACCCTGCGAGTCATGGTCGTGCGAACCGTCCAGCGCGGCGAGGCGCAACAGCATGTCGACCTTGAGCTGCATGTTCTCGAGCTCGTTGCTCTCGAGATCCCGCATCAGGTTGGAGCGAAGCTCCTCGAGCATCTTGTCCTTCGGCTCGGCCACGTGCACCCTCCTTGTCGAGCGTCTCGTGCCCCGACGCCGCATGTTTCCACGCCGAGGTCATTGAGACCAAACATGACAGGCGGATTCTACGGACGCTCTGCAAAGGATGCAAGGCCCGCGCGCAGTTCATCCGCCTTGTCATGTGACAGCAGGAAGTTGGGCAGTGCCAGCGCCAGTGACAGGAAGTGGGCACCGTCAGACACCATCATTCCTGCTGCACACATCCGCTCCAACCCGGCCGCGACCTCGTCGGCCGAGACGGTCGACAGCTCACGCACGATCGAGGTCAGCGATCGGGCCGCGTCGCACGCCGCGAAGATCCGCGATTCGATCGGGTCCAGGACGTGCACACGAGGTCCGGCGACGAGTGCCCGGGAGTCGAACACCGCGATGCGGCCTTCGAGCTCGATGAAGACGAGGTGGCTGGACGCGTGTGCGGCGCGCCACGTGTCGATCGCTGCCACCAGTGGTCGCGTGTAGTGCGCCACTGACCGGAGGTCAGGGTGGTCGGCCTCGAAGAAATAGGCGAGGTCGAACACGGCGTCACCGGCCACGTCGACGTGGACGTCCTGGTAGGCCGGATACGGCCGCACATTGGAGTAGCCGAACTCATCGGCATTGGTGAAATGAGGACTGAACCGGTCCAGCCGGATCTCCGAGCACCTGGCGGGCGGCTGCAGATGGCACAGCAACGGGACGAGCCGGGCCATGCGCTCGTACTCCTCCGGGTCCTCGCCGGGGAACCCGCAGAGGATGTTCCAGTCGACGCCGATGCCGTACTCGCGGCACCACTTGAGCAGCTGGATGTTCTGGAGACACCGCACGCCCTTCCTCATGATCCGGAGGACCTGGTCGCTCAGGCTCTCGATCCCCGGCTGGACATGGTCGACCCCGGCACGCTTCAGGATCGCCACCTCGTCCCGGGTGACGTTGGCCTTGATCTCGTAGAAGAGGCTGCTCTGCAAGCCGGTCTCCGCCAACTTGGGCAGGAACGTGGCGTAGTAGTGGCGGTCCATGATGTTGTCGACGAAGGAGATCCTGGCCTGCGGATACCGAGCCGACATGGCCACCACCTCGTCGGCCGCCTGGTCGGGAGGCCGGCTCCGGAAGGCCATCGTCCCTCCGTTCAGCCCGCAGAAGGTGCAGTGGTGCTTCATGCCCCACCAGCAGCCCCGTGAGGTCTCCAGCGGCAGATGAACCTGGAAGTCCTCCGCTCCCTCCAGTCGCGCGAGGTCATGGAAGTAGTCGTCGAACGACGGAGACACGTACCCGTCGAGGTCCGGCACCATCCTGGCCTGCAGGAAGGCGCCTGACGTCGAATCGAGATAGGGCTGCACGCGGGGGCTGTCCTGTGGCGACTCTCCTGCCAGCCAGCTCTGCACGAGGGGGACGATGAGGAGATCGGCCTCGCCGGACACCACGGCGTCGAAGACAGGGTACGTCTCGGCCAGCGCTCGTCCCATGGGCCCCTCGCAGTTCGGCCCGCCGACCACGGTCCTGACCGATGGGTCAAGAGTGCGGAGGCGCGACGCCACGGCGATCGACGCAAGGGTCTGCTGGAACACCGTGGTGAACCCGACGACGCGCGGTGCGTGGCTCAGCACCTCCTCGGCCGCGTCGTCGGCAAACCGGCCGGCAGCGTCGGCCAGTGCGTGCACGCCCTCTGCGAGCGCGGCGAGGGCATCGGCATCTCCCTCGGCAAACGATTGTTCGAGATCGAAGATGCACTCGAGGTACCGGCGCTCACGATCGGGATGGTGCACATGGACCGCGTGGCTGAAGATCCATTCGCCGAGCAGGTCGGTGGTGTGCGGGAAGCCCGAGACGATGCGTCGGTAGCCGGCCTGGCCGATCCTCGCCGCGTAGTCCACGGTGAAGTACCGCGACATCGTTCGCACGCCTGCAGCCGTCAAGCGCGACTGCAGCAGTCCGAGGCCAAGGGAGGGGCTTTCGAGAGGCCCGAACGGCATGCTCACGAGCATCACCTCGACCGGGGACGCCTCGCCGCGCTGCCGCCTCATGGCCCGGGCATGCTACTCACTTGTCCCTTGTCTGTGCCGCTCCAACCCGCGGATACTCGCGCGATGCAGGAGTTCGAGGCCCGCACCGCCGCGCGCGAGAAGGAGTTCGAGGCTCGTCTGGCCTGGATCGACGCCGCCGACGCGCAGCTGGGTTCGAGCAGTCCCGCCATGAGGCAGCTGCTCGCGCTGGTCCGGCGGGTGGTGGCGAGCGTGCACGAGGTCGGGTATGCGGTCGTGCCCGCGCTGCTCGACCCCGAACAGGTGGCGCGATTGTGTGATGGGCTGGCGCCGTTGTTCGAGGTGATCCGGCAGAGGTTCGGCCATCGTGGCCCGGAGGAGGACGGCCCGACGTTCCACCTCCACAACGTGCTCGCCAAGACGCGGGCCGTCGACGAGGTGGCGGTGATGCCCGCGCTGCGCACCATCGTCGCCGGGGTCCTCGGGCCGGACTTCATCCTGAACGCCGGCGCGACGGTGATGTCGCCCGATCCCGGCTGCCGTCCCCAGCGCCTGCACCGGGACGACGCGCTCTATCCCCTGCCCGCGCGCCCACGGCTGCCGCTGGTGTTGACGGCGGCCATCGCGCTCGACCCGTTCACCGCCGACAATGGCGCGACACGATTCGTCCCGGGAAGCTCTCGCTGGCCGAGCGAGCAGCGCCCCGACGAGGGCCAGGCGGTCCCGTGCGAGATGCCCGCGGGCTCGCTGCTGTTTTGGGATGGAGCCGTGTTCCACGGCGGAGGCGCCAATGTGACGGCGGCCCGCACACGCCGCACCGTGACGCTCAACTACACGCGTGGGTGGCTCCGCACCCAGTACAACCAGTTCCTCTCGATCCCCCGAGCGACCGTCCTTCAGATGTCCGCGGAGCTCCAGCGCGACCTGGGCTACGCCGTCAGCGAACGAGGGCTGGGCGCGTGTGACAACCGCGACCCGCTCGCCTACCTCCGCGAGCTCGTCGCGCTGGGCGACGGCTCGCAGCCGGCACTCGGCCCTGAGCAGGGCGACTGACCGCGATGCTGCAGGAGAACGCGTGATGACCCCGGACGATTACGTGCGATTCCGTCGATCCGAGGCGGACGACTCCGTCGGTGAGCTCTTCGGGACGGAGAGCTTCTGCCACTTCCTCTACAGCATCGTCCGCATGGACCGCCCGTCGGTCCTGGTGGAACTGGGCTGCGGCGGCGCGGCGACGACGGTGATGGTGGGGAAGGCGCTTCGCGAGAACCGGCACGGGCACTGCTGGACGGTCGACAACGGCGAAGCCTGGAAGACAGAGGCGATTCGCGTCGCGTGCCAGGCGCCTCTCGGCGAGCCCGATGAGGATGAGCCGTACGGGAGCTTCGTGCAGCGGCTGCTCGACAAACTGGAGCTGGCCCCGATGGTCACCCTCGTCGAGATGGAACTGCAGGCACCGGCGTTCTATTCGCCCGGGGCTCCCATCGACCTGCTGTTCGCCGACGCCACCCCGTCGCATGTCGAGGGATGCCTCGAGCTGTTGAAGTACTACCTGCCGCGTGTCAGCAGCTTCTCGTCGATCTTCATCGACCGAGCGGGCACGATCAATCACTCCTTCCTTGTCCTTCAGTACATCGTCGACCAGCTCAACCGCGGCAAGCTCCCATGGCATCTCACCGATGGTTTGAGCGACGACTGCCGTGCGGCGCTGGAGCGGCTGGTGCAGAGCTGCACCTTCCAGCTGGTCAACCTCGCGGAGTCGAAGCACGGCAAGCGCAGGCGGCATCAGAACAGCCGGGCGTGGATCAAGATCCAGCCTGTCGACTTCGTGGTACACAACGACGTGGAGAACTTCGGCTCGATCACCAGTCCCTGGCCGTTCTGAATCCACGGCTGCGCCGGGCCCTCGTCGCCTTCCACCTGCACCACTCCGTGGCTCCGCGCAGCTCGAGACGCCGCCACAGGACCGGGTTGTCGGCCTGGTGCTCCACGGCCGGGTCACCTCGCCAGCCGAGGTGGTGCCCCTTACTTCCGCCGCGGGCGCTGGAGGCATGACCGACGGATCACAGCGGGAAAGGCGCCACCAGTCCGGGGAACATAGGGTAATGGCGCACATTGAGGGTCGCCAAGTCGAGCCCCTCGACTTCGGCGGTCGCGGCGACGAGGTAGTCGCCGAGGCCGATCCCTGAGTGCGCTCTCCGGTGCGCTCTCATGAGCTCGGCGGCTCTCCATGCAATCCGTTCGGTCGCCGAAATGATGCGCAGGCTCGCAAAGAGCCGCGTGACCTCCCTCCGCTCAGCCGACCGCATGCCGCCGCTCACCTCCACCACTGTCACTACACTCACCGCCATCGGGCCGCTGGTCTGACGCGCGCGTAGAAGCCAGGTCCTCGCTGCGTGATGCCCGCGCAAGTGGGCGATCAGCACGTCACTGTCGAGAAGAATCAATGTCGCACATCCCGCCGCTTGGCGACCCGGTCAAGATGCCGAGACCGCTCGTCCGGCGCGCGTGCGATAACGCTACGAGCGTCACCGTGACTCAGCGTGCCGAATGACGCGTCGATCGCCGCCAGGTCCGACTCGAGGTTCGATGAGCCGCTCTCGTGGATCCCCTTGTCGATGAGCTGGCGGACCAACTCGGCACGACTGATCCCCTGCGCTCGGGCAGCGTGGTCGAGGGCGACGGCCTGTGCCTGCTCCAAGTAGATGTTAGTCCTGAGCTTCATACACCACAATATACACCTTGACCGGGCGACGGTCCTTCCGCAATGCCCGCAACTTGCGCAGCCTGCGGTGCCAGCCCAAACCTACTTTCAGATGATCTGGAAGGCTATCGTGCTCGAACCTTGGAATGCGTGGGACCGTTTCAGGATCGGACCACGTAGTCGAATTCGAGGCTTGTCATGTCTCTTGTGGCGAGAGTCTGGAGGCTGGCAACCAGGAGTACGAGCGCAAGACCCGTGGCGTCGCCTAGGGCGTCGAGATGCTTTTCGACCGCGTCTTCATCCGACAGGAGGTGGACGCCCTCGAAGTCGCTGCCGCCGTGGATGAAGCTGGATCTGAACCCGTACATATCGCGGAAGGTCCGTCGTATCGTTGCGCTGACAGGCGGCTGTCCTAAGAGCGCGATACACTTCTCTCGAAGTTGCTCCATAACCGGTGCGCCTCGCCGGTTATACAAGGCCTCGATGCCGACCATTGACCACATGAGCACGACAAGAGGATCGTTCTCGCCGTCCAAGCTGTGGGTCAACGCATTGAGTGCCCGGCTGATCGGGGAGTCGCTGAAACCGCGGGCGAATCCGTCGAAATGGGTCAGCCATCTCAGTACAGTGCCGATACCTACCTTCCTCAAAGACGGCCACCCTGCCTCGCGCGTTTGATCGAGGGCGTTCCGCAGGAAGAAGGGTTCAATGAGTTGGCGCATATGCCACTGCTCACTGCCTGCGATCAGCAGCCCCGCCACGACCTCCAGCGATCCTGGACTTGCGATATTGGCGGCGACCAAGATCTCGTGGAGCCGCTTCTCCGCCACCAAGAGAACGCTCGGCCAGCGGTGGTCCGTGGACGACGTGCTCCTGGCAGATGCCGCCAAGGAAATCTCCACGACGCGTGCTGCTCTGTGGTCGATCCGGCGCCGGAGGGTCTCCACGAGTGATGGCCTCATCCCCCGGGCAATTCGGGTATGCACCACCTGCAATACAGCGAGCTCTGTCTCAAGCTTCGTCCCCGGGAGCGCCTGCTGCATCTCTTGGAGCATGTCGGATTGCAGTTGTTCCACGTCATCTTCGAAATCGGCAGGCTGGGGAACGACGAAGTAAGCCTTGAGCCGCATTTGTGAACTCCGGGTTTCGACACGATGATCGCGGCGCGCCGCGGGCGCTGGTGACAACCTGAGCGCAGCTGAAGGATGAGCTGGGCCAGCGAACGCACGTGCGCCATGGTCGGGAAGGCGAGATTTTCGAACTCGCGACCTCACGGTCCCGAACCGTGCACTCTAACCTGGCTGAGCTACTTCCCGAAGGCCGCCGGCGCGGCGGGGGGCCGCTCCATGGTCAGTGGCTCACGCGGGGTGCGTCGTGGTGTTCGCGGACGAGGCGCTGGACCATACCTCCAATCTAGGCAGGGCGTACCGCATCGCCTGCCCTCGGCAGATATCAATCAGGCATCAGCGAAGTGGCGGTCCGGGCGGGACGTCTGGCTCGCTTCCGCTCGGCCATGTCCAGGGCGCCACCGTGGCCAGCCGCTCTTTCGGGGCTGTCCCCGTCCACGAGGAGCACGAGCCGATCCCTAGGTCAACTCCTCCAGGCTTTCGCTGACGATGATCCGTGCCGCCGCCTCGATCATCGCCAGGTGCGAGAACGCTTGGGGAAAGTTGCCCAGATGCCTGGTGGTGCTGGCGTCGAACTCTTCCGCGTAGAGACCCAGTGGGGACGCGATCCGCAGCAGCCGTTCCATCAGGTCACGAGCCCGCTGCATCTCGCCGATTATGGCCAGTCCCGACACCAGCCAGAACGAGCAGATGAGGAAGGTCCCCTCTTTGCCCGACAGGCCGTCGTCCGTCTCCTCGGTCCGGTAGCGCAGCACGAATCCGCCCTCGGTCAGCTCGTCCGCGATGGCGGTGACCGTTGTGCGCAGCCGCTCGTCGTCGCCCGGCAGGAAACCGAAGACCGCGGCCAGGAGCGTGGAGGCGTCGAGCGAATCGGTGTCGTAGTGCTGGCGAAGTGCCCCTCGGTCGCTGATCCCATGGGCGAGGATGTCGGCGCGAATCTCCTCAGCACCCGCAGCCCAGACCGAGTTGAGCTCGACGTCGCCGCGGATCGCGGCCAGCTTGGCGGCACGGTCGAGAGCGACCCAGCACATCAGTTTCGAGGAGACGTAGTGCTGTGGCCTGCCGCGCGCCTCCCAGATGCCCTGGTCGGGCTCGCGCCAGACGCGGCTTGCGCAGTCCGCCTGGGAGCGCACCAGAGGCCATAACTGGCGGGGCAGACGCTTGCTGTGTCGGGTGTGCAGGAGGATCGAGTCCAGGACCGAACCGTAGACGTCGTTCTGGCGCTGGGTGAAGGCGCCGTTGCCGATGCGGACGGGCCGCGCTCCCGCGTAGCCGCTGAGGTCGTCCCGCGTCGTTTCGGTGAGGTCGCGCCGGCCGTCGATCCCGTAGATGACTTGCAAGGAACCGTCCTCGGTCGGCTCGACGTCGACGACGAACTGCATGAACTCGTCGGCCTCCCAGGTGAGGTTCAGGTAGTGCAGCGCCTGGAGGGTGAAGGTGCAATCGCGAATCCAGGTGTACCGGTAGTCCCAGTTGCGCTCGCCGCCCGGTGTCTCCGGAAGGGAGGTCGTCAACGCTGCGACCGTGGCGCCCGTCGGCATGTAAGTGAGCCCCTTGATGGTGAGCGCCGACCGCAGGATCGCGGGCCGCCAGGGGTGATCGACGAACCGAGCGTGACGAATCCAATCCTGCCAGAAGTTGGCGGTGGTGTTCAGCCGCTCGCTGGCCTCATCGACGTTCTGTGGACACCACAATCCTTCGGCCCAGGAGAGCGAGCAGTAGACGCGTTCCCCCTCCGACAGCGTGTGCCGAGCGCGGACTCGCCCGCCCTCCACGCCCAGGCGCATGTCCGTCTGCAGCCTGATGGTCGTCTGCCCGTCGCTGGCGTCCGCGGTGTGGCGACTCCCATCGACGAGCGTCCATCGCGCGGGCGCACGGCCGTAGTCGAAGACGGGCTCGCAGACCACCTCCATGTCCACCTCACCTTTGAAGCACTCGATGGTCTGCACCAGGAGGTGGTCGGCGTCGGCGTCGGTCGGCGGACGGGTGTGCTGTGTGACCGTGTCTCCCTCACCCGTGTTGGGGCCCATGGTCAATGCCTGGCGCACGACCGCAGATCCCGTGTCGGTGTTCCACATCGTGACCAGCGTGTTGGTGCCGGGTTCGTACGCGCGCGCCATCGGATTGCTCACACCGAACGGTCCCACGCGGAACTCTCCAGCCTGGCGATCGAGGAGGTTGCCGAAAACGCTGGGCGCATCGAAACGCGGAATGCACAGCCAGCTGATCCCCCCGTCAGGGGCGACCAGCGCCCCGGTATGACAGTCGGACAGGAATGCGAGGTCGGCGATCGGCGGGAAGGGCGACAACGCCCCCGCGCTCTGCGCTGCATCTCGACGGTCTGTGCGGGCGACGCTCACGATTCACCTCCACGTCTGTGGAAGAGGTTTGTGTCGGCCCGTTCAACGCTGGAGATGGTCGGGAAGGCGAGATTCGAACTCGCGACCTCACGGTCCCGAACCGTGCACTCTAACCTGGCTGAGCTACTTCCCGAAGGCGCCAGATGATACCACCGCCCCCGCGGGCGGCCGGCGCCCGAACGCCACCCGCAAGGTTCGGGTGCCCTCTGTCGTAGACTGGTACGTACTGGTTTTCCTGGCAACTGGCGAGCGGCGGGCCCTCCCTATGGCGGCGAGGCGCCAAACCCGAGAAGCCAGGGGAAACCGCCCCCAACCGAGCAGAGACCCCCGCACGAGGCAAGAGCGAACCACCATGGCCACCACCACCCCGACCACCGGCCCCTCCTTCGCGCTCACCGAGGACCAGAAGCAGCTGCGCGACTGGATCCACGACTTCGCGGCCAAGGTGGTCCGTCCCGCTGCCGAGGAGTGGGACGAGCGGGAGGAGACGCCCTGGCCGATCATCCAGGAAGCGGCCAAGATCGGCCTCTACTCGTTCGAGTTCCTGCACACCAGCTTCGGCGACGAGACCGGTCTCACCATGCCGATCGTCAACGAGGAGCTGTTCTGGGGTGACGCCGGGATCGGCCTCAGCATCTTCGGCACCCACCTGGCCAGCGCCGCCATCTTCGCCAACGGCACGCCGGAGCAGATGCTCGAATGGATCCCCCGCTGCTTCGGCACGCCCGACGACGTCAAGCTCGGCGCCTTCGCGATCACCGAGCCCGACGCCGGCAGCGACGTCGCCGGCCTGCGCACCCGTGCCACCCGTGACGGCGACGATTGGGTCATCAATGGCAGCAAGTGCTTCATCACCAACGGCGGCATCGCCGACGTCCACGTGGTTGTCGCCACGGTCGACCCGAACCTGGGCCACGGCGGCCACGCCACCTTCGTCGTCGACAAGGGCACCAAGGGCCTGAGCCAGGGAGCCAAGCACAAGAAGCTGGGCATCCGGGCCAGCCATACCGCCGAGGTGGTGCTCGACAACGTGCGCGTCCCCATGGCGAACCTGCTCGGCGGCTACGAGAAGCTCGAGCACAAGCTGGCGCGCGCCCGCGAGCGCCTCGACAACCCCGCCGCGAACGGCGCCCGCCCCGGCACGGAGAAGGGCCACAGCGGCGCCCTGCGCACGCTGGAGTTGAGCCGTCCCACCGTCGGTGCGCAGGCGCTGGGCATCGCCCGCGCCGCGTACGAGTACGCGCTCGACTACGCGACCAGCCGCGTGCAGTTCGGCCGCCCCATCATCAGCAACCAGGCGATCTCCTTCCTCCTCGCCGACATGGCCACCGAGATCGAGTGCGCCCGCATGCTGTGCTGGCACGCCGCCTGGATGGGCCGCAACGCCGAGGTGTTCGACAAGGCGCAGGGCTCGATGGCCAAGCTCAAGGCCGGAGAGGTCGCCAACTGGGTGACCGACCAGGCGATCAGCATCTGCGGCGGCTGGGGTTACGTGCGCGAGCTGCCGGTGCAGCGCTGGCATCGCGACGCCAAGATCTACACCCTGTTCGAGGGCACCCGCGAGATCCAGCGTCGCGTCATCGCCCGCGCCATCAGCAAGGGCGCGAGCGAGCTGCAGTAGATGTCCACGCCTGCGCCGGCGACCGCGCCGCGCCGCAGCCGCCGCCTCAGCGACGAGGAGCGCCAGCGCCGCGCCGTGCAGCGCCGCGAAAGCCTGCTCGCCCGCCATCGCACCCGCATCCTCGACGCCGTGGCCCAGTGCTTCGCCGAGCGCGGCTACCACGACACCTCTGTGGACCAGGTGGTCAGTCGCGCCCGCTCCTCCAAGAGCGCCTTCTACGCCTGCTTCCCCAACAAGGAGACCGCCTTCGCCGCGCTGCTGGAACGCGAGGGCGAACGTCTGCTCCACGCCGTCGAGCAGGCCATCGTCGCCGAGACCGAGCCCCGCCACCGCGCTCGCGCCGGCATCACCACCTTCGTCACCGACTGCGCCCGCAACCGCGCCACCGCCCGCATCCTGCTGGTCGAATCGGTGGGCATCAGCGAGGCGATCGAGGAGCGCCGCCGCGCCCTGCACCGCCGCTTCGCCGAGATGATCCGCGCCCAGGCGCAGGCGGCCCACTCCGCCGGCGCGCCGGCCACCACCGTCGATCTCGAGGTGCTGGCCTTCGCGCTGGTCGGCGCCGTCAACGAGGCCGTCGTCCATCTGCTCGACACCGGCGGCAGCGATCCCACGCCGGTGGTCGAGGCGCTTGGCCACCTCGCCAGCCGGGCTCTGCTGCCCTGACAACGCCAAAACGGGCAGAATGCAGCATAGTGCGCGGGCGCAGGCGGCACCGAGAAGAAGGGAAGTGATGGCGCGCCGCGTCGCCGCTGGAGGTTGGCACGATGACAGTCGCTGAGGTGACACGGCCTGCGGCCGGCACCCCGTCGCCGGATGCCCGGCCCTTGCTCCGCCCGCCCGTGCCTCTCCGGCTGGCCGTCTCCGACCTCGACCCCGACACGATGGTCGCCGTCAGCGTCGGCCAGGCGCAGCGCTACGGCGACCGCATCGCCATGCGCGTCAAGGATGCGCAGGCCACCTGGCAGCCGGTGAGCTGGCGCGAGCAGCACGAGTCCATGGTCGCGGTCGCCGCCGGCCTGGTGCACGCCGGCATCGCTGCCGGCGACCGCATGGCGCTGCTCGCCGAGAACCGCCTCGAATGGCTGCACGCCGACTTCGGTGCCCAGTTGGCCGGCGTCATCGTGGTGCCCATCTACGCCAGCTCCACGGCGGACATGGTCGAGCAGATCCTCGTGGACTCCGAGGCCACCGCGATCGTCTGCTCGACGCCGAAGCAGGCGGCCAAGGTCAACGAGATCCGCGCCAACCTCACAGCCTTGCGCGTCTGCGTGCTGATGGAGGGCGAGGCCGAGGGCTTCGTCTCGCTGCGCCAGTTCGCCGCCGACGCCACCGCGGACGACGTCGAGCAGGTGGCCGAGCGCGCCCGCGCGGTGCGCAAGGACGACGTCATCACCATCATCTACACCAGCGGCACCACCGGCGTTCCCAAGGGCGTGGTGCTGAGCCACTCCAACGTCGTCGAGTGCACCCGCGGCATCCTCGACCGTGTGCCCATCACCGAGGACGACCAGGGCATCAGCTTCCTGCCCTGGGCCCACGTCTACGAGCGCGTGCAGGGCATCTTCGCCAGCACCATGGCCGGCGTCACCGGCAGCATCGCCCGCGACGTCGACGACATCGGCGGCGACGTGCGCGCCGTGCGGCCCACCCTGATGAACGGCGTCCCGCGCATCTGGGAGAAGATGCAGGAGGCGATCGTGGCGCGGATTCGCGAGGCGGGTGGCCGCAAGAAGACGGCAATCGGGCTCAAGGCCCTCGACGACGCGACCGCGGCGGCGCGGCTGCGTCGCGCCGGCACGCCGCTGCCGCTGTCACTGCGGCTGCGCATGCCGCTGTGGGAGCGGCTGGTGCTCGCCAAGGTGCGCGAGGGACTCGGCGGGCGGATGCGCGTGTTCAGCAGCGGTGGCGGGCCGATCGGCCTGCACACGCTGGAGTTCTTCGACGGGCTCGGCATCGCCATCACCGAGGGATACGGTCTCACCGAGACCTGCGGCGGCATCACCGCCAACGATCCCGCCAACCCGCGCTTCGGCACCGTCGGCCGTGCCACCAAGGGGCACGAGATCCGCATCGCCGAGGACGGCGAGATCCTGGTCAAGGGTCCGGCGGTGATGCAGGGCTACTTCCGCAACGAGACGGCCACCGCCGAGGTGCTCCAGGACGGCTGGTTCGCCACCGGCGACATCGGCGAGCTCGATGACGACGGCTACCTGCGCATCACCGATCGCAAGAAGGACCTCATCGTCACCGCCGGCGGCAAGAACATCGCCCCGCAGCCGATCGAGGCGGCGATCGCCCACGACCCGCTGGTCGCCCGCGCCTGCGTCATCGGCGACCGACGCAAGTACCTGGTGGCGCTGATCGTGCCCGACTTCGACAACCTGCACGACTGGGCCAGGCAGCACGGCGTCAGCGCCGCGAGCGACGCCGAGCTGGTCAAGGACAAGCGCGTCGCCGACGTCTACACCGCCATCGCCGAGCGCGCCTCGGCCAGGCTGGCGCGCTACGAGACGATCAAGCGCGTCGCCGTGCTCGACCGCGACTTCGATGCCGAGAAGGGCGAGCTGACCCCGACGCTCAAGGTGAAGCGCCGCGTCGTCACCGAGCATTTCAGCGACCTCATCGAGAGCCTGTACGCATGACCACGATCGCCTCCGACCCGCGCCACAGCAGCACGAGCACCGCCGCGGAGCTCCCCGATACCGACTGGTTGGTCAGCACCGACCCCGCCACCGGCGACGAGGTCGGGCGCGTGCGGGTCACGCCACCGGAGCGCGTTCCCGCCATCGTGGAGCGTGCCCGCGAGGCGCAGGCCGCCTGGGCCGCCACCCCCGCCCTCCGGCGGGCACACGTGATGGTGCGCGCCGCACGCGTGCTCTACGACCGCATGGACGCCGTCGCCCGCCGCATCAGCGAGGAGCAGGGCAAGCCCGAGCTCGAGGCGCTGCTGCACGACGTGTCGACCGCCATCGAGCACGCCCTGTGGTGCGCGTCGGATGTCCCCAAGCTGCTGCGGCCCGAGCGCGTGCGCAGCCCGCAGCTCACCTACCGCAGCAAGAAGCACGTGCTGCAGTACGAACCGGTCGGCGTGGTGGGCATCATCAGCCCCTGGAACTTCCCCTTCGGCATTCCCTTCAGCGAAGTCGCCATCGCGCTGGCCTGCGGCAATGCGGTGGTGCTCAAGCCGTCCGAGCTGACCCCGCTGGCGGCCGAGGAGATCGCCCACGTCTTCAACGATGCCGGGCTGCCGGAGCGGCTGCTCCAGGTGATCCACGGTGACGGCGCCGTCGGCGCTGCGCTGGTTGCTGCCGGGGTCGACAAGATCTTCTTCACCGGCAGCGTCAACACCGGCCGCGCGGTGATGCGCGCCGCCGCCGAGACGCTCACCCCGGTGGTGCTGGAGCTGGGCGGCAAGGACCCGATGATCGTGCTCGAGGACGCCGACGTCGACCTCGCGGCGCGTGGCGCGGTGTGGGGCGCGTTCGCCAACGCGGGGCAGGTGTGCGCCAGCGTGGAGCGCGCCTACGTGCAGGAGGGCGTCGCCGGCGCATTCGTCGATCGCGTTGTCGCCGAGGCGCAGCAGCTCAAGGTCGGCCGGCACGACGAGCCCGGCGTCGACGTCGGGCCGCTGGTGTCGGACCGGCAGCTCGCCGTCGTCAAGGACCTCGTCGACGACGCCGTCGCCGGCGGCGCGCGCATCCTCACCGGCGGCCCCGACTCCCGCGGCGGACGCTTCTTCCGGCCCACCGTGCTGGTCGACGTGCGGCCCGACATGCGCATCATGCGCGAGGAGATCTTCGGCCCCGTGCTGCCCGTTCTCACCGTGCGCGACGAGGACGAGGCGGTGAGCGCCGCCAACCACTCCGAGTTCGGCCTCAGCGCGTCGGTGTGGACCAGGTCGCTGCGGCGGGCGCAGCGCATCGCCGAGCGGCTGCAGGTGGGCAGCGTGTGGATCAACGACCACATGTACTCGCACAACGCGCCGCAGCTTCCCTGGGGCGGCGTCAAGAGCTCCGGCTTCGGGCGCACTCACAGCAAGCACGGCGTGTACGAGTGCGTCCAGGTGAAGATGGTCGGCGCCGACAGCGGGCGCATGCCGCGGCCGCACTACTTCCCCTACGGCTCGCGCCAGGCGCGCTTCGTGCCAACCCTGCTGCACGGCGTCTACGGCCGCGGCGCGGTGGGGCGGATCGCCTCGGCGCTGCGCCGGCTGCCGACCTAGCTCCCATCCCGCCGCGCAGCCGGGCAACGGGCCCCCGCCCCTGGCGAGCCCTCGCGCCCTTTGGCATGATGCAGCGGCACATCTGCAGGCACGGCGAACGCCAGGAGGTCCGCACCCCATGGGCCACATCAACGTGAGCAGGGTCATCGAGGCGCCGGTGGAGACCGTGTTCGCCTACATCGACGACTACCGGAACACCACCAAGTACATGAAGGACCTGACCAAATGGCACCCGGTCGGGTCGCAGACGCACGGCAAGGGCGCCCACTTCGAGGTGGCCATGAAGGCCGGCCCCAAGGTGCTCGACAGCGACGTGCTGATCACCCAGTGGACCGAGAACAAGGTGATCGCCTGGGAATCGGAGAAGGGGTTCAAGCAGACGGGCCGGTGGTCCTTCAAGTCCCGGGCTGGCGGCTGCGAGGCCACCTTCGACATGGAGTACGAGTTCGGCGGCGGCCTCGCCGGCAAGGTGCTGGCCAAGGCGGCCGAGCCCTTCGTCAAGATGAACATCGAGGCGTCGGTCGACGAGCTGAAGCGGCAGACGGAGAAGGTGGCCGCCAAGGCGGGGGCCAAGCGCTGAGCTGGAAGCCGGCGGCGGCCGATGCAGAGACGGGGTCGTGACCGACGCGAACCAGGCGGATCCGGGGAGCACAACCCTGCCTCTGATCTCGGTGGTGATCCCAGCGCTGAACGAGGAACGCCATGTCGCCGACTGCCTGCGCTCGGTGATCGCTCAGACATATCCGCACGACCGCCTGGAGGTCCTCGTCGCCGACGGCGGCTCGACCGACCGCACCCGCGCGATCGTTGCCGAGTTCAGCGCACGGCATCCCTTCATCCGCCTCATCGACAACCCCGGTCGCATCCAGGCGTGCGGTCTCAACCGTGCCATCGAGGCCAGCCAGGGAAGCCTCATCGCTCGGCTGGATGCGCATGCGGCGTGGCGGCCGGAGCACCTGGCCCGCTGCGTTGCGCTGCTGGAGGCGACGGGCGCGGACAACGTCGGCGGCACCATGGAGGTGCTCGGTGACAACCCACTCGCCGAAGCCGTCGGCTGCGCCACCGCGTCACCGTTCGGGGTCGGCGGTGCCCGCTACCGCTACGCGACGCGCGAGCAGGAGGTCGACACCGTGTGGCTCGGCTGCATGCGTCGCAGCGCGCTCGACCGCGCGGGTCTCTACGACGAGTCGCTGGCGGTGCACGAGGACTACGAGCTCAACCATCGAATTCGTGCCACCGGCGGCCGCATCGTCTTCTCGCCGGACCTGCCGGCCACCTATTGGGCGCGCGACTCGTGGGCGGCGCTGGCCCGGCAGTTCTTCCGCTACGGCCGCGCCAAGGCGACCGTAGCCCGGCGAACTCCGGCGGTGATGCGGCCGCATCACATGGTGCCGCCCCTCGCTGTTGCCGCCGCGCCGCTCGTGGTCCTGGCGGCGTTCGGTGAGCGGGGACGCGGTGCGGCCATCGGAGCAGGCGCCGCGTACGCCGGTGCTTGTGTTGCCGCCGGCCTCGTTGCGGGGCGCGGTCGATCAGCGTCGGTGCGAGCGCGCATCCCGCTGGTGTTCCCGGTGCTGCACGCCGCCTGGGGTGCCGGCTTCTGGGCAGGCCTGGCGAAGCCGCAGTGAGCCCAGCCCCTACAGCGCGCTTCGATGTTGTCGTCGTCGCCTACCGCAGCGAAGATCACATCGCCACCTGCCTGCGCGCGGTGCAGGGATCCGAGGTGGTTGGGCAGGTGGTGGTCGTCGACCACGGCGACGGGGAGAGCGCCCGCCGCGCCACGGCACTCGGAGCCCGGTCAGTGCACGATCCCTCGAATCCCGGCTTCGGGCGCGGCCAGAATCGTGGGGTCGGCATGACGCAATCGCCGTATGTCCTCATCCTCAATCCCGACGCGGTCGTCCATACGGCGGCGATCGCCCGCGGCATCGAGCTGCTGGAACGCCGGCCGGATGTCGCCGCCGTCCAGGGCACCATCCGCAGCAGCGCGGGCGGCGGCCTGGAGCGAAGCCAGGGTCGTGAGCTGGGACCGGTCCACCTGGTCGGTCGCGCGTTGTCGCTGCGCCGACTGCTGCACGTCCGCTTGGTACGGATGCTTGTGCGCCGGGTGCCCGCGGTCTCCGACCACGTCGAACGGGCGCCCAGTGAGCCCACCGACACCGAATGGCTTGCCGCCACCGCTGTCCTGGTGAGGCGTACCGCCTTCGAGCAGATCGGCGGCTTCAGTACGGACTATTTCCTCTACGGCGAAGACCTCGACCTCTGCCGCCGCTTCCGCCAGGCGGGCTGGCGCCTGCTCGCGCTGCCCGACGAGTGGGCGGTGCACGACAGCGGCGCCTCGGCCGCCAGCAGCGTGGACCGGGAGATCACCTGGTGGAACGGCACCATGACCTTCGCTGCGACGTGGTGGCACGGCCGCGCCTGGGCGACGGCGCTGCTCGCCGCAACCGTCCAGAGCCTGCGCCTCGTCGCCCGTTCACCGCGTGCGACGCCGTCCATCCTCCGGCAGATGCTGCTGCAACCCCTGCACCGGCACCGGCGAAGGATGGGTGCGTCGAAGGCGTAGGACGCCCGCGCCAGCCCGACCGGTCAGGACGCCGACGCCACCTGCCGGGTGCAGACGATGTTGGCGTACCAGCCGGGCTCCAGCCGGCCGGCCCGGAGCAGTTCCAGCACCTCGTCGGCCGAACGGACGCGCCCGTCCGTGTCATCGAGGACGGTCAGCTCGAAGCCGAGTCCCTTCAGCCGGCGCACCAGCGCATCGTCGGCATAGCCGGCGGCTCGCTGGCAGGCGGGCGTCCATTCGACCACCAACCGATCGAGCCCTTGCGACAGCAGCCGGTTCATCCCGCCCAGGACGACAAGCTCGGCGCCCTCGACGTCGATCTTGACGAGATGGACATCACCGGGAACGAGCTCGTCGAGCGGCACCACCTGGATGTCGACGACGCGTGCCGTCTTGGTGAGAGGATGCTCGAAGAACCCGTGCGAGTCGCTGGAACCGGTCATGTGGAACTGCCGCACCTCGCGCCTCTCGCCGGCGGCGACGGGATGCACCACCACCGAGGTGGCCCGGTTGGCGTCGAGGTTGTGGCGCAGGAGGGTGAGGTTTTCCTCGACCGGCTCGACGGCGTGCACCTGCCCGTCCGTTCCGACGAGTCGCGACATCACCACCGCCAGGTAGCCGATGTGGGCACCGACGTCGATCGCCGTCTCGCCGCTGTTCAGATGGCGCCCGAGCCATTCGACGAGCAGCGGCTCGTACTTGTCCCGCACATAGAGGCTGGCGATGCGCGCCGGCCCGCGCAGCGTGACCCCCTGCACCTCGAAGTCGACGAGCCGCTGGTCCTGTTGCAGCTCCGGACCCAGCCATGCTCGCCGCAGGACGCGGCGCACCGCCGGCGTGCGCAGCACGCCGCGCAGCGGCGTCCGCGCGGCGACCTTGCTCAGCGCCCGGTAGGTGCGCATGCGAAGGCGGCGTGCGCCTCTGAGCTCGACCGTTTCAGCCTCAGTTGGCATGATCTGTGCTGAGCGAGGTGGCCATGGTGGATTCCTCCGTAGGACCGGATGTGCTCCAGGGCTTCACGCCGCGGCGGCGCACCGCCGCCAGCAGCGTCGCGGTGAACCCGGGTTCGACCAGCACGGACACCGCTGCGGTGACAGCGATCCATGCGCCGCCCAGTATGATCAGGCCCGGCCAGGACGCGGCGAAGCGGGGCAGGTCGAGGAGAACGGCGAGCGCCGTTCCCGCCCCGACGACAACGATGGCACGCATCGGTGCGACACACCACTCCCACCGCCCGGCTCGCCTGAGCAGTACCACGAAGGCGAGAACTCCGCAGCCGTTGCCGAGGATGGAGCCGAGCAGCGAGCCGAGCAGGCCGAAGCGCAGGGTGAGCAGGATGCTCGCCACTCCATTGACGGTCATGTTGACCACCGCCGAGGACGCCGCCATGCGGTGCCTGCCGTTGCCGACGGCGATGGAGTTCCACGGCGCCGCCAGCATGTTGACGAACATCGCGATGGCGAAGAGTCGCATCACCAGGACCGCGCCGGGGTAGTCGGGGCCGATCCAGGCCCGCACCAACGCCGGAGCGAAGACGACGAACGCCGAGAGGATGGCTGCCCCGGCGATCAGCGAGCTGCGGGCCAGCAGGTCGTAGAGCTGGGCCGCGCGATTCCGCTGCTTTGTGCCGAGCTCCGCGATGGCGACGAGCAGCGGCATGAGCGGCAGCAGCGCCAGGGTGCGTGCCTGGAGAACGAACATCGTCCCCGTCACGTATGCGGTGACGGCCTGGGTTCCGACCAGGCGTGAGAGGACCAGCTTGTCCCACTGGAAGTCGACCACGTCGGAGACCTGGCTGAGCAGGATGAGTCCCGACAGCGCGACGTAGCCGAAGCCGGCGATGGGGAAGCGAACACGGAAGCGGAGGCTGGGCACCAGCGATCGCAGCGCCCACCACTGCAGGACCCACACCGTGACGATCTGCGCCGCCGCCGCGATGAACAGCGACCACAGGCCGAGCCCGGCGTGGATGGCGATGACCGTCAGCGACGCGCTGATCACCACGGCGAGAAAGCGGCCGAGGAGCTCCACGTCGGAACGCTGCAGGCCGCGCAGCGCCGAGAGGTATCCCCCGACTACCAGCGAGACGCCGACCAGCACGACGGTGCAGCGGATCAGCGCATCGATCTCGCCGACATCGGCGCCATGGACGTACGGGAACACTGCGCTGCGCACGTACGGCGCGGCGACCACGCCGACCGCCACCAGTGCCGCGGCGAGGATGGTGAGCAGTGACACCGCCTCGTGGACCGCGCTGCGCAACGCGGCCAGGTCGCCGCGCCCGTACGCGGCGCCGACCCGCCGCATCATCTCGGTGCGGATGCCCGCGTCCGCGAGTCCCGCGATGGCGATGATCGAGGAGATCACCGCCCACACCG
Source organism: uncultured Actinomycetes bacterium (assembly GCA_964499205.1). Lineage (GTDB taxonomy): Bacteria > Chloroflexota > Dormibacteria > Aeolococcales > Aeolococcaceae > DASRDZ01. The sequence goes on along the minus strand of CAZCJX010000022.1, from coordinate 1,574 downwards.
CGAATCCCGTGGATCCGATGGTCCTCAGGATGTATGGGGTGAGCAACAGCGTGGACAGGCCGGTGGCGACAGCGCCGACGGCGCCGCTTCGCAGGGTGAGTCCGAGAGTGCGCCGCGAGGTGCCGACAGCACGCGCCGTCGCGGGAGACTCCACGCCGGTCGCCCCGGTCTGCAGGGCGGGCGACGCCGGGTCGGTGAACCCGGTCATCCCGCCAAGGTTCCTTCCGGTTCCGGCGCGTCCGCGCGATCCGACACCAACGCAGAAGTCTCACCCTTCCTGCGGGCGGCCATGAACTCGGCGAAGTGTTCCTCTAGCTGTTGCACGGCCCCGTCCCAGGACCACTGCGGGACGGCGTTCTCGCGAACCCGCTGCGGTGGCCATCGCGAGGGATCGGCGAGCACCTCGCTCAGGGCTCCGGCCACCGCCTGCGCGTCTCGCTCCACCAGCAGGCCGCCGCGGCCGGGCTGCACGGTCTCGCGAAAGCCGCCCTCGCGGACGGCGATCACGGGCGTGCCGCACGCCATCGACTCCAGTGCGGTCAACCCCAAGGGTTCGAGACGGGAGATGCAGAGCGTCGCCGCCGACGTTCCGTAGAGCTCGACGAGCTGCCGGTCGCGGATGCTCTCCAGGACTGTGAGCTGCACGCCGAGCGTCCGTGCGCGCTGCTCCAGGCGAGAGCGGTACTCCCCGTGGCCGCGGTCGCCCACGACGCAGAGCTCAGGACGCATCGCGGCCGGCACCCGCGCCACGGCCTCGACCGCCAGCTCGTGCGCCTTCATCGGGTCGAGCGCACCGACGCTGAGGACCCGGCGTCGGCGCGGCGCCTCGCAGAGTTCGAACAGCTCGGGATCGACGCCGAGCTTGGACACCTTGGCGTCGATCCCGTATGCACGCGCGATGGATTCGGCGGAGAAGGCGGAGTTGCACAGCACCAGGTCGGCGCGGCGTGCCCAGGCGATCTCCCTGCGCCGGAGTGACCATTCGTAGGCTGACCAGGCCGGCCCCAGAACGCCTTTGGCCAGCGGACGAGCAGCGTATTCAAAGCTCCGCCGGCGCGGTTCCTGCATGTAGTACACCGACGGGGTGCGCAGATGCGCGAGCAGCGCCGGAGTCGAGGTGAACTGCTCGTGATGAACGAAGGCCATGTCGAAGCCAGCGGCGTCGATGTCGTGTGCGATCCTGCGCTGCAAGCGGATGCACTGTTCGGTCTGCAGCGCGGCGAGCGCCCGCACCATGCGAGGCACGCTGCGCATGCGGTACTCGTGCACCTGGCGGACGAAGGGTGCGACGTCGAGAACGCCCCGGCTCCCCGGCCAGCGATCGGCACGCCCCAGGTCGATGCGGAACAGCTCGTAGTCGTACCGGTCGGCGGTCCGTCGCAGGAATTCGTAGAGGACGCGCTTGGCGCCGCCGGGAGGCAGGTTGTGGAAGACGGCGATCCTCATGGGAGCAAGGGCCCAGCGTACTGCACGGATGCAGCCGTGCCCCGCCAGGCGTCGACGCCTTCGGCCGGCTCCCTCCTCACCGTCCGCCGAGGGACAGCACGGAGATGGCCGTGCGCGCCATGATCAGC
>CAZCJX010000021.1:30544-34394 GCA_964499205.1 uncultured Actinomycetes bacterium | reverse complement strand
GGCGTCAACGCGCCGATCAGCGTGGTGCGCATGGCCGTCGACGACGCCTACGGCGCCAAGGAGTGGCGCGAGGGCGACGAGGCGTTCCGCACCGAGCGGGTGACCCGTCCCACCTGCCGCGCCGTCGCCGAGTTCGCCTTTCAGCAGGCGCGCCGGATGCGGGCGCGCGTCTTCGGCGGTCCCAAGTTCACCGTGTCGCCGCTGTACGAGGGCATGCTCAAGGAGGAGATGGACGCGGCGGCGCAGCGCCATCCCGACGTCGAGTACGAGCCGCAGCTGATCGACGCCACCTATGCGTTGCTGCTTTCGCGCGGCTCCGAACAGCCGCTGGTGATTCCCGCGCTCAACCGCGACGGCGACTGCCTCTCCGACCTGGTGTTGCAGCTCTTCGGCAGCATCGCCGGCGCCGAGTCGATCCTGATCGGCTTCGACGGCGAGGACATGGAGCCGCGCGTGGTCATGGCCGAGGCGCCGCACGGGACGGCTCCCGCCTTGCAGGGCAAGAACATCGCCAACCCGATGGCGATGATCCTCGCCTGCGCCTCGCTGCTCGGCTTCGTGCGCGACGAGAAGGCGCGCACCGCCTCGCGCGCGGTGTACGAGTCGGTGTTCGAAGCGGTGCGCTCGGGGATGCGCACCGCCGACCTCGGCGGCCACGCGCTGACCGACGAGTTCACCTCCGCTATCGTCGAGCGCGTGCGCGGCAAGCTCGACGTGTGGAGCTCGCTGGGGGTCGGCTGAGCTGCGCGCGGTCCGGGCCGCCGGGAACGCGTCGCTATACTGGGTTTCGATCCACTCGATCGAGGAACGGCTCGTGGACATCCTGTCGTTCATCCGCGAACGGGCCGGCGACTACGACTGTCCGGTCTGTCGCGAGCCGCTTGCCGGATGCGACCTCACGCTTCTCCGCCAGGACGGCAGCACCTTCACCGTGCAGGTCGGCTGCGCGCGCTGCCACGTCACCTTCGTGGTCGTGCTCCAGCTGCGTGGCGACCTGCCCGGCGCACCGGTCGCGCGGAAGCCGGCCGCGCCGCCGCGCCCGCTGATCAGCGCCGACGAGCTGCTCGACCTGCACGAGGCCCTGCGCGACTTCGAGGGCTCCTTCCGCGACCTGCTCGGCCGGCCCGCCGCGCCGCGCGACCGCAGCCGCATCGTCTAGGTCCAGGGCCGCACTGGGCGGCGGCGCGTCGGGTGCCTACACTGCTGGTGGTATGAGCGCGCCCATCTACCTCGACCATGCCGCCACCACCGCGGTGGCGCCGGAGGTGGTGGAGGCGATGCTGCCCTGGCTCGGCGCCGGCGGCTACGGCAACCCCTCCTCGCTGCACTCGGTGGGCCGGCGCGCCCGCGCCGCCGTCGACGAGGCGCGCGACCGCGTCGCCGAAGCACTGGGGTGCGCGGCGCGGGAGGTGGTGTTCACCGCCGGGGGCAGCGAGGCGGACAACCTGGCGATGCGCGGCGTGCTCGACCGCTGGGGGGCTTCGCGGGGACGCCACCTGGTGATCACCGCCATCGAGCACGACGCGATCCTCAAGACGGCGGAGCAGCTGGTCGAGGAGGGGCGCTGCACACTCACCGTGGTGCCCTGCGACGCGCATGGCTGCGTCGACCCGGCGGCGGTCGCCGATGCGGTGCACGAGGACACCGTGCTGGTCTCGATGATGCTGGCCAACAACGAGGTCGGCACGGTGCAGGACGTGGCGGCGACGGTGCCGCTGGTGCGGGCGCGCAACCCCAAGGCCTTCGTCCACACCGACGCGGTGCAGGCGCTGGGCAAGCTGCCCCTCGACGCGCGGGCGCTCGGCGTCGACCTGCTCAGCGTCAGCGCCCACAAGGTGTACGGACCCAAGGGAGTGGGTGCGCTCTACGTCCGCCAGGGGGTGACGCTGTCGCCGCAGATCAGCGGCGGCGGGCACGAGCGCGGGCGCCGCAGCGGCACCGAGAACGTGCCGGGGATCGTCGGCTTCGGCCTGGCGGCGACGCTGGTGACCCTCGAGCGCGAGGACGAGATGCGCCGGCTGCGCGCGCTGTCCGACCGGCTCACCGAGACCGTCGCCACCGGCGTCCCCGGCGCGGTGCTCACCGCCGAGGGCGCCCCGCGGCTGTCGAGCTTCGCCACCTTCGCCTTCCCCGGTGTCTCCACCGAGGTGCTGCTCACCCTGCTCGACTCCTGGGACGTCTGCGCCTCCGGCGGCTCCGCCTGCTCAAGCGGCGCCCACATGCCCTCGCACGTCCTCGTCGCCATGGGGCTGCCCACAGCCCTCGCCGCCAGCGCCCTCCGCTGCACCCTGGGCCGCGCCACCACGGAGGAGGACGTCGACCGCGCCGGGGAGCTCATCGTCAGGGCGGTCCGCCAGCTCCAGGGAGCGGCGGCGGCGAGCGCCTGACGGCCGCCGGGAGCGGGGTTCGACCCCGACCCGGTACAATCCTGACCGTGGCAGTCGGAATTTCTCGTCCCGCCTCCTTCTCGATGCGGGTCAGCAGCAAGGCCCACTACGGGCTGCGCATGATGACCGAGCTGGCCAAGGCCTACGGCAGCGGCCCGATGAGCCTCGCCGAGGTGGCCCGCATCGAGAGCCTTCCCCTCGCCTACCTCGAGCAGCTCGCCGGCGCCCTGCGCCGCGGCGGCCTGGTCGAGTCGACGCGCGGGGTCCACGGCGGCTACGTGCTGAGCAAGCCGCCCGCCGAGATCAGCGTCCTCGACGTCGTCACCCTAGTGGACGGCGAGGTCGCCCCGGTCGAGTGCGTCTCGCACGGGTACGAGGCGGGCAGCTGCCTCCGCGAGGGCGACTGCGCCTCGCGGCCGCTGTGGCGCCGGTTGAAGACGAGCATCGACTCGGTGCTCAGCGCCACCACCCTCGAAGAGCTGGTCGCCGACCACGGGCTGGTCGAGGCCTTCGCACCCGAACCACACCACGTTATGGCCGGGCCCGGCAGCAACTCCGCCACAACCGAACACGAGGCCGTCCATGTCTGACACGCCGACCCTGGTCGTCGAAGGCCTGCACGCGCAGGTCGACGGCAAGGAGATCCTCAAGGGGGTCGACCTCCACGTCCCCACCGGTGAGATCCACGCGCTGATGGGCCCCAACGGCTCGGGCAAGTCGACGCTCGCCTACACCCTGATGGGCCATCCCAAGTACACGGTCACCAAGGGCACGGCGACGTTCGAGAACACCGACCTGCTCAGCCTCACTCCCGACGAGCGCGCCCGGCTGGGCCTCTTCCTCAGCTTCCAGTACCCCACCGCGATCCCCGGCGTGACCATGGTCAACTTCCTGCGGGCGTCGCTGCGCTCGCTGGGCAAGGAGATGCCGGCGCGCGAGTTCATGCAGGCGCTGAAGCGCGAGATGGACGCGCTCAAGATGGACGAGCAGTTCCGCAGCCGCTACGTCAACGAGGGCTTCAGCGGCGGCGAGAAGAAGCGCGCCGAGATCCTGCAGATGGCGCTGCTGCGCCCCAAGCTGGCGATCCTCGACGAGACCGACTCCGGCCTCGACGTCGATGCCCTGCGTACCGTGGCGGAGGGCGTCAAGCGCCTGGCCGGCCCCGACATGGGCATCCTCATCATCACCCACTACTACCGCATCCTCGAGTTCCTCACCCCCGACGTGGTGCACGTGCTCCACGACGGCCGGGTGGTGCGCTCGGGGGGCGCGCAACTCGCCCGCGAGATCGAGCAGACCGGCTACGACCCCATCCTCGGCGCCACCGCATCGGCGACCGCGGGCGCGGTGTAGGGACAGAAGGAAATGGCAGTCGAAGCACACGAGCTGACCAAGGACTACAAGTACGGCTTCCACGACGTCGACATCTCGGTGTTCCGCACCGAGAAGGGACTGTCGCCCGA
>CAZCJX010000021.1:1538-30444 GCA_964499205.1 uncultured Actinomycetes bacterium | reverse complement strand
GCTTCCACGACGTCGACATCTCGGTGTTCCGCACCGAGAAGGGACTGTCGCCCGAGGTCGTCGCCGCCATCTCGGCGCACAAGAACGAGCCGGAGTGGATGCTGAAGTTCCGCCTCAAGGCGCTGCAGCACTTCCTCAAGCGGCCCATGCCCGCGTGGGGCGCCGACCTCAGCGGCATCGACTTCGACAACATCTACTACTACGTCAAGCCCATGGAGGAGCAGGCGGGCCGCGACTGGGACGAGGTGCCGCAGTCGATCAAGGACACCTTCGACAAGCTGGGCATTCCCGAGGCGGAGCGCAAGTTCCTCGCCGGCGTCTCGGCGCAGTACGACTCCGAGGTCGTCTACCACAACATCCGCGCCGACCTGGAGAAGCTGGGCGTCGTCTTCGGCGACTGCGACACCGGGCTGCGCGAGCACCCGGAGATCTTCCGCAAGTACTTCGGTACGGTGATCCCGCCCAACGACAACAAGTTCGCCGCCCTCAACAGCGCGGTGTGGTCGGGCGGCTCGTTCGTCTATGTGCCCAAGGGGGTGCATGTCGACATCCCGCTGCAGGCCTACTTCCGCATCAACAGCGACAACATGGGCCAGTTCGAGCGGACGCTGATCATCGCCGAGGAAGGCTCGTACGTGCACTACATCGAGGGCTGCACGGCGCCGACCTATTCGTCCGACTCGCTGCACAGCGCGGTGGTCGAGATCATCGCCCACAAGGACGCGCACGTCCGCTACACCACCATCCAGAACTGGTCGAACAACGTCTACAACCTGGTCACCAAGCGGGCCATCGCCTACGAGGGCGCCACCGTCGAGTGGATCGACGGCAACCTGGGCAGCAAGGTGACCATGAAGTACCCGGCCATCTACCTGATGGGCGAGCGGGCGCACGGCGAGGTTCTCTCGGCGGCGTTCGCCGGCGGCGGCCAGCACCAGGACGCCGGCGCCAAGTGCATCCACGTGGCGCCGCACACCACCTCGAACATCGTCAGCCGCTCGATCAGCAAGGACGGCGGCCGCACCTCCTACCGCGGCCACATCAAGGTGTATCCCAAGGCGCACGACGTGAAGATCAGCGTGCGCTGCGACGCCCTGCTCCTCGACGAGGACTCGCAGAGCGACACCTATCCCTACAGCGACATCGAGAATCCCGACGTCACCTTCGGCCACGAGGCGACGGTCAGCAAGATCGGCGAGGACCAGATCTTCTACCTCACCTCGCGCGGCATCCCCGAGGCGGAGGCCACGGCGCTGATCGTCAACGGCTTCTTCGAGCCCTTCGTCAAGGAGCTGCCGATGGAGTACGCGGTGGAGTTGAACCGCCTCCTCGCTGTTCAAATGGAAGGCTCGGTCGGCTAGCGGATGGCAGCGACCGTCGAATCCGCCGCCGGCATCAGCGCGGCGGCAGTCGAAGCGCGTGCGGCCACGTCGCCGGCGTGGCTGGCCGAGCGCCGCCGCGCCGCCTGGGACGCGTTCACCGCGCTGCCCATGCCCGACCACCTCCGCGACGAGGACTGGCGCCGCACCGACATCTCCAAGCTCCACCTCGACGCCTTCACCGTCGAGCCGCCCGCCGACCCCTCGGGCGGCGACACGCTGGTCGACGCCATGCGCGCCCTGCGCGACGAAGCCGCGGTCGACGCGGCGTTCTTCGCCGTCACCCGGCGCGGCCTGCGCGACAGCGACAGCGCCGACATGCTGGCCGCCCAGGGCGTGATCGTCACCACCCTTGAGGACGCGGCCCACCAGCATCCCGAGCTGGTGCAACGCGCGCTCAGCAGCGTCGGCGTCGGCGAGAGCAAGTTCCTGGCGCTGTGGGACGCGCTGTGGCGCGGCGGCGTGTTCGTCTACGTGCCGCGCTCGGTCGAGGCGCGCGTCCCGGTATGGGCCGCGTACAGCGCGGCCGGCGACGGCGCGGCCATCATGCCCGCCACCGTCGCCGTGCTCGACGACAACGCCTCGCTGACCCTGGTCGAAGCCTACGCCTCGCCGGCCGGCGACACCGCGTTGCTGAGCAGCGCCGCCACGGTGATGCTGCTCGGCGACGGCGCCCGCCTCGACTACCACCAGGTGCAGCAGTGGGGCGCCGGCGCCTGGCACTTCGCCACCCATCGTGCCACCCTTGGCCGCAACGCGCGGCTGCGCCTCTTCGGCGCCATCCTGGGCAGCCGCCTGGAGAAGGTGTACTGGGACGCGCTGCTCGACGGCGCCGGCAGCGAGGCGCTGCTCACCGGCATCTGCTTCGGCGACGAGGCACAGCACATCGACCTGCAAACCCTGCAGCGCCACCGCGGCGCGAGCGCGCACAGCGACCTGCTCCACAAGGTGGCGGTGCGCGACCGCGCCGTCAGCGTGTACAGCGGTCTCATCGACGTCGAGAAGCCGGCTCAGCACACCGACGGGTACGTGCAGAACCGCAACCTGATGCTCGGCGAAGGCGCCAAGGCCAGCGGCATCCCCCGCCTGGAGATCAAGGCCAACGACGTGCGCTGCTCGCACGGTGTCACCGCCGGGCACATCGACGACGACCAGCGCTTCTACCTGGAGACGCGCGGCGTGCCGCGGTCCGACGCCGACCGGCTCATCGTGCGCGGCTTCATGCAGGACGCGCTGGATCGCGCCCCGCACCCGGGCGTGCGCGACCTGGTCGGCCGCCTGCTCGACGCCGAGATCGAGGGCGAGACCCAGGCCGGGATCGCCGCGCCCGAGGACGCCACGACATGAGCGAGTGGATCTCCATCGCCTCGGTGGACGACATCCCGCCGGGACACGCCGCGCGCATCGAGATCGACGACGTCCCCATCGCCATCTTCAACTGCAACGGGCAGTTCTACGCCATCGACGACACCTGCAGCCATGCCGAGGCCTCGCTCAGCGAGGGCGAGCTGGACTGCGACTTCTGCACCGTGGAGTGCCCGCTGCACGGGTCGGCGTTCGATCTGCGCACCGGTGAGCCGACCGCGCTGCCCGCCGTGGTGCCGGTGCGGGTGCACCAGGTCAGCGTCGAGGACGGCGTGATCCGCATCGCCCTCAGCGAGGAGGCGGCATGACGGCGACCGCCGAGCCCACCCGCGGCGCGCAGCGCCCCGCCGAGCCGGTGCTCGACGTCGCCCTCATCCGCGCCGACTTCCCCATCCTGTCGCGCCGGGTCAACGACCGCGCCCTGGTCTACCTCGACTCCGCGGCCACCTCGCAGAAGCCGGTGCAGGTTCTGGACGCCGTCGACCATTACTACCGCACCTCCAACGCCAACGTGCACCGCGGTGTGCACACCCTCGGCAACGAGGCCACCGAGGTGTTCGAGCAGGCACGGGTGCGGGTGGCGCGGTTTATCGACGCCGACCCCGACGGCGTGGTGTTCCTGCGCAACACCACCGAAGCGCTCAACCTGGTGGCGTCGTCGTACGCACGGGAGCTGTTGCAGCCCGGCGACCGCGTGGTGCTCAGCGAGATGGAGCATCACAGCAACCTGGTGCCCTGGCAGCTCGCCGCCGAGCGGCGGGGGCTGGAACTGGCCTTCATCCCCGTCCGCGACGACGGCACCCTCGACATGGACGAGGCCCGGGCGCTGATCGGCGCGGCCAACACCAGGCTGGTGTCGCTGGCGCACCAGAGCAACGTGCTCGGCACCATCAACCCGGTGGCCGAGATCATCCGCATGGCCCACGAGAACGGCGCGCTGGTCTGCCTCGACGCGGCCCAGTCGGTGCCGCACATGCCGGTGTCGGTGCGTGATCTCGACGTGGACTTCCTGGCCTTCAGCGGCCACAAGATGTGCGGCCCCATGGGCATCGGCGTGCTGTGGGCGCGGCCCGACCTGCTGGAGCGCATGCCCCCGTTCCTCGGCGGCGGCAGCATGATCCTCAAGGTCGACCTGCAGCGTTCCTCGTGGAACACCGTGCCGCACAAGTTCGAGGCGGGCACGCCCGACGTGGCCAGCGCCGCCGGGCTCGCCGCCGCCTGCGACTACCTCGACGCCGTCGGCCTCGACCGCATCCACCTCCACGAGCAGTCGCTGGTGCAGCACATGGTCTCGATGCTCGAGGAGCTGGGCGGCATCACCGTCTACGGACCCGGCGACCTCGAGCAGCGCGGCGGCGCGGTGTCGTTCAACGTCGCCGACGTGCATCCGCACGACGTCGGCACCATCGTCGACCGCCACGGCGTCGCGGTGCGCGCCGGGCATCACTGCTGCCAGCCGCTGATGCGGCGCTACGACGTCGCCGCCACGGCGCGCGCCTCGGTGTACCTCTACACCACGCACGAGGAGATCGACGCCCTCGGCGCCGCCCTGCAGGACGTCAAGCGGGTCTTCGGCGTCTGAGCTGCCACGGCGGAGCTCCGCCGGAGCGTGGTCGCGTGACCCGTGGGTACAATGTTGACCGTGACAGTCGGATTTTCGAGTGTGGATGACGACCTCTACCGGGAGATCATCCTCGACCACTATCGCAATCCCCGCCGCAAGCGGCCCGTCGACCCGGCAGACATGACCGTCGAGGCCTCCAACCCCCTCTGCGGCGACGAGGTCACCCTCACCCTGCGGGTGCGCGACGGCGCCGTCGAGGACGTCGGCTTCGTCGGCCGGGGCTGCTCGATCTCGCAGGCCTCGGCGAGCATGATGTGCGAGGAGGTGGCCGGCCGCAGCCAGGAGGAGGCCGCCGCGCTGGGCCATCGCTTCAAGGACATGCTCACCGCGGGCGCCGCTCCCGACGACCTCGGCGACCTGGAGGCGCTGCAGGGCGTCCGCCAGTACCCGGTGCGGATCAAGTGCGCCGTGCTGCCCTGGAACGCGCTCCTGCGCGGCCTGGAGGGCGCCGCCGGCGACGACGACGAGGAGGTGCACGTCCATGGCTGACGTCGAGCACACTGACGCCGACGCGACCGAGCGTCCCATCACCACCGCCGAGAACGGCGAGGGCGCCGTCAAGGCCAGCCCAGAGCTGATCCGCTCCGCCCTCGGCCAGGTCTACGACCCCGAGATCGGCATCGACATCGTCTCCCTCGGCCTGGTCTACGACGTCGAGCTCGACGACGCCGGCCTGCTCTCCATCGACATGACGCTGACCTCGCCGTACTGCCCGCTGGGCAGCGTCATCCAGGGCCAGGCCCACGCCGTCTGCGCGCCCCTGCCGGGCGTCAACGACGTGCGCGTCAACCTGGTGTGGTCGCCGCCCTGGGACCCGCGCACCATGGCGTCGGACGAAGCCAAGCTGGAGCTCGGCATCTACTAGGACGCGTCGCAGCCTCGCACACGCCTGCGCGGTCGGTGCCCGCCGGGCTGTGAGCAGCGATGTAGCATCGGCCCGCCATGGACGACGACGCGCGGTTCAGCCTCGACGACGCCAACGCGCTCCTGCCCCGGTTGCGCCCACTGCTGCGCCGGCTGCAGGAGGTGCAGCGCACCCTGGGGGATCGCGCCCTGCTGCAGCGACTGCGGTCGGCGGCCGCGGGCAACGGCGGCGGGGTCGCGGCGCGCGAGGTGCTGGCCAGCGGCGACGAGTTCGCCCGCATCACCAGCGAGCTGGAGAACCTCGGCGTGGTGGTGCGCGACGCGGCCAGCGGGCTGGTCGACTTCCCCGCTGAACGCGACGGGCAGCCGGTGTTCCTCTGCTGGCGGCTGGAGGAGGACGAGGTGGGGCACTGGCACGACCGGGATTCCGGGTACATGGGGCGGCAGCCCCTCTGAGACTGCGACGCTCCCCTTTCCCGGCCGCACGCAGACCGTCCCCTATGTCTCCACGTCCACGGACCGTCCCCTATCTCTCCACGTCCGCGGACCGTCCCCTATCTCTCCACGTCCGCGGACCGTCCCCTATTTCTCCCTTCCACTGAGCGTCCGCGCCGCAACCGGCGCAGTGCCGTGCGCAGCCCGGCGAGTCGGCCCTCCTCCCCCTGCGGCTCGCTGCTCGGGTCCTCCAGCAGGTCCCGAATGGTCAGAGCGCTCGCAGAAGGGGCTGGGGCCTCGGGCAGCGGGGTCTCCTCCGCCTCCATCCCGTTGAACGCCCGCAGCGCGCGCGGGATGCGCGGTGCGCTCGGCGCCACCGGCAGCTCGCGCCGCTGGCTGAGCGGACCGGGCAGCCGGTACGGCGTCGCACCGTTGGCGGCCCGGCGCGGCGGCCGCTCGTCCGGCGCGGCGGCGGGCGGCTGCGGATCCACGACCATCCCCCTCTCAGCCATCGCGGCGCCGGCCGACCCTGGACCTACCGCGCCTCGGCACCTGCCTCCTCCAGGACCTCGCAGCGGAGCAGGTCGTCGAGGGTCTCGCGGCGGCGCACCAGCCGCGCCACACCGTCGGCGACGAAGACCACCGCGGGCCGGTAGTTGACGTTGTAGTTCGACGCCATGGTCAGCGTGTAGGCGCCGGCCGCGGGAAGGGCGACGAGGTCGCCGGCCCGCAGCCGCGGCAGCTCGCAGTCGCGCACCAGGATGTCGGTCGACTCGCAGTAGCGCCCCGCCAGCGACACAGTCTCGCGCGGCCGGGCGCCGTCCTCGACCACCAGCACCGGCTGGTAGCGCGCGCCGTACAGCTTGGGACGGATGTTGTCGCCCATGCCGCCGTCGACGGCGACGTAGGTGCGCACCCCGGGAATCTCCTTGCGCGCACCCACCCGGTACACCGCGACGCCGGCGGGACCGGCGACGCTGCGCCCCGGCTCGACGAGCAGCCTGGGCAGCGGCAGCCCGCGCTGCTCGAAGGCGCGCCGCACAGATTCGGTCACGTACTGCATGAACTGGGCGGGCGTGGGCGGGTCGTCCTGCTCGGTGTAGGCGATCCCCAGGCCGCCGCCGACGCTCAGTTCGCGGGCGGTGAAGGAGAGCTCGTCGCGGGCGCGCACCAGGAAGTCGGCGACGATGTCGACGGCGGCGGGATAGCAGCCGAGGTCGAAGATCTGCGAGCCGATGTGCATGTGCACGCCGCGCAGGTCGACGGCAGCAGTGCCCAGCGCCTGGCGCAAAGCGGCGAGGGCGGCGCCGGTCTCCACCGAGAAGCCGAACTTGCTGTCCAGCTGGCCGGTGGAGATGAAGTCGTGGGTGTCAGGCTTGACGCCCGGCGACACCCGCAGCATCGCCCCGACCGGCCGCGCAGCGCTGGCGATGTTGCCAAGCATGGCCAATTCATGGTCGGAGTCGATGACCAGGTGGCCGATGCCGGCGTCGACGGCGGCGCGCACCTCGGACTCGTCCTTGTTGTTGCCGGGAAAGCCGATGCGCGACGGGTCCATGCCGTAGCGCAGGGCCACGCCCAGCTCGCCGCCGCTGACCACGTCGATGCCGCAGTCCTCCTCGACCAGCAGGCGCACCATGGCGGCGCCGAGGAACGCCTTGGCGCTGTAGAGCACGTCGCCGCCGGCGGGCCACCGGCGCAGCGCGTCGCGGTAGCCGCGCAGGCGCGCACGCAGCGTCGCCTCGTCGAACACGTAGAGCGGCGTGCCGTGGAGCGCCGCCAGCTCGACCAGGTCGCAGCCGCCGACGGTGAGATGGCCGTCCGCGGTGCGCGCGGCGGTGTCGGGCAGGAGCATCGCGGTCAGTGTACGGGGCGCCGGGCTGAGCAGGCGTTCGCCGCCGCCCCTCGCTACCCTGGGGGGCATGAAGAAGCTGACCGTCGACGTCGTGCTGCCCCTGGACGACTACCTACCCGTCCGGGACGAGATGCGCACCCGCGTCCGCCGCGAGCGCGCGCTGCGGCGGGTGCCGGTGGGCGACCGCGTCTCCCTCCACTTCGAGAACCGCGACACGGTGCTCTTCCAGATCGAGGAGATGGTCCGCGTCGAGACCATCCGCGATCCCGAGAAGCTCGCCGAGGAGGTCCGCATCTACAACGACCTCATCGCCGACGACGGCGAGCTGCGGGCCACCTTCTTCGTCGAGATCACCGACCGCGCCCGCATCAAGTCGGACCTCGACTCGCTGATCGGCCTGGAGACGCAGGGACTTTCGCTGCTGATCGGCGACGAGCGCATCCCCGCCGAGTTCGAGCCGGGCCACGCCCGCGAGGACCGCATCAGCGCGGTGCACTTCGTTCGCTTCCAGCTCACCCCGCAGCAGCGCCGCGCCCTCGCCGCCGGCGATGCGCCGGTGGCGATCGAGATCGACCACCCCAGCTACCGCGCCCGCGCCGAGCTCTCCGCCGAGACGCGTGCCGCCCTGGCCGCCGACCTCGGCGAGCCCGCGTCGACCTCGGCGCCTGCCTGAGACCGCGCCTTTAAACGCGAAAAGCGGGGCACCGTTCCCGGCGCCCCGCCTTCGCGCAAGAGGACGAGCGGACCGCAATCAGGCTGCGGTCAGCGCCTCCAGAGACATTGCGATCCCGGCGGTCAGCTCTTCGCTCCGGCGCGCATCGGGATACAGCTACTACTATCGGGCATCGGCAATGACCCTCCTTTTCTTGGAGTGCCGGCGCACGGACCCCGCTGCGTCGGTTTCCTGAGGTGGGGCGGCGCTCGGCCGGAGACGCAGTGCCAGTGTACCGCGCACCCGGCGGACCGCTGCCGCGGTCGTCAAGGAGCCGTGACGGGGTGCGATGCCCGCCGAACCGCGGCGCTCGGGCTCAGCCGAGGACGGCGGTGCGGGGCTGGGCCAGGCGGCTCGCCTCGGGCGGCGCCGGCACCACCTGGTCGCGCTCGACGTAGCCCTCGGCGCCACTCTCGGTGCGCACCTTGACCCACGTCGTCCCGTAGCTGCCGATGGCCTCCACCTTCGACGCGGTGTGGATCGCCTCGCCGCGCGGCGCGTCGTAGCGCGGCTCGGTGTAGATCGCGTAGGTCATGCCGGCCCACGACGCCACCAGGGTGATCGGCCCCGGCGGGACGGTCCGGTCGCGGTAGATGGTGCGGCGGTCGCGCACGCCGCGGCTGAGCAGCCGCACCACCTGGAGCGCCCGTGCCCGCGGCCCCTTGCCGGCGGTGCAGGTGACCACCACCTCGGTGCCCGCCTCGACCTCGCGCGCAACGACGTCGACCCAGCGCGGGTTGCGCACCCGGGGGCTGAGCTGGCCGAAGAGGAAGTGCCGGCGCTCGGCCTCGATCACCCGCGCGCTGTCCGGGCCGGTGGGCTCGAAGCGATAGGGCGGCGTGCCGATCATCTGCTCGGTGGCGGCGAAGACCTCGCGTGCCGGGGCAGAGGTGACGAAGCGCCAGGTGTGTTTGGCCTTGCGGGCGGGCATGGGGAGGATTGTACGGAGGGCGGGAGGGAACACATGTTCGTGCACGCGAAGCGCCGCACGCCTCGCTCCGTGGCTGTCGCGGACGCTCAGCGCGCTCAGGTCAGCAGCGGCCGTCCCCGCAGCGCGATCCGCTCCGCCAGGCGGGGCAACGGGCCAAGCCAGGGCCAGAGCGGCACGTCCTGGCAGCGGCGATGGCGAGCGATCTCACCGTTCCAGCGGCGCTTGAACTCGTAGTAGCCGGCGCCGGGCGCGTCGGGGTCCTCGTGGTTGGGCACGCCCCACATGTCGTAGACGGTGCAGCCCTGGGCGAGGCCCCAGCGGATCGCCTCCCAGTGCAGCAGGTAGGCGGGCTGGAGCTTGGCGTGGCGCAGCGAGCTACCGCCGAAGAGGTAGACCAGCCGCGGCCCGGCGGCGACCGCGATCATGCCGGCCACCGCCTCGCCGTCGACGCTGGCCAGGAGGGTGGTCACCGGGCAGCTCTGGCCGAGGTGGCGCACCACGGCGCGGTGGTAGGCGGCGTCGCGGCCGACGAACCCGCTGCGCTCGACGGTCTGGGCGAAAAGCGGGTGGAAGACGTCGACCGCCTCGAGGTCGGTGCGCACCGCCACGGTCACTCCGGAACGTTCCGCCTTGCGGATGTGGTGCCGGGTGCTCGCCTTGACCCTGGCGAGCACGGCCTCCTCTTCGCCGTCGAGGGGCACCAGCCAGGTGAGGCGGTGCTGCACGTCGTAGGGGCTGTCGCGCAGGGCGGCGCGGCGGGCGATCTCCGCGGCGCCGGGGTCGTCGACCCGCCACTCGGGGTCGAGCTTGAGGACCAGGGCGCGGCGGCGGCGCGCGGCGGCGCGGGCGGCATCGATGAGGGCGAGGGCGGCCGCCATGCCCGTCGTGCAGTCGCGCACCGCCGGGCCGCGCGGCGCGTAGGCGAAGGCGATGCCGCCGGTGGCGGTTCGGGTGAGCAGGTGGAGCACGCCCTCGATGCTCCCGCCGGCGTCCTCGGCGACGAAGCGATCGACCGCCCAGCCGTACTCGCGCTTGAGCTCGGCCCAGCCCCAGGTCTGCAGCAGGGTCCCGCCCGCCTCGCCGAGGGCGAAGGCATCCCAGGCGGCGCGGTCCGCGTCGGTGGCGGGGCGGACGCACGTAGCGGCCGGCGTCGACGTGGGGAGGGCGACCATCGCCGGGCATTGAACCGCACGGGGGCCGCGGGCCGGGCGCCGCACGCGCCAGGGGCGGCGCGCCGGGCGCAGCGCGGCCTCGGGCGGCTATGGTCCCCTGCCATGCAGGGCACGGCGCAACGCGGAGGCCGGGCGGGGCGGTGAACGACGTCCTCTTCTGGTTCCTGGTGGCCGTGGTGATCCTCGCCGTCCAGGCCACCGAGCCGGCGCTCACGCCCACACGGCGCAGCGCGGACCCCGGCCCCGACCTGCCGGCGCTCCCTCCCCGGTCGGGGACAGCCGAACCGGCCGGCCTGCTCGGCCCTGGCACGGCCACCGTGGCCCGCTACCTGATCGGCGGCGCCGCGGTGCTCATGGCCCTGTTCGGCCTGCTCACCCTCGCCGGCGCGTCGGGCACGGGCAGCGCGGGCATCGACCGCAACCACGAGCTGATCGCCGGCGGCCTGCAGCTCGCCGCCGGCCTCGCCTGCCTCGGCCTCTTCTACTTCGGCACCGAGAGGGTGCCGGGCTTCCGCCTCTTGCGTGCCCGGGCGCCGATCTCCTGGCTGGCCATCGTCCTGTACTTCGAGAGCCTGGCCATCTACCTCCCGCCCCAGGCCGGCCAGGCGACGGTGAAGAGCACGGTGCAGGTCACCGGCACGCCGACCACGGCCGAGGACCTGATGCTGGGCTCCGTCCCCTTCCTGGTCATCGCCATCGCCTCGGTGGGGCCGCTGGTGCGCCGGTCGCTGCGCCAGACGGCGGAGCGGCTGGGGCTCTGGCCGCTGCGGCTCCCCTGGTGGGTGGTGGGCATCGGCGTCGGCGTGCTGCTGGTGCCGGTGGGCGACTGGGTGGCCGGGCTGCTCAGCCACCTGGCCAGCTCCGCCTGCGTGCAGCAGCAGACCCAGGTCGAGCAGGCCATCGCCGGGACGGCGCGCACCGCGCTGGAGCAGATCGGCGTCGCCGTCGCCGCGGGTGTGTGCGAGGAGACGCTGTTCCGCGGCGCCCTGCAGCCGCGTGTCGGCGTGCTGCTCTCCTCGGCGCTCTGGGCCGTCTACCACCTCCAGTACAGCTGCAACGGCCCCTCCCCCTTCAACCTCTACATCCTGCTGCTCGGCTTCGTCTTCGGCGGCCTGCGCAACTGGGGCGGGCTGTGGCCGGCGATCTTCGCCCACGTTGTCTACGACGGGGTGATCCTGCTCGGCTGGCTCTAGGCGGGCCGCTGTTTCACGTGAAACGCCTTCCCCGAGTTATCCCCAGCGCGAGTACATCCTGCTGCTCGGCTTCGTCTTCGGCGGCCTGCGCAAGTGGGGCGGGCTGTGGCCGGCGATCTTCGCCCACGTCGTCTACGACGGGGTAATCCTGCTCGGCTGGCTCTAGGCGGCGCCGCTGTTTCACGTGAAACGGCTTCCCCGAGTTATCCCCAGCGCGATCGTGCTGGGCACGGTGCCCAATCTCAAAACCCGCCCACAGGGCCGTGGATGACCTGGGGAAAACCGCAAAATCCCCCGTGCGCGGCGACAACCCGTCACCGCGACGCATAATCCGCGACCGTGCCCACGCGGACGATCGCCGTCGCCAATCAGAAGGGGGGCGTCGGCAAGACCACGACCACGCTCAACCTGGGCGCCGCGCTGGCCGACATGGGCCGCCGCGTGCTCGTGGTCGACTGCGACCCCCAGGCCAACGCCACCTCGGGCCTGGGTGTCGCCCGCGATGACGTCGAGACCAGCATCTACGACGTGGTGGTGCTCGGCCAGCCTGTGGCCAAGGCGCGAATCCACACCGTCGTGCCCAACCTCGACCTCGTCCCCTCCCACATCGCCCTGGCCGGCTCGGAGATCGAGCTGGTCGGCATGCCGCTGCGGGAGATGCGCCTGCGCTACGCCCTCGACGCCCTTGACGGGAGCGACGACTACGTCTTCCTCGACTGCCCGCCCAGCCTCGGCCTGCTCACCGTCAACGCCGCCGTCGCCGCCGAAGCGCTGCTCATCCCCATCCAGTGCGAGTACTACGCCCTGGAGGGCCTGGGCCTGCTCACCCACACCATCGAGCTGCTGCGCCGCCAGCTCAACCCCGCGCTGGCCATCGCGGGCATCGTCATGACCCTCTACGATGCCCGCCTCACCCTCGCCACCCAGGTGGTCGACGAGGTGCGCAAGCAGTTCCCCGACGACATCTTCGACACCGTGGTGCCGCGCAACGTCCGGCTCAGCGAGGCGCCGAGCCACGGCCTGCCGATCAGCCGCTACGACCCAACCAGCCGCGGCGCCCTCGCCTACCGCCGCCTCGCCGAGGAGTTCGACGCCCGCATGCAGCAGCCCTCCAGCGCCACCGCCGGCGCCTGACCCGGATGGCCCCGGAGTCCCCCGGCACCACCCCGCCCTCGAAGCGTCGCGGCCTCGGCCGGGGGCTGGACGCGCTGCTCTCCAGCTCGGCGGCGGCCGCGGCCAGGTCGGGCGGCGGCCCCCAGGCGGGGGAGACAGGGCTGGTCGACCTCGATCCGCGCAGCGTCGAGCCCAACCCCGAACAACCGCGCCAGCACTTCGACGAGGAGGGAATCGCCGCCCTCGCCGACTCGATCCGCACCCACGGCCTCCTCCACCCCATCGTGGTCGAGCAGCGCGACGGCGGCTACCGGCTGGTCGCCGGCGAGCGGCGGCTGCGTGCGGCGCGGCAGGCGGGCGTGGCCACCATCCCCGCCATCGTCCGGCCCAACACCGAGTCGGCGCGGCATGCGCTGGAGCTCGCCCTGGTCGAGAACCTGCAGCGCACTCAGCTCTCCCCTCTCGAGGAGGCCGCCGCCTACGCCCGCCTGGCCGACACATTCGGCCTCTCCCACGAAGCCATCGGCATGCGGATGGGCCGCAGCCGCTCGGCGGTCAGCAACACGGTGCGCCTGCTGGCGCTGGCGGCGGGCGTGCAGGAGGCGATCGCCGACGGGCGGCTCACCGCCGGGCACGCACGCGCCCTCCTCCCCCTCCCCGCCGACCAACAGGAGGCGCTCGCCGAACGCATCGCCGGCGAGGGACTGAGCGTGCGCCGGGTCGAGCAGTTGGTCCAGGAGCAGCTGAGCGGCGCGGCACCGCCCGCGTCTCCCGCCGCGGGAGCGGCCGGCCGCGCCCCGGACCGCGGCGGCAAGGCCCGGCCGGGTGCCGCGTTGAGCACCGACGACGCGGCGCTCCAACGTGGCTTCGAGGACGCCCTCGGCACCCCCGTACAGTTGCAGCGCAGGCGCCGCGGCGGCGGCCGCCTGGTCATCGAGTTCTTCAGCGACGAGGAGCTCGACGCGCTCTACACCAAGCTCGGCGGCCCATCCCTCTAGGCCGCCGGCCCACACATACGTTTGGGCCAACTCCGGCCCGAACCGGCGGCGCCACGGCCTCTTCGCGGTGGTGTCACCGAGGACGGGTCGAAAGGTTCGGTCCCTATAATCCAGCCGCGTGTCGCAGGTGATGGCTCCCCCGCCACCAGCCAAGAAGACGCGTGGACGCCGGACCCTCATCCGCGACGTCGTCGAGGTGCTCCTGCTTGCGCTCGCCATCTACGTGGTGATCGCGTTCGCCCTGCAGACGGTGCGCGTCGAGGGCGAGAGCATGGTGCCGACGCTGCAGAACGGCGACCTGCTCTTCGCCAACAAGATCTCGTACCACTTCCACGGTCCCGATCGCGGTGACATCATCGTGCTGCAGCCGCCCGAGAGTCCCAATCGCGATTTCATCAAGCGCGTCATCGGCTTGCCCGGTGAGCAGATCGAGATCGACGGGCGCTACGTCGATCCCAAGAACCCCAGCGCGGCGCCGCGCACCGCGGTGAAGATCAAGGAGCCGGGGTCGAACACGGTGCAGGTGTTGCAGGAACCGTACCTGCCGGACCAGAAGGTCGACCCCTGGGTGGAGCAGGCCAACTGCTGCGACTCGACGGGTCGCGCGACCAGTGTGCCGACGTGGTTGACGATTCCCAAAGATCAGTATTTCGTGATGGGCGACAACCGGAATCGCTCGAGTGACTCGCGGGCGATCGGACTGATTCCGCGGGGGAACATCCTCGGCAAGGCGTGGATCCGCATCTGGCCGTTCAGCCACTTCGGTTTTCTCGGCAGCGGGCCGAAGCTGGTGAGCAGCGTGGTGATCGCCTTGCCACTGATCCCGTTGCGCCGGCGCAGGGAGATCGCCAACCTGGTGCGCCGGCGCGCCGCCTGACGCCGCCGCGTTCCGCGCGCGGGGGGATCGGTCCTTACTCGATCACCCACGCGTCGATGGTGCGTTCCCAGGGCACCAGCTCGCCGTCGCCGAAGAACAGTGACACCTCCCGCTCGGCGCTCTCCGGCGAGTCGCTGCCGTGGATCACGTTCATGCCAAAGCTGACCGCAAGGTCGCCGCGGATGGTGCCGGGCGCGGCGTTGGCGGGATTGGTCGCACCCATCATGGCGCGCACCATGGCGACGACGCCGGGCCCCTCCCACACCATGGCCACGACGGGCGCCGAGGTGATGAACTCGACCAGCCCGCGGAAGAACGGCTTCTCGCGATGCTCGGCGTAGTGCCGCCCCGCCAGCTCCTCGGTGATGCGCATCAGCTTCATGCCGACGAGCTGCAGGCCGCGCCGCTCCAGGCGCGCGATCACCTCGCCGACCAGCCCGCGCTGCACCGCGTCGGGCTTGACGAGGACCAGTGTCCGTTCCGTGGCCATGACACCTCCCGTGGTGACAGAAACTTCAGCGAATCACGCGACGAGCTGCGCCTCGAAGCGCTCCGGGGCCCGGAATGGCCCGATCACCGCGGCGCGCAGGCCGCCCTCCAGCAGGCGCCGCGCCACGCGCCGGATGTCGTCGGCGCCGACCTGGTCGAGGCGGCGGACCACCTCGTCGGGCAGAAGGATCTCGTCGGCGAGCAGCTCCTGCTGCCCCAGGTAGTTGCACAGTGAGCTGGTGCCCTCCAGCTGCAGCAGCAGCCGACCCTTGGAGTACTCGCGGGCCTTGGCCAGCTCGACGTCGCCGACCGGCTTCTCGGCCAGCGAGGTGAGCTCCCGGATCGCCGCGGCCATCGCCTTGCCGGCGCGGCGTGGTTCGCAGCCCAGGTAGACACCGAGCGCGCCCGTGTCGCGGTGCTTGATGGTGAAGGAGTGCACGTCGTAGGCCAGGCCCTCCTCCTCGCGCAGGGTGAGGAAGAGCCGGCTCGACATGCCCTCGCCGAGCACCGCGTTGAGCAGGTCGACGGTGAAGCGGTCGGGATCCATGTAGGACAGGCCGTGGGTGCCCAGCACCAGGTTGGCCTGCTCGGTCCGCTTGTTGAGGAAGCGCAGGCGCGGCTCGCCGGCGGACGGCCGCGGCGCCGGCGGCGGCGGCACGATGGGACCCTGCCCCCACGCGGCCACCGCGGGCGTCAGAGCCGCCAGCGCCTCGTCGTGCTCGATGGCGCCGGCGACGCTGATCACCAGGTTGTCGGCGCGGTAGTGCTCGCGCAGGTAGCGCAGGCAGTCGTCGCGGTCGAAGGAGCGCACCGTCTCCTCGGTGCCCGCGGTGTCGCGGCCGAGCGGGTGCTCCGGCCACATCACCTCGTCGAAGAGCGTGTGCACGTAGTCCTGCGGGTTGTCCATGTACATGCGCAGCTCCTCGATCACCACCAGGCGCTCCTTGGCGAGCTCGGTCGAGTCGAGGCCGGCGTGGAAGACCATGTCGCAGAGCACGTCGGCGGCGAGCTGCAGCTTGCCGGCGGGCACCTTGGCCCAGAAGAGCGTCGCCTCCTTGTCGGTGGCGGCGTTGAGCACCCCGCCCACGCCCTCGATGGCTTCGGAGATGTCCTTGGCCGTCGGGTAGCGGTCCGAGCCCTTGAACACCATGTGCTCGATGAAGTGGGCCAGGCCGGCGCGCTCGGCCTCCTCGTACCGCGAGCCGACGGCGAACATCACGGCAAGCGCGACGGAGGCGCGCTCGCGCATCGGCGCGGTGATGATGCGCGCGCCGCTCGGAAGGCGGGTGAGGCGGTACGCGCCGTCAGCGCCGGGCACAGTGCGCGTCAGTCTAGCGGGGACACGCGACGTCACCGCGGCCGGGCTGCGAGCCCACCCTGTGCCGGCGCGACAATCGAAGCTAGCCGCTTCTCCGTTCGGCCTTGCGGTCGGGCGAGGTCGGCACACCACGACGCTCCCACTCGATGCTCCCGGGAGGACTCGGGGGAGGCGTGAAGTTGGGCTGTGGGGGTCGGGGCAGCGGCGAAGCCGCGGGCCTCGGGGTGTTGGGAGCCACGTCGAGACTATAGCCCCTGCCGTTCAACGCCGGACGCTCTGAGGACGACCACGGCCAACGCCAGCAGTGCCACGATCACGAAGCCGGAGTTGAGCAACCGCGCTCGGCGCCGCAGTTGCCGCTGGTTCGCGCGGATCGCGTCCAGCACAGCCTCAATGAAGTACCGCTTCATCTCGGACGGCGGATAGCCCGCGTAGGCCACGAACACGCCAACACCAGGCGCATCCGCGAATCGAGAGGTCGCGTAGGCCGCTGCGACGAGCGCGATGGCGACGACCAGCCCAACGCCTCCGGCGACTCGTTCGTAGACGGCTTTCGCCGCGACCAGGTAGCCGCCAAGTGCGGCGGTCAGGAGCACGATCATCGCCTGCGCCTTGTTGTCGAGGGCCTTGAACAGGTCGTGTTGTACTGCCAGCTTGTCTCGGGCCACCTCCCACGCGAGGTCGATACCCCGCGGAGCTGTCGAAGTGGCCACGGCAACCGAGTGGCCCATATCCCGAGTTGAGCGCGCTCCCCTGCACCGCCGCAGCCGCCTGAGGTTCACGACGACAGCTCCAATCCTTGGTCCGCGGCATGCAATGATAGACGAACATACGTTCAGTCAGCCCGGCCGCCGCGGCACCTCAGTGCTGGCGGGCGGCGAGGAGGCGGTGGGCGACGAGGAGGGCGTCGGAGAGGCCGGTGCCGCCGAGGCGGCCGCGGACGACGAGGAGGTCGATCAGGTTGGCGTTGCGGACGATGACGGTGTCCTCGACCACCGGCACGCCGTCGGGGCTGGTCTCGGTCAGCTCGTCGGCGTGGGCTTCGTCGCCGAGGGCGTCGGTAGATTCGGGGACGATGCGGGGAACGGCGTCGGTGTGGCGGACCTCGGCGAGGTAGGCGCGGTGGGCGGAGCCGGGGTCGGCGAAGCGGAGGACGGTGCTGCGCACGTCGATGAAGCCGTTGGCGGTGCCTAGGTCGGAGACGGTGCGGAAGAAGCGGGTGGTGGCGGCCTGCTGCATGCCGGCTGCGCGCAGGGCGAGGGCGAGCTGGCTGTCGCCGGCGCTCACCGACTCGAGCGAGACGCTGTGCGCGGCTTCGTTGACGGTGAAGCCGGCGATGCGCAGGTCGTCGAGGGTCAGCAGGTAGGACGCGGCGCTGTGGGTGAAAAGCGGCGGCGTGGGTGAGGGAGAGCCACCGCTGCTCCCCCCGCCGCCGGCACACGAAGCCAGGAACATCGCGAGGCACACCGCGACGCCCGGCTGACGCACCACAGGGCGAGGCCTAGAGCGGACGAACGTGGAGAGGTGCGCTCAGTACCGCGGACCGCGCCCGTACTCCGGCCGGCCGCCCCCGGGTCGCCCACCGCCGGGTCCGCCCGGCCGCCCGCCGCGGAACCCGCCGGGTCGCGGCCCGCGGGGAATGCCGTGGAAGGTGCCGCGCTCGTCGGCCAGGGGCGGCCCGCCCATGGCGGGGCCGGTGGGATGGATGGTCACCCGCCGGGCCGGCTCGGCGCCGGTGGACTCGGTGCGGACCCCCTCGTCGCCCTCCAGGGTGATGTGGACGACGCGGCGCTCGTAGGCGTGCATCGGCTCCAGCACCATGCGCTCGCCGGTGCGCTTCACTCGGTGGGCGACGCGCAGGGCCAGCTCGCGCACCCGCTCCTCGCGGCGGGCGCGGTAGCGCTCCACGTCGAGGATCAGGCGGCGGCCCTCGGCCTCGTTGTCGCCCATCATCAGGTTGAGCACGGTCTGCAGGGCGCGCAGGTTCTCGCCGCGCCAGCCGATCAGCAGCCCGAGGTCGTCGCCGCTGATGTCGAGGATGATCGGCTCCTTGCCGGCCTCGACGCTCTTGCTCGGGGTCGCCCGCCGCGCCGAGACGCGGGCGGTGATCTCCATACGGTTGAGCAGCTCCTCGAGGAGGTGGCGGCCCTTCGACGCGTACGCGTCCATGCGGCGCACCCGGACGCGCGCCTCGGAGCCGGTCAGCCGCTCACCGGGCACGGCGCGCGCGCCCTCGGCGAGGATCTCGATCTCGGCTTCGTCGCGGGAGATGCCGAGCTCGTCCAGGGCGCGGGTCACCGCCTCGGCGATGGTCGCGCCGCGGCCCTCGACTGCTCGCTCGTCCTCGGTCGTGGTGGTGGGAACGGGCGCACCCGTCTCGATCTCGCTCACGCTGCCTCCTGGCCGACCAGTGCCGGCACGGTCTTCCTCAGCGGCTCCGCTTGTTCCGGCGGGGGCCGCCGCCTGTTCGCTGTGGACCGCCCGCGCCGGCAACCTGGCCCGGTGGCCGCTGCTGGGCGCGGGGTTTCCCCTTCTCCGGGCGCGCTCGCCCGTTGCCGCCCGGGGCGGCGAGCGCGGCGGCCGGTGCGGGGGTGGCCGTCACCGGTGGGAAGGAGAGCGGGGTCACCCGGCCGGCGCCGGGGAACCACGCGGGGACCTTCAGACCGCCCCAGCCGACCACGTAGAACTGCTGGACGATCATGAACACGCTCTGGGTCACCCAGTAGAGGGCGATGCCCGCCGGGAAGATCATGCCGAAGACGAAGACCATGATCGGCATGAAGTAGGTCATCTGCCGCGACATGTTGGCCGCCTGGCGCTCCTGGTCGGACATGTCCGGCCGCATCGGCGGCATCATCATCTTCGACTGCACCACCGTCGCCGCCGCGGCGATCAGCGGCAGGATCAGCACCGTGGGATGGAGCAGCGCGTCGCCGTAGTTGGTGACCACGTGGGCGCCGGTGCCGGTCTGGCAGCAGGTCTGCAGCGCCGTCTTGCTGACGTCCTTGACCCACAGGAAGCCGAGATCGGTATGCAGCGAGTGGGTCACCGAGGTGATCGCCCGGTAGAGCGCGCCGATGATCGGCCACTGCACCAGGATCGGCAGGCATCCGCTGAGCTGCGACAGCGGGTTGATGTTGTGCTCCTTGTAGAGCTTCATCATCTCCGCGTTGAGCTTCTGCGGATCCTTCTTGTACTTCTTGCGCAGCTCGGTGAGCTGCGGGGCGATCAGCCGCTGCTCGCTCTGGATGCGCCGCGAGGTGCGCAGCTGCCAGGTGAACAGCGGGTAGAGGACGATGCGGATGATCAGCGTGGTGGTGATCACCGCCAGGCCGAAGGCGCCGATGCTGACGCCCGGCCCGTGCGCGAAGAAGCTGTGCAGGTGCTCCAGCAGCCACTGCACCGGGTACTGGAAGCACCAGTAGAAGAAATCCCCCAGGGCCTGGGCTGGATTCACGAGGGGCTCCCCGAGTGCGAGTGCGCCGCGGCCTTCTCGGCGCGGCGACGGCGACGCGCCTCACGCCAGGTCACGTAGGTCTCCGGAACGGGATCGTAGCCGCCTTCGAAGAAGGGCTGGCAGCGGCCGATGCGCCGCAGCGCCAGCCACCAGCCACGCCGGACGCCGAAGCGCTGGATCGCCTCCTGCCCGTAGTGCGAGCAGGTCGGCTGGAAGCGGCACTGGCTGAACAGCGCGAAGAAGGGGCCGAGGGTGACCCGGTAGAGCCGGATGAAGAGGATGCTGGCGCGTGTCATGCCGGTGTGGGCGCGAGTGCCCGGCGGAGGCCGGGCGTGACCGTGCCATTCTCCGCCAACTCACCACCCCCGGCGTCGCCGCTGCTGCGGCGGGCGGCGCGGGCTCGGGCCAGGGGCACGGCGCGCTCCAGGCACCGGGCCAGGTCGGCGTCGAGCTGGGCCAGGCTCTGCCCGGCTGCGGCGGGGCCGACGCTCACCACGACATCGAGCCCGGCGAGCTCCACCTGGCGCGGCTGGAGCGCGGCACGGAGGCGCCGGCGCACGGTGTTGCGCACCACCGCGCCGCCCACGCTCCTGGGGATGGCGAAGCCGAGACGGGCATGGTCGCGACCGTTGGCGGCGAGGTGCACGCGCAGGGCGCCGCTGGCGGCGGAGATGCGCTCGGCGCGCACGGCGGCGAACTGGCGGCGGCCCGAGAGCCGGTCGCGGCGTCTCACCGGACCGGTGCGGGCGTCAGGCGCTTGCGACCCTTGCGGCGCCGCGCCTTGATCACCTGCCGGCCTCCCGGTGTGGCCATCCGGATGCGAAAGCCGTGCGTCTTGCGCCGGTAGCGCTTCTTCGGCTGGTACGTCCGCTTGATGGGAAAGTCTCCGAACGGGATGCAAATCGAACGCGCCGGGGGCAGCCGCTGACGGCCGCCGCGTCCGGCGGAAGGCTCAGGGAGTATACACGGCTGCGGGGCGAACCTTCCGCGGCCGTGGTGACGCAGGGATGACGGCGCCCGCCCCGCGGGCATCTTCTCAGCGCCGGCGGCGCGCACGTGCGTTCCCGCCGACGTGGGGGGCGGCTTGGTGGCACGAGCGGTGTACGGAAGAGACCGCACGACGAGTCGTTGTACGCCTGCGCCCCAGCCGTTAGACTCCCCGGTTGCTCCGCCGCGGGAGGGCGCCCTTCCCCGTCCACATCCCGTCCACAGCCCCACTCGGCAAGCAGCGCTGCCTTTTCCACGGTTGTGCACAACCTGTGCACAAACTCGCGAGGAAGGAGGTACTTGGCGGGACCCGTTCGTGCCGAAGGCCGGGGGAACTGTATGCCCGTTTTCGGGAGTGATATCGCCTGGGGAGGTGACCTGATCGTGCCGATGGAGAGTCAGTCGCGCACCGCGAGCACTGTGCCGGTCGACGTCCAGCAAATCTGGCAGGCCGCACAGGAGGAGCTGCGCTTCCAGCTCGCCCGGCCCGGTTACGAGACGTGGCTGCGCAACGCCGTGCTGCTCGACTGCGAGGACGGCCACATGTTCACCATCGGGGTGCCCACCCGCCTGGCGCGCGAGTGGCTCACCGAGCGCTACGTGCCGCTGATCCGCGAGACGCTGAGCGGCCTCCTCTCGCGCGAATGCGAGGTGGTGATCACCGTCGACCCTGCTGCCGCGCCACCCCCCGACGAACCCGCTCCCATCGCCGACGAGCCCTTCGACGCGCCCTCACCGGTCACCCTCGACGCCGAGCAGCCGGTCGACGTCGACGTCGCCGGCAGCAACCAGTCGCGACTCAACCCCAACTTCACCTTCAGCACCTTCGTCGTCGGCAACAGCTCGCGCTTCGCACACGCCGCGTGCCGCGCCGTCGCCGACGCACCAGGCAAGGCCTACAACCCGCTCTTCCTGTACGGCGGCGTGGGACTCGGCAAGACGCACCTGATGCACGCCATCGGCGCCGCGGTGCGCGAGGGACATCGCCGCCCGCCCAAGGTGGCGTACGTCACCTCCGAGAAGTTCATGAACGAGATGATCGGTTCCATCCAAGAGAACCGCATGAACGACTTCCGGACGCGCTACCGCACCGTCGACGTCCTGCTCATCGACGACATCCAGTTCCTCGCCGGCAAGGACCGGACGCAGGAGGAGTTCTTCCACACCTTCAACGCGCTGCACGAGGTGCAGAAGCAGATCGTGGTCTCGTCGGACCGTCCGCCCAAGGACATCCCGACGCTGGAGGACCGGCTGCGCTCGCGCTTCGAGGGTGGCCTGATGGCCGACATCCAACCCCCGGATTTCGAGACGCGCCTGGCCATCCTCGGCTCCAAGCTGGGGCTCAACTCGCGACTCGTGCCCGACGAGGTGTGCAGCTTCATCGCCCACAAGATCCAGAAGAACATCCGCGAGCTGGAGGGCGCGCTGATCCGCGTCCTCGCCCACGCGTCGATCAGCGGCCAACCGGTGACGCTGGACGGCGCCCAGCGCATCCTCGCCGACATCATTCCCGCCGGCGGCTCGCGGCCGCTCACCGTCGAGCTGATCCAGGAGACGGTCGCCGAGTACTACGGCATCGCCCTGGAGGAGATGAAGGGCCGGCGGCGCGACAAGCACATCGTCTTCCCGCGCCAGGTGGCCATGTTCATCATCCGCGAGGAGACGGCGTCGTCCCTGCCGGCCATCGGCGCCGCCTTCGGCGGTAAGGACCACACCACCGTGCTCCACGCCTGCGAGAAGATCACCGAGCTGGCCAAGGAGGACCAGCGCCTCCAGGCCGACCTGCGCCAGATCCGCGAGCGGCTCAACGCCCGATGAGCGCCTGGGAGACACCTGTGGAATCGCCTGGGGACCGCTGGGCACAACTCCCGGCAACGCCGGCACCGGGGACAGACGGGGGAGGAGGCCGGCAAAGCATCACCAGCCTCTCCCGCGAACATATGATCCGATTCGTGCGCGGCGCCACGGGTTGTCCCCAGCGTCCCCAACCCCTACGGTCTATCCCTCTTACAGACTCCTGATATCGAAGGAACCTACAGCTGGTGACAACTCCCCTCGAGGTCGCAACGTCGATGAAGTGCACGGTGTCTCCGTCGGCTCTGAGCACCTGCCTCAACCTGGTGTCTCGGGCCGTGTCCCCGCGGTCCACCCTGCCGATCCTGAGCAACCTGCTCCTGGAGACGGCCCCCGACGGGTTGCGGGTCACCGCCACCAACCTCGACCTCACCATCACCGCCACCGTTGAGGCCGAGGTCGCCCAGGACGGCCGCACCACCGTGCCCGCCCGCCTGCTGACCGACTACGTCGGCTCGCTGGCCGAGGCCCCCTGCACCCTGGAGCTCAACCCCGCCTCGCAGGTGGTGCGCGTGTCGTGCGGCATCCACCGCTCCAACATCCACGGCATCGACGCCGTCGAGTTCCCGCCCCTGCCGGCGCGCGACGCCGAGGCCTCGATCGAGGTCGACGCCGCGGTGTTCGCGGCCGCCATCGCGCAGACGGCGATGGCCGCGTCGTCGGACGAGGCGCGTCCGGTGCTGACCGGCGTGCTGCTGGAGATGGACGGTGACAGGCTGACCATGGCGGCGACCGACGGGCATCGCCTGGCGGTGCGCTCGCTCGACGTGGTGGTCAAGGGCGACGCGCCGTCGGGTACGGTGATCGTGCCGGCGCGGCACCTGTCCGAAGTCGCTCGGGCGGTCAACGCGCAGCGCAGCTCGGTGAGCATCTCGCTGTCGCAGGCGCGCAACCAGGTGTTCTTCTCGATCGGCAGCGACCTGGAGATCTCCTCGCGACTGATCGAAGGGACGTATCCGAACTACGCGCAGGTGATCCCCGCCGAGTCGCGCACCACCGTCAAGGTGCCCACCGCGGCGCTGCTGCGCGAGACCCGCACCGCGTCAGTTCTGGCCAAGGATGCCGCCAACCCGGTGCGCTTCAAGGCCGGCGACGGGACGCTGACGCTGGTGGCGCAGACCGCCGAGGTGGGTGACGACGAGGCGCCGCTGACCGCCGAGGTGTCGGGCGAGGAGGTGCAGATCGCCTTCAACGCGCGCTATGTGCTGGATGCGCTGGGCGTGCTGGGCACCGACGACGTGCAGCTGGCCTTCAACGGGTCGCTGTCGCCGGGCGTGATCCGGCCGGTCGGCGCGGACGACTACCTGTGCATCATCATGCCCGTCCGGGTCCCCATGTAGCTCGCGTTTGGGCGCGGGCGATCAGCGGGAGTCGCGCTGCAGGGTGGTGAAGCGCAGGCGCTTGACCGTCCCCTCGCCCACCTTGGCGTTGAGCGCGTGCACGATGCGCGGGGCCTCCATCTGCAGCTGATGCGCCAGCGCGGTGTGGGCGGTGGCGACGAGCAGGGCGCCGCGGTCGAGGGAGAGGGCGCGGCAGAGCGGGGCGACGGCTGGGCCGACCACCTCGGCGAACACCTCCTGCAGCTGCGCCTCCCGCACGGCGCGGCGGATGCCCATGCGGCGCAGTGCGGAGTCGAAGGTGTCGGCGATGCGTTCTTCGTGGGCCATGCGGTTCTCAGATCGCCTCAGCGTGCGGGAGCGGCCCGTCGCAGGTCACCCGGCCGGCGCTCACCGTGAAGCGGCGGACGTCGGCGCCCTCGGGAAGGTCGAGCGCGGCGGTCTCGCTGGTGGTGAGCAGGGCCTGGGTGGCGGTGCCGGCGCCGAGCGCGGCGAGCAGGCGGATGCGCCGCCCGGCGTCGAGCTCGCTGAGCACGTCGTCGAGCAGCAGCACCGGGGCGACGCCGGCGGCGGCGCCGACGTGGCGCACCTCGGCGAGCTTGCAGGCGAGCACGATGCTGCGCTGCTGTCCCTGCGACGCGGCGGAGCGCGCCGGGCGGCCGTCGAGGAGGAGGTCGAGGTCGTCGCGGTGCGGCCCGGCGACGGTGACGCCGCGGGCGATCTCCTCCAAGCGGCGTTCGGCGAGCAGTCCGGCCAGCGATGCGGCCGCGTCGAGCGCGTCGGCGACAGAGCCGGCGGAGGGCACACCGTCGCCGACGTAGCGCAACCCGAGCACCTCGCGCCCGTCGGTCAGCTCGGCGAGCGCCGCGGTGGCCAGGGGATCGAGCGACTCCACCAGCCGCGCCCGGGCCACCCGGATGCGTCCACCCAGCTCCACCAACTGCCGGGTGAAGGCCTCGACGGCGTCGAACCCCGCCGCGCCGTCGCGCACCAGCCGCAGCATGGCGTTGCGCTGCTCCATGACGCGGCGGTAGCGCACCAGGTCGTCGGCGCTCACCGGGTCGATCTGCGAGAGCACGATGTCGAGCAGCCGGCGGCGCCCCTCGGGGCCGCCCTTGACCAGCTGCAGGTCCTCCGGCCAGAACAGCACCACCGGGCACAGCCCCAGCACCGCCCGCGCCGCGCGCGACTTGCCGTCCACCGCGATGGTGCGCACCACCCGTTCGCCCTCGCCGTGGCGCAGGGTCAGGTCGACCTCCATCGGCCCCTCGGGCCGCCGCACGGTGGCGGTGACCCGGCAGGCCGGCTCGCCCCAGCCGATCACCTCGGCGGCGGCGCCGGCACGCGGCGAGCGGGTCAGCGCCAGGGTGGCCACGGCCTCGAGCAGGTTGGTCTTGCCCTGCGCGTTGTGGCCGACCACGACGTTGAGCCCTGGCCCCAGCTCCACGCTCTCCTCCGCGTAGTTGCGAAAGCGGAAGAGCCGCAGCCGCTCGACCCGGCATGCCCGCCCGGCGGTCGCCGCCGGCATCGCCGCTGCGCTCACGCCGCGGGAGACGCGGTGGCCAGGCGCGCCACCAGGTCGGCGATCTGCGCCGTCGCCTGCGGCCGCGCCGCGTGGCGCAGCGCCTCGCGCATCGAGGCCAGCGACGGCGACCCCGGCTGCGACAGCTCGCCCACCGCGTCGACCATGTCGCGCAGCCGCGGCACGTAGCGGCCGGCGCCGGTGTCGACGACGAAGTCGACGTTGCCGCGCTCCTGTCCCGGCAGGAACGACGTCAGCAGCAGCGGCGCGCGCGAGCACAGCGCCTCGGCCACCGTGCCCGGCCCCGCCTTGCTGACCAGCAGGTCGCAGGCGCGCATCCATTCGGCCATGTTGGTCACGAACCCCAGCACGTGCAGCACCTCGGGCCGCGCCAGCGAGGCGCGCAGCGAGTCCAGCTCGGCGCGGGCCCGCGTGTTGCGGCCGCAGATGACCACAACGTCGACGTCGAGCCCGGCGTCGAGCAGGGCACGGGCGCGGCGTGCCAGTCCGCCCGAGCCCTCGCCGCCGCCGGTGAGCAGCACGGTGAAGCGGTCGGGCGAGAGCCCGAGCCGCTGCCGCAGCGACCGCCGCGCCGAGCCGGCCGGCGCCGGCGAGGCGAAGCTGTCGTCCACCGGCAGGCCGAGGTCGAAGCAGCGGTCCGCCGGGACGCCGGCACGGCGGGCCCGGTCGAGGCCGCCCGGCGACGCGGTGACCACGGCGTCGACGTCGGCGCAGGTCCAGGCGGCGTGCACGTCGACCAGGTCGGTGATCACCGTCGCCAGCGGGATGCGCGGGCCGGACACCCGGCGCAGCGCGCGCGAGGCGGCATGGTTGAGCAGGGGATGGAAGGACACCACCAGGGCCGGGCGCAGGGTGCTGATCACCTGGGCCAGCCCGGGCTCCACCAGGCGCAGCGCCGAGCCGCGCAGCGCGGCCACCGCGGCGCGGGAGTTGGTGGCGTGGTACATCGCGCCCCACAGCCACGGCGCGTAGCGGGTGATCGGCGAGTAGAGGCCGACGAGGCCGCCCACCACGCGCGGCGCGGCCTGCACGAAGGGGTCGAGCACGTGGGTAGCGAAGCGCCCTGGGTGGGCGGCGGCGAGGCGACGCGCCACCGCTTCGGCGCTGGCCCGGTGCCCGCCGCCGGTGTCGGCGACGAGGAACAGCAGGTGCAGCGGAGTGGGCGGTGGCTCGACGTCGACAGTGCCGGCGCCGGCGCGTCGCGGCGAGACCGGCGCGGAGGTCATGGCGACCGCCTTCCCGCGGGGGACGGAGGACCGGGCATCGCGGATACCCTACCCTGTGCTGTCCATGCTTCCGCCAGATGATCCTCCCGCCGGCCCCGGCAGCCCGCGGCGGGCGCTCGCCGTGGTGTCGGTGCACGCCTCGCCGCTGAGCCCGCTGGGCGACGGGGAGAACGGGGGCATGAACCTCTCCATCCGCCGCCTCTGCGAAGGCCTGGCGGCGCGGGGCATCCCCAGCGACGTCTTCATCCGCCGCGACGACGAGCGCGCCCCCGCCGAGGAGCTCATCGCCTCGGGCAGCCGCCTGGTGCGCCTCACTGCCGGCCCGGCGCGGCCGCTGTCCAAGGAGGAGGTGCTCGGCCACCTGCCCGCCTTCACCAGCGCGCTGCTCGCCCACGCCGACTCGGAGCGCCGCGAGTACCGCCTGGTCCACTCGCACTACTGGCTGAGCGGCTGGGTGGCGCGGCGCGCGGTGCAGAGGTGGCAGGTGCCATGGGTGCACTCCTTCCACACCCTGGCGCGCACCAAGGCCGCCGCCGGCCTGCCCGACGACCCGGTGCGCGCCGAGGTCGAGGCGGTGCTCGCCCAGAAGGCCGACCGGCTGGTCGCCGGCAGCACCGCCGAGGAGCGCGACCTGGCC
The DNA here is from genome assembly GCA_964499205.1 of uncultured Actinomycetes bacterium. Lineage (GTDB taxonomy): Bacteria > Chloroflexota > Dormibacteria > Aeolococcales > Aeolococcaceae > DASRDZ01. The sequence goes on along the minus strand of CAZCJX010000021.1, from coordinate 3,078 downwards.
GGCTTCTATGGGACCGACCCCGAGAAGGTGTGCGTGGTGCCGCTCGGCGTCGACATGGACGACTTCGCGCCGCGCGCCACCGCGGCGGTGCGCGAGCGGCTGGGCCTGCGCGGCCACCGGGTGGTGCTCTACGTCGGCCGCCTGGAGCGGCTCAAGGGTGCGCAGACCCTGATCGAGGCGGTCGCCGACCTGGTCCGCCGCCCCGGCTTCGAGGACGTGCGCGTCCTGCTGGTCGGCGGCGACAGCGGCGACGGGGCGCGCCAGGCCGGCCATCCGCAGGGCGAGCGCGGGCGGCTGGAGTCGCTGGCCGCCTCGTTGGGCATCGCCGACCGGCTGCGCTTCCTCGGCCCGCTGCCTCACGAGCAGCTCGCCGACCTCTACACCGTGGCCGATGTCTGCTGCGTCCCCTCGCTCACCGAGAGCTTCGGGCTGGTGGCGCTGGAGGCGCAGGCCAGCGGCACGCCGCTGGTGGCCGCTGCCGTCGGCGGGCTGCTCGACATCGTCGAGGACGGCGCCAGCGGCTACCTGGTGGCGACGCGCGATCCCGCCGACTACGCCGACCGCCTGGCCCGCATCCTCGACGACGGGGTGCTGCGCCGCGCCATGAGCGACCGCGCCCGCGAGCGCGCCGCGCAGCTCACCTGGGCGCGCAGCGTGGACCGCCTGCAGGCGCTCTACGACTGCGTCGAGACGCCGTCGTCGGCCCACCTGCTGGAGAGTTGCGGCTGCCTGTGACAGAAACTCGGGATGGCGGAGGTCCCGGGGAGGACGCGGCGGCACGGCTGCGCCCGCTCGACGCACCGCCGCTGCGCACGGTGTTCTTCGACCTCGGCGACACCCTGATGTACGTCCATCCCGACGTGCCGACGCTCTACGTCGAGACCTGCCGCGAGCTGGGCGTCGAGTGCACGCCGGAGCAGATGGGCGAGGCGCTGCACCAGGGCGAGCGCATGTACCGCGACGCGCTGCGCGGTGGCGCCACCTTCGAGTCGTCGGCCGAGGAGGCGCGGCGCTTCTGGCAGGAGTACAACGAGCTGATCCTCGCCGAGCTCGGCGTGCGGGAGAACCGCGAGGCGCTGGCCGTCGCGGTGAGCGAGCGGTTCTGGCATCCCCGATCGTGGCGCGCCTTTCCCGAGGTGCACGAGGTGCTGCGCGCGCTGCGTGGCGCGGGGTTGCAGCTGGCGGTGATCTCCAACTTCACCGAGGCGCTGGTGGCGGTCTGCGAGACGCACGAGCTGGACGGCTACTTCGACGTGCTGGTCGCCTCGGCGGCGATCGGCGCCCAGAAGCCCGACGCCGGCATCTTCCGCGAGGCGCTGCGCCGCACCGGCGCCGACCCCGCCACCTCACTGCACGTCGGCGACAACTACGTCGCCGACGTTCTCGGCGCGCGGGCCTCGGGCATCCACGGCGTGCTGCTCGACCGCAGCCGGGCTGGCGGCCGCGGCATGTTCGACTTCGCCCTGCGCGACGGCATCGGCGGCACCAACGGGGTGCGCCTCGACTGCCCGGTGATCGCCGACCTCCGCGAGCTGCTCGC
>CAZCJX010000021.1:0-1438 GCA_964499205.1 uncultured Actinomycetes bacterium | reverse complement strand
CGCAGGTCCTGCTCGACCACCGCCACCCAGCGCCCGTCGGGCGACACCGCCGCCTGCGCATAGGCGACCAGCGGCGCGCCCGGGGTGGTGATCGCCCCGCAGGGCGGTTCCAGGCAGCGCGGCGCCTCCAGCACCTGGGCCGCCGCCGCCGGCTCGCCGAGAGCCTGCGCGCCCAGGGCGGTGAGCAGCAGCCGGGTGGCCGGCTCGCCGGCGCGGCGGGCGAGCACGATGGCGTGCCCCTGGGTCCCCAGGCCGCCGGTCTGGAAGGTGCTGGTCACCGCGCGGGCGAGGTGCTGGCCATGCTCGTCGGTGGCCTGGACGTCGACGGTGAGCCGGTAGGTGGCCCCGCTGTCGAGCAGCCGCCCGGGCAGCACCACGAAGCGGCCGTGGTCGCGGGAGTTGCGCACCACCCGGGTGCCCGGCACCTGGGGCGAGAGCGAGATCGCCGCCGCCGTGGAGGCGTTCATGGCGTTGGAGAAGGCCACCACCAGGGGCACGTCGACGGGCACGCCGGTGCTGCCGTCACCCGGGGAGGTGCCGTCGACCACCGGCGGCGGGCCGGAGGTGATCGCCCAGGAGTGGTCGAGGCTGTTGACCACGCCGTCACTGTCGGTCACCCCCGGCGAGAGGGCGAAGTTGTACTTGGTGTTGGGCGCGAAGGGGGCGCGGGAGTGGTCCAGCACGAACGACGCCGAGTCGCGAGACCAGGTGATGAAGCAGCTCGCCCCCGGGTCGGCGTGGAAGGCGCGGGCGAGGTCGCAGTCGGAGATCGCCGGGTCGACGTGGAGGCGCGACTCGACGGTGTCGCGGCGCACCGCGTGGTCGAACACCACGCGAACGGGGGCGTCGGCGGCGACACCGGTGGAGCCGTTGACCGGCGACAGCTGGATGATCTGCGGCGGCGCGGTGAAGCAGCCGGTGAGCAGCACCCCACAGAGCGGCGCCAGGAGCAGGACCAGGAGCGAGCGCGCCGTGCGCGTGGCAGGCCTCAGAAGGACGCGCGCAGCGCCGCCTCGATGTCGATGCCCGCGGGCGACCCGGCCCCCGCCTTGACCTCGATGCGGGCGGTCCGCTCGCCGGCCAGGGTGGTGATGGTGGCGGGGTCGGCGACCAGGTCGCGCTGCGACTGGGTGTAGGCGCCGTGGATGTTGCCCTTGCGGAGCAGGATCACGCCGGTCTCGCTGCCGCCGGTGACCACCACCGAGCCGTCCACCTTCTCCTCGGCGAGGTACTCCAGCAGGGCGCCGAAGTTGACGAAGCGGCCGAGCAGGCCGGTGAACAGTGGGCGGGCGGTGAGCAGCTGGGCCAGGGCGACGACGGTCTCGCCGCTCAGCTCGATGACGTCGAGCAGGCCCTCGCCGCGCTCCATGCGGCGGCGGAAGTTCTGGAAGGCGCGGTCGCCCTGGGAGAGCTCGCCGGCGCTGAACAGGGCTTCGAG
>CAZCJX010000020.1:0-35353 GCA_964499205.1 uncultured Actinomycetes bacterium | reverse complement strand
CCGATGAGGAGGTGCAGACCCTCGCCGAGGCGGTGCAGCGCCTCAAGTTCCCCGGCCACGCCGGCGGTGGCAAGCCGCCGCTGGAGGAGTTCGAGCGGCTCGAGGAACTGCGGCAGAAGCTCCTCTCGGTCCTCTAGCGCTCGCAGCGGCGCGCGGGACCTCTACGGAGTTACGGTCGCCTCCCGCCGAATCCCCCTAGGCCGACCGCGCGTGCCCGGCCGCGCGCTCGCCCGCCCGCCGCGCGGTCAGCTCGCGCAACGTGGTGGTCAGCAGGTGGGCGTCGAACGGCTTGGTCATGAAGGTGATGTCGCCGAGCTCCAGCAGGCGCTCGATCTCGGTGTCCTTCTGCCGCGCCGTCAGCACCACGATGGGCAGGTCGCGCGACCGCTCGCGATGCCGGGCGCTGCGGCAGAAGCCGAAGCCGTCGACCCGCGGCATCATCAGGTCGCAGATCACCGCGTCGGGCTCGGCATCCTCCAGCGCGTCGAGACCCGCCTGCCCGTCGGCCGCGGTGCGGACCTCGAAGCCTTCCAGCCCAAGGCGAAGTTCGAGGACCTTGCGGAGCGCCGCGTCATCCTCCACGACCAGCACACGGGGGCGGGGGGCCACGAGGCGATCGTACGCCGTCTTGTCAACTCTTGATCCCGCCGTCAGGCCTTCGTTGCACTCCCGTACAGAGCTTCGATATCGGCCGCCCAGCGCTCGCTGACCACCTTGCGCTTCACCTTGAGGGTGGGGGTCAGCTCGACGCCGATCTCGAAGTCGTGGGGCAGCAGGCGCCACCGCTTCACCTGCTCGACATGGGCCAGGTGCGCGTTCACCGCATCGACGTGGCGACCCAGCTCCTCGGCGATCGCCGGCGCGTCGGCCAGCGAGCCCTCGACGGCGACGCCGTGCTCGGCGGCGAACGCCCGTGCGGCGTCGGCGTCGAGGGTGAGCAGCGCGGTGACGTACGGCCGGCGGTCGCCGATGACCACCGCGTTGGCGACCAGGTCGTGCCGCTTCAGCGCCGTCTCGATGTTGCTCGGCGAGATGTTCTTGCCACCCGCGGTGATGATCAGGTCCTTCTTGCGGTCGGTGATCCGCAGGTAGCCGTCGGCGTCGATCTCGCCGACGTCGCCGGTGCAGAGGAAGCCGTCGGGAGTCATCGTCTCTCGCGTCGCCGCTTCGTCCTTGTAGTAGCCGGCGAAGACCATGCCGCTGCGCGCCAGGATCTCGCCGTCCTCGGCGATGCGCAGCTCGGAATCGGGCACGGCGGGGCCGACGGTGCCGAAGCGGGCGCGGCCCGGGCGATTCATCGAGCAGAGCCCAGTGTTCTCGGTCTGGCCGTAGACCTCGTCGATCTCCAGCCCGAGCGCGTCGAAGAAGCGCAGCACGTCGGGGGCGATGGGCGCGGCGCCGCTGGCGAGGATGCGCGCCTGGTCGAGACCCAGCGCGGCGCGCAGCTTGCGCAGCACCACTCTCTCGGCGACCGCGTGCTGCGCGGCGAGCAGCCCGCCTGGTGCATCGCCACGCTGTCGCGCCTCGGAGCAGCGCTCGCCGACGGCCACCGCCCAGCGCGCCAGCCGCCCGCGCACACCCGGCGCCGCGCTGAGCTGCCCGCGCACCGTCGCGGCCATCTTCTCCCAGATGCGCGGCACGCCGAAGAACACGGTGGGATGGATGTCGCGCAGGTGCTCGCCGAGCCGGTCCGGGCTGACCGCGAAGTAGGTGACGTTTCCGTACACGTATGACCGGAACTCGCTGATCATGCGCTCGGCGATGTGCGCCAGCGGCAGGTAGCTCAACGTCCGGTCGGTCTCGAACGCGTCGATGAACTTCGCCACCGAGGCAACCGCCGCGGCGATGTTGGCGTGAGTCAGCATCACCGCCTTGGGCGGACCGGTGGTGCCGCTGGTGTAAATCAGCGTGGCGATGTCGTCCATGCTCACCGCGGCGGCGCGCCGGTCGAGCTCCATGCCGTGTCGCGCCATCGCCTCCTCGCCGCGGCGCAGCGCCTCCGTCCAGGGAATCGCGAAGCCGTCGTCGCTGGGCTGGTCGAGCCCCTCCACCACGATGACGCGACGCAGCGACGGCAGCTGCGCGCGCACCACGCGGACCCTGTCGAGCAGCGCGACGTTCTCGACAACGACGACGTCCGCCTCGGAGTGGCCGAGCACGTAGCCGGCCTGCTCGGCGCTCAGCGTCAGGTAGATCGGCACCGGGCGGGCGCGCAGGCTGAGGATGGCAGCGTCGGCGATGTGCCACTCCGGCCGGTTGCTCGACCAGATGGCCACGTGCGCCTGCTCGGGCACGCCCTCCTCGGCCAGGCAGGCGGAGATGCGGCGCGCGGCGGCGCCGAACTGGCCCCAGGTGATGGTCACCCAGCGGGTGCCCCCGCCCAGGAAGCGCAGGCTGGGCTCGGCGGGGCGCGTGCTCACCTGGCGCTGGAAGTGCTGGACGAGGGTGGCGGCGGCGGGTGCGGTCATCGGGGGCGACAGGATAGCGGGCACACGGTCTGCTAGCGTGGATGCGATGGTCGTCGGTGCGCTCACCCTCACCCTGCACGTGCCCGAGAGCCACTCGCTGAAGGAGAAGCGCCAGGTGGTCAGCTCGCTGCTGGCCCGCATCCGCCGCCAGTTCAACGTGGCCGCCGCCGAGGTCGAGGACCAGGACACCTGGCAGCTCGCCACGCTGGCCGTCGTCTGCGTGAGCAGCGACCGCCGCCACGCCGACGAGATGTGCCAGAAGGTGCTGCGCTGGGTCGAGGAGGACGGCGAGGCCCAGCTCGGCGAGACGCGCTTCGAGCTGGTCAACCTGTGAAGGCCGCTGCCGCCGTCGACGAGCTGATCGCCGCCTTCCAGGCGACATTGCCCTGGCCGCTCGACGACTTCCAGGTCGAGGCGCTGCAGCTCCTCGAGTCGCACCGCGGCGTGCTGGTCAGCGCGCCGACGTCGAGCGGCAAGACGGTGGTCGCCGAGTACGCGGTGTGGCGCCGCCTGGAGGCTCCCGATCACTTGCGCCGCGCCGCAACCGAGCCGAGCAACGTCATCTACACCACGCCGCTCAAGGCGCTGAGCAACCAGAAGTACCACGACCTCTGCGACCGCTACGGCGCCCACAACGTCGGCCTGGTCACCGGCGAGCACACCGTCAACGACGGCGCGCCGGTGGTGGTGATGACCACCGAGATCCTGCGCAACGTGCTGTACGACGAGCCCGGGCGGCTCGACGTCGTCGGCGACGTGGTGCTCGACGAGGTGCACTACATCGACGACTACCCGCGCGGCACGGTGTGGGAGGAGATCATCATCGAGGCGCCGCGCCACATCCGCTTCATCGGGCTGTCGGCGACGATCTCCAACGTCGACGAGGTGGCGGCGTGGATGAGCGAGCTGCGCGGCGACGTCGCCACCGTCGTGCGCACCGAGCGTCCCGTCGACCTCCAGCTGTGGCTGGCCCTGGGCAACGAGTTCCATCCCCTTTTCGACGAGCGCGGCAACGTGCACCGGCGCACCATGGAGATGGCCCAGAACGACACGCTGCACGAGCGGCGCATGCGCTACGTCCGCCAGGCGCCGGAGAACGACCTGCTCCACGTCATCGACCGGCTGCGCGAGCTGGACATGGTGCCGGCGATCTACTTCATCTTCTCCCGCCGCGGCTGCCGCGAGGCGCTGGCCCGCTGCGCGGTGCACAACGTCGACCTCACCACCGCGGCCGAGAAGGCGCGCATCGACGCCGAGTACGACCGGCGGCTCGCCATGGTCGAGGACGAGGACGAGCGGCGCGTCTACCGCGAGGCGCTGGGGCTCGACCTGCTGCGCCGCGGCGTCGCCATGCACCACGCCGGCATGCTGCCGTACGCCAAGGAGACGGTGGAGCGGCTGTTCCTGCTCGGCCTGATCAAGGTGGTGTTCGCCACCGAGACGCTGTCGCTGGGGTTGAACATGCCGGCGCGGGCCTGCGTCCTCTCGTCGTTCACCAAGTTCGACGGCACGGGGTTCCACGCGCTGACCGCGGGGGAGCTGACCCAGCTGATGGGGCGGGCCGGGCGGCGCGGCATCGACGTCGTCGGCCACGGCATCATCCTCAAGGAGCAGGACGTCGACGTCCGCGACATCTACGACGCCGCCATCGGCGGCGAGATGGCGGTGGAGTCGAAGTTCTCGCCGACCTACACCATGACCCTCAACCTGCTGCGCACCCGCAGCGTCGAGCAGGCCGAGCTGCTAATGGAGCGGTCCTTCGGCCAGTACCAGAACGTGGGGCGCTACGAGCACTGGGAGCACAAGGAGCGCAACCTCCGCGAGCGCCTCGCCGACCTGCGCGCCACCGTGTACCGCCATCCCGTCGTCAACTGCACGGAGAAGACGCTGACGCAGTTTCTCCGCGCCGGCGAGGACATCGTCGCGCTGCAGGCGCGCATCCGCCGCGCCAAGCGCGAGCACTGGCGCGACTCGCGGCGCGGCCGCTACGGGGGACGTGCCGCCGATCCCGGGCAGCGCTTCGAGATGATGCGCCGCCAGCTCAAGCAGCTGCAGCAGCGCGAGAACCAGAGTCCCTGCCGCAACTGTCCCTATCTCGCCGAGCACCGCGCCCATCGCCAGGCGATCGTCGACGCCGAGGAAACGCTGCGCGGCGGCGAGGACGAGCTGCGCGCCGCGCGCGACCGCTACCGCGAGGAGTTCCGCGCCTACCGCGCGGTGCTGCACCAGGCGGGGTACCTCGAGGACGACAAGCCCACCAAGCTGGGGTCGCTGGCCGCCTCGCTGTACGGCGAGAGCGCGCTGCTGGTGGCCGAGGCGGTCGAGCAGGGGTGGTTCGACGGGCTGGAGCCAGCCGAGCTGGCGGCCGCGCTGGTGATGGTGGTCAACGAGGACCGCGGGCGCGACCGCCCCACCCGTCCGCGTTTCCCGTCCGACGCGGTGGAGCGCTGCTTCCGCCACCTGCGCAGCGCGCTGTACCAGCTCGCCGCGCTGGAGCGCGAGCATGGCTTGGAGACGCTGCGGCCGCTCTCCTTCGACTACGTCACCGCGGCCTACTTCTGGACCATGGGCGTGCCGCTGGCCAACATCGAGCCGCCGCCCGGCGCCGACCTGGGAGATGTGGTCAAGGCCATCAAGAACCTGTACTCCATGCTGCGGCAGATCGAGCAGGCCTCACGCGACCGCCATGGGCTGCACGCGCTGGTGGTGCAGACGAGGGAATTGGTCGAACGTGACCTGATCCGGAGGGTTTGACCGCGCACCGCCGCGGGCGCCCGCCCCAGCCGGTCCTCAGTCCCGCCGCTCCTCCCTGACCAGGCCCTCGGGGATGCTCACCACCCGGTAGGGCAGGTCGGTGATGTCGTAGTAGCGCACCGGCTTGCGCAGGCGCTTGGCGATGCCGATCTGCACCTTGACGCCGAGCGAGAGGTTGCCGAACACCCACATCTCGTCGCACTTGGCGATGAGGTTGTTGAAGGCCTCGCGCACCGTCTCCTTGGGCACGGTGTGGAGCAGGTAGTAGTCGAAGAGCATCTGCGGCGTGATCGGCACCCGGCCCTCGTCGAGGACGAACTTGGTGATGTGGCCGCGCCAGTAGAAGTTGCGGTTGCTGAGCGCGACATAGACCACCTGTCGCGGCCGCCGCAGCACGCGCTCGGCCTGCTCGATGGGGCTGGCCTTGGGCGTCGGCGCGAAGATGCGCTCGAGGATCTCCTCGGCGTTCTTGGCCACGGCGACCGGCGGGTTGACCGGCTCTTCTGTCTCCGGCACGCGATCGCTCGTCAGGGAGCGCTTGTTGGCGCTGGCATAAAGCCTGCCGATCATAGCAGCACCCATGCAAGGTGGCCTACGAAGCCTGGCGGGCCGCCTCCGCCCAGGGCAGCAGGCGGTGCAGACGGGCGAGCGCCTGGTCGAGCAGCGCGGCGCGCGCGGGGTCGTTGAGCCAGCGGCTCTGCCCCGAGGGGTGGGGCAGCGGAAGCAGCACGCGGGGCGCGTCGGCGGGGTCCTCTCGGGCGTCTGTGCCGTCGGGGAGCAGGGCGCGGCCGACCGCGTCGTCGAGCCGGGCACGCGGGAGGAAGAGGGAGAGGCCGAGCGCGCCGACGGGGAGGACGAGGCGCGGTTGCAGCAGGTCGAGCACGGCGGTGCGCCAGGGCGAGCAGGCCTCGACCTCACGCGGCGTGGGGCGGCGGTCGCCGGCGCCGTCGGGGCGGCGGCCGGGGAAGCAGGTGGTGGCGGAGATGAAGTAGATGCGGCGGCGCGCGTCGGCCTCGTCATCGAAGCCCGCCCGGGCCAGCCAGCGCATCAGCTGGCGGCCGGCCCGACCGCTGAACGGCTGGCCGACGTCGGCCTCGACGGGGCCGGGCGCCTGGCCGACCAGCACGACTCGGGCGTCGACGGTGCCGCTGAACACGGGTCGCGCGGCGGGCAGCCAGCCGGCGTCGACGCAGCGGGTGCAGGCGCGATGGTCGGCCTGGAGACGGGCCAGGGCTCGGCGGCGCGCGCGGTCCTCAGCGGGCTGATGGCGGGGCATTCGGAGGATTCGGGAGATTGCCGGGAATTGCGCTGGTGATGGGTAGACCCCGCGCGTATCATCGTCTGCACGGAGCCGTCGTCATCTTCCCCCACGTCCTGCCGGCGGGCGCTCCGGATGCAGGCACACACACGTCGGGGTCCGCAGCGGCATGTCTGACGACGCACCTCGTTCCGCCCAGGGAAACCGGCCGGATCAGCGGCGTGGCCGCGGCGCGCCGGCCTGGTGGGAGATGCTGCAGCGCAGCGACCTGCCCGACGACCCGCAGTCGCGTGAACGCATCGTCGAGTCGTCGGGGTGGCAGCTGCCCGAGAGCTTCACCGTCGCGCAGCGGCGGCGCGGCCGGCTGGGGACGGTGCTCTCGCTGGTCGCGGCGGTGCTGGTCGCCCTGGCGGTGGCGGTCGCTGTTTGGGTGGCGACAGGTGCCGTCGGGCACAGCGTGGCCACCACCGCGGCGGTGATCGTCGGGGTGCCGGTGGCGATGTTCGTCGCGTCGCTGCTGGCCAGCCTGGCGGGGCGTCGCCGCCGGCGCTGAGTCCGCTTCGGGCGCCGCGCTTGGCGGTGCGACGCGGCGGCGGGTACGGGCAGGGCGGCTCGCGGTACATTGCGCGGAGCAGCCATGTCCCGGTCCGACGCCCCCGACTCCCCAGCCGGCGACGGCGCCTCCCGACGGGACGGCGCGCGACGGCGGCCGCACCGGCCCCATCTCGACCCACCACTGGCCGGGCGCATCATGCGTGTGGAGCGGCTGCGGGAGGAGTCGCTCAGTGTTGGTGCTGCCTCTGCGGGTGCGCCTGCGGCTCCGCTCGCTCCCGATGAGGGCGCATTGCCGGGCGACGAAGCGGTGCTCATGGAGCTGGCCACCGCGCCGGTGAAGCGCATGGCCCGGATCGTCTACTCGTCCAACGCCGCATTCCTGCTCGAGCTCGACGCCGCCGACCCGTTCGACTCGGCACAGCCGCTGCGCGCCGTGTACAAGCCGGCGCGCGGCGAACGACCGCTGTGGGACTTCCCCCATCGCACCCTGCACAACCGCGAGACGGCGACATACCTCGTCGACGCCGCACTGGGCTTTGGACTCGTCCCGCCGACCACGGTGCGCGACGGACCGCTGGGCATCGGCTCGATGCAGCTCTTCGTCGACGTCGCCGATCGCGTCCTCGACGACCACGAGGAGTCCGCGCTCGACCCCATGCTGCGCGACATCGCCGCTCTCGACGTCCTGGTCAACAACGCCGACCGCAAGCGCGCCCACCTGCTGGTGACCGCCGACGGCCGCCTCCGCGGCATCGACCACGGTCTGACCTTCCTCCCCTATCCGCGGCAGCGCACCGTGCTCATCGACCTCGGCGGCACCCCGCTGCCCGCCTCCACCGCATCGCGCGTCCAGTCCCTCGCGGGTGACCCGGCGCGCCGCGACGCGCTGGTGTCGCTGCTCTGCCGCCTGCTCGCCCCGCAGGAGGTGGACGCCTTCTCCCACCGCCTCACCGAGCTCGCCGCCGACCCCGTCTACCCCCTCCTCGACCCCTGGGACGGCCGCCCCTTCGAATGGTGGTGAGCCGCCCGAGGGGTACACTGCACCCTCGCCTGTCGCACATGCGCCCGTAGCTCAGTTGGATAGAGCACCGGCCTCCGGAGCCGGGAGCGGGGGTTCGAGTCCCTCCGGGCGTAGACTTGACCTAATCGGTAGGAATTCCTACCCTGGTGGTATGAAAAGTACGGTCTCCGAGAAGGGCCAGGTCACCATCCCCAAGCGCCTGCGGGACCGCCTCGGCATCCGCCCCGGGGAAGTGCTCGACTTCGATGAGGATCATGGACGCCTCGTCGCCACGAAGCTGACGACGCGTGATGCTGTCGATGAGCTCTTCGGGGTGCTCGCCGGCAAGGAAGGAACCGACGCGGTGATGCGCCGCCTGCGCGGCGAGCCGGACACTGTGTGATCACGGCGGTCGACACCAACGTTCTCCTGGACATCTTCCTCGCCGATGCGACCTTCGGCGTCCGGTCCCGGGAGGCCCTGCGAATGTGCACCCGCGAGGGTCGACTGGTCGCCTGCGAGGTTGTATGGGCCGAGATCACGGCCGCGTTCGCCGACGAGACGCCGGCGCGCGATGCTCTCGAAGGGCTCGGCGTAGAGTTCAGCAGCGTCGATGCCACGGCAGCGCTCGCGGCCGGGCGGGCCTTCAAGGACTACCGACGACGCGGCGGTGCTCGGCAACGGGTGGTACCCGACTTTCTCATTGGCGCCCACGCGCAGGCACAGTCGGACCGTCTCCTGACTCGGGATCGGGGCTTCTATCGTTCGTACTTCCAGGTCCTCACCGTCCTCGACCCGTCGTCCGCGACGCGGTAACCTCCGGCACCCGGTCACACATGGACGCGCGGAGCCGGGACGACCGCCCAGAGTTCGGATCGCGGGAGATCGCGAGTACATCGAACGTCTGCACGTCTTGGTCGGGGAAGGCCTGCGCCCACTTCAACATGTAGCTACGCTGCCGGCCGTACTTGACGACTCGGCCCCGAGGCCGCGAGGCCAGCCAGACCGTATCGCCCGCGTGGGCCAGCGTGCTGCGTAGCTCGCTGCCACCCAATGGTCGTGGCGCCCGGGCTCGTCCTCCTCGACCTCCGGATCCGCCTCGCTCCCTCGGAACTCTATGGTGATTCCGCGTGCGTGGCTCGCCCGGATAGTAGCAAGTATCTCCCGGCGCCAAGAGCCTACCTCGGCCTCTCTCTGCAGCCACGACAACATCGCCTGGTAGACTGCGGCGGACGAGCGCATTTCACGGGCAATCTCTTCGCTGCCAGAGCTCATATTGATGGTCTTCTTGGGCCCATAGAACCGAGTCGCGAGTGCGTTAGGCGCTGGATCCATCCGGGAGGTACGCACTTCCAATGCGCGGTCAAGGGAGACCTTGAGATCGGACAAGTAGCCCGCCATTCTGGCTTGGTCGTCAAGCAAAAACTGGTCGATCTGCGCCGCAGCGGCTCGCGCTCCAACTAGACTCTCGTCCAGTTCTCGATGGAAGGATGCTACGGTCCGGATTCGGCGGTTTTCGGCTCGCCAAGTCAACAAAGCGAACATGACGGCCATGGCGGCGAGTATCCCCGCAACGACAGCGGCGTTCATCGTTGGCTGCTGCCTTCCGCAGCTCCCGGTTGTCGAAAAGCGTAATCCAACACTCGAATCATGTACTCGTGATTCTGTTGGAATAGCGTACGCAGATCATCGCGGTTGGCCTTGAACAAGCTTTCAACTTGGGTTGCGATGTGCGTTTGGGTGCGGCCGAGCTCCGCCAGTGCTTCGCCTACATCCCCAAGCCGCTTGTTAATACCTGTCTCGGCACGCAGGAACTGCAAGAAATTCACAACCGCGGACAGACCCGCAGCGGATGCCGCAATCAAGCTCGCGGTGTTCCCGCTATCCGTGGTCGGAGTCATTGGATAAGCTCCCGTGGAAGCGCGTCGGAGACACGCTCTTCCACGCGCCGGACACGTTCAACCTCTTCGAGGATGCCCCGGAGTACCTCATCCGGAATCTGAAACACCGTGCTGCGACCGGAGGACACGGGCTCATCGAAGCTCGCCCTAGCGATAATCACTGGGACCAGACCGGCCGCATCCGGATTGTCCATAGGAGTATCAACACGGTAGTCAAGAGAGAGTTCCATAGCCTCCAACGTCGGCAGGACACTGTGCTGAACGCGCGCGCGCCGAAACATGCCTTCGGGCTTGGGCTCTTGCTCGAGCAGATGGATGAGCGCCTCTCGCTTCTGCTCGATGTGAACTGACATTCCTGCGACTGCAGTGTCCTCTGTTGCCGTTGCGGAAACTTCCCTCAGCCAAGCGAGGAGTTGATCCGCGGAAAGGTCCTCCTCGGCACGGACTGTCTGAAGATAGGTCACCCCAGCCACAAGAAGACCAATGCCGTGAGATTGGCTCTGTCCAATCTCCACCCGCGCCACGACTTCCCGCTCGTCGCTAAAGCCAGCCTGCAGCACCTTCCCGAGTCGGCTCAATTGATCGACGTCGAGAGACACGAGGGCGCTCATGGCACGCCGAAAGGAAGGATCAGCCCAGGCGCTGGCAAGGCGGGCGAAGGCCTCTTCACGGCCGCCGCCGTCAGCCATGGAAGTGGAGATCCGTGGAGCAGGGTGATACGTGAGTCAAGCTGCGTTTCTCGACCATGGGCTAGATAGTAGATGGGCGACCATGCCAGAGGGTCGTCTGAGGCGGTCCTGTTGCGCTGCTGCGATCATTTGTTCGGTTGATCCCCCGCTAGTTCGACGGCGGTCATTGCGGCGCAGCCCGGATTACGACCTCGGGCCGACGGGAGGCTATGGGGGGGCCAGCAAACCCCCTTCTCAGGATGGGCCTAATCGCACATGGGCCATATGGAGGTGCTGGTCGCGTAGAGCCAGTCAGCAGCACAACTTGGCGCCACGGGGAGGTATCCGTAGTCAGCAACCCGTGGATACGCAGACGACCACCTCGGTCGCGGGGACGTCGTCTGTGGGGAAAAGGGCCGTACGAGGATAGGCACAGCCGCTGCCTCCCCTCCGGGTTGACCTGCGTGAGGCGGGCATGGCGCGTGGCGGTTAGGGCGAAACGAGGTCCAGTGCCGCCCCTGGCCGATGGCGCGACCGATTGGGCGCCGCTGACCGGCAGCTCATGCGAGCTCTCAATCATCGGCCATGCGACAGGCGGCACCAGAGTTCCATTGCGGCAGGTCGGGAGTAGGCGTACGACAGGAGCCCGACGTCACCTCGCGGTGACCGTGGGCCCCAACAGAAGGTCACGAACCTCGAAATCGGTGATCCGCGGCGGTGCCGGGTAGCCGCGGCTGCCGACACGCGCGAACGCCTCGCCGAGGTTCGCCTGCACCCAGCTCTCGAGCTGGTCGCGCGTCTCCCACAGCTGCACGATCTGCCATCCCTCGGGGGAGGGGCCGGCGGCGAAGAGGATGCGGCCCTGGGGGTCGACCTGCGACTCGCCGAGCGCTTCGACGATCGCGTTGTGGTGGTCTTCGGTGCCGCCGGGGAACAGAGCGATACGGGCGAATGCCATGGTGGTCTCCTTACCTGTGATCGGGTGTCGTCAGGTGGAAACCGTAGGAGCGATTCGCTGCTGCAGCCAAGCGCGAAACCACCTGTTTCGCGGTACCTGTTCCGCGCCGATGCTCAGGCGATCGTGCGCTGCTCGTTGCCCACCACCCATGCCGCGATCTGTGCGCGCGAGCTGAACCCGAGCTTCCTCAGGATGCGAGCGACGTGTCCGTCGACGGTTCGCTCCGAGACGACGAGGCGCTCGGCGATGGCCCGGTTGGTGAGCCCGTCGGCGACGAGGGCGGCGATCTCGTGCTCCCTGGCGGTGAGGGGATCGCGGTCGTCGTCGGATGCGGTGGCCAGGGCCACGGCGTCGGCGGCGGACATGCGCCGCCCCGCCTCCAGGAGCGCCGCGACGCGGCGGGCGCCCAGGCGGCGCTCGACACGTGGAAGCCAGCGCTCCTGCCCCGCGGCGACGGCCGGCCAGGGTGCCGCTCCGCTTGCCCGTTCCAGTCCCTGCGCCGCGCCGAGGAGCCGGACGGCTCGACTGGGGTGTGCCTCGTCCGCTGCCAATCCGGCGGCGTGGTGCAGCGCGTAGACGAGCAGAGGGACGTCGTCGAGCCGGCTGACCTCCGAGACCGCTTCGGTGAGAAGGTCGCGCGCCGCAGCTCTGTCGCCGCGGGCCCGCGCCAGCTCCACCATGGCGATGAGAGCGGTGGCCGCGTGACGCTGGTTGCGGAGTCGGCGGTACAGTGCCAGGCAGCGGCACTGCATCTCCCATGCCAGGCTGGTGTCACCGTCACCGAAGTAGGCGATGAGGCCCAGGTGATGGGACGCACGGGCAATGCCGAGGGCATCGTCCGCGGCGTGGCACAGAGCGAGGCTCTCTTCGAGGGCGGCGCGCGCCTCGTCATACCGGCCGAGGAGGTGGAGGACGAAGCCCTGGTGCAGCAGGGCTGACGCGAGCAGATCGGCGTCGGCGCCGGACCGGGCGATGGCAAGACCTTCGTCGACGAGGGCTCGGGCCGCCTCGAAGTCGCCGTGGTGGCGAGCCAGCGTGCTCGCTTCGACGAGTGCCCGCGCGCGCAGTCGGGGAGATGCGCCGGGCACCTGCAACGCGGCACCGAACAGGCTGAGGCCTTCGGCGATCGAGCCGCGGACATACCACAGCAGGCGCAGCGACAAGCACAGCCGCAGCGCCATGTCGGCGTTGCCCTCGGCGATTGTCCAGCGCAGCGCGGCGTTGAGATTCGCGGCATCGCGTTGCAGCCGGTCGAGCAACAGCACCTGGTCCGGTCCGTGCAGCTTTGCGGCCGCCGCCTCGGCCACAGCGAGGAAGTGATGCGCGTGCCGGCGTCGCACGCTGTCGGCCTCACCGGCGCCGATCAACTCGTCGAGCGCGAACTCGCGGATGACTTCGAGCATCCGATAGCGGCTGTCACTCGCATCGACGCGGTGGACGAGGCTGTGCGCGACCAGGTCGTCGAGCACGTCGAGCAGACCGACGTCGCTGAGGCCGAGGTCATCCGCCAGAGCGGCGGCGGTCTCCATGGTCGCGCCACCGAGGCAGACGCCGAGACGGCGGAACAACGCCGCCGCCGGAGCATCGAGGAGCGCGTAGCTCCAGGCCAGGGCATCGGTCATCGTCCGCTGGCGCGCGGGACGGTCACGCTCCCCGCCGGTGAGCAGCGGCAGGTGCTGCTCGAGCGCCTCGAGAATCGCCGAAAGTGGCAGAGTGCGTGCGCGGGCGGCGACCAGCTCGAGGGCGAGCGGCAGGCCGTCGAGCCGGCGGCAGATGGCGACGACGACCGGAACGTCGGCGTCGCCGAGATGAAAGCGCGTGTCGACAGCTTCGAGGCGCGACGCCAGGAGCGCGACAGCATCCGCTCGCAGCGCCTCGCCTGCGACGATGTCTGCGAACTCGGGAAGAGCGAGAGGCGCCACCTGGAAGCACCGCTCCGCGCGAATCCCCAGCGGGCGCCGGCTGGTGGCCAGCACCTTCAGGCGTGGACAGTCCTGCAGCAGCGTTGCAACGCAGTCCGCTGCGTCGATGATGTGCTCGAAGTTGTCCAGAACGAGAAGGCTGTCCCTGCCGGCAAGGACGTCGGCGAGCAGGGCCACGGGTGGCCGGGAACCGACATCGGCGACGCCGAGGACCTGCAACAGCGCCGAGGGCACGGTCGCGGGGTCGCGAACCTCGGCCAGTGAGGCGAAGGCGGCACCGTCCGCGAAGTCTCCCGCTGCTCGCCGCGCGACCTCGACGGCGAGCCTGGTCTTGCCCACACCCGCCGCTCCGGTGAGAGTGACCAGCCGCACGTCGGCGCGGGCGAGGAGGCCACCGACGGCCGTGAGGTCGGCGGAGCGGCCGACGAAGGGCGTCGGCGGGATGGGGAGGTGGGTCTGCCCCGGCACGCACGGAGCGTATCCTCGCTTCGACGCAACCGCCAGCCCCCAGGCCGAGCCGCGACCCCGCCGCCCCCCCGAGCGCCAGTTGGGGACGGTTGCGTCTACAACTGCGGGGGCGGCGACGACGTCGAGCTGCGCGATGGGCGCAAACCCCGCTACGGGATCCGGGCGCTGCCGAAGACCACGACGGGACGGTACGGCTCCATCAGCGCCTCCACCGCGGCGGCGATGCGCCGCTCGACCTCGGCCCCGCGCTCCTCGCCCAGCTCCTCCAGCCAGGCGGAGAAGTGTGCCTGGCCGAAGCGATAGCTGACCAGCTCGGATGCCGTGGTGATGCCGGTCTCGACGGGACGCTCGTCGGAGCTGACGTCGACCAGCCCTGCGGCGGAGAGCGCCGCCGACATCGCCGCGGCGCTGCCCAGCACCGGCGTTGCCTCCGCCTTGAGGTCCAGGTACCACGACGGCACCGTCCACCCCGCCTGGGCGGCCAGCTCGTCGACGCGGTCGCGCGCCGCGCTGCGGCTGTCGTTGCCGAACACGCAGGCCAGCAACACGCCGTCCGGTCGCGCCACCCGGACCAGCTCGGCCAGCGCCGGTGCCGGCGAGACGAGATGGTTGAGGACAAAGGCGGCCACAACGTCGTCGACGCTGCCGGACACCAGCGGCAGGGCGCGGATGTCGGCGATCACTGCGGGCGGCCGCGCGCGTGCATTCCACTGCAGCATGTCGCGGGACAGGTCGGCGGCGATGGGCCGCGCTCCGACGGCGACCAGCGCGGCGCTGGCCGCGCCGGTGCCCGCGCCGGCGTCGAGGACGCTGCGGCCGGCCAGCGGGCGCGGACTCGACGCCACCAGCTCGGTGGCGATGGGCCCGTACACGCGCATGGCGCGCGTCGCCCAGCGCCGCGCCGCGCCCGCGTAGTGGTCGACGTTCACCCGCCATCTCGCAGCGCATCCAGCCCCTGCCGGCGCAGGGCGCCGTCGACCTGGTCCTCCCACCAGCGCAGCTCGGCCTCGTCGCCGAGCGCCTTCTCCCATCCGAAGGTGGCCATGATGCCGGCCGTGCAGAGGTCGAGCTGTGCCTGCCACCACTCCGCGGTGGACACGCCGCAGCGCTCCAGCGCGGCGCGGAATCGGGCGATGGTCGCCTCCTTGCTCTCCGGCAGCCGCGCGCGATTGAGCGCCAGGTACCAGCAGAGGTCCCAGCACGCCGGTCCGCAGCCGGGGTAGGCCCAGTCGAGCAGGATGGTCCGCCCGTCGGGATGGCTGCCCAGGTTGCCCATCTTCCAGTCGCCGTGCAGGAAGGTCGACGGCGTGGCGGCGAGCGGCTCACCGAGCAGCGACGGCTGCGCATGCACGGCCTCGGCCAGCGCCCACAGCAGCGGTGAGCGATCGGCGAGCAGCCGCCAGCCCCGGTCGGCGGCGGCCAGCGGCGGTGGCACCGACTCGAGGAGCAGCTCGGCGGCGATGTTGTCGGGCGCGAAGAAGCGAAGGCGCTCCGCCACGCTGGTCAGCCCGCCGACGCTGTCGCGCCAGCCCCAGAAGGCGGCCGACATCTCGGCCATGTGCTCGACGAAGCCATGGTGCTGTGCCGGCGGCACCAGGCTGTCGCCCTCGGGGACGAGGTGCTCGCCTACATCGCGCATCAGCGTGCTCAACACCGCGTCGTCGCCCGTGCCGTCGAGCTGCATGGCCACCACCGCATGGTCGATGCAGGCGGGAGCCGCGTCCATCACGCCCGCCTGCCAGATGCGATAGCCGCGATGCACCCGGTCACCGGTGACCCGCATGATCCAGTCGGCGGCCCGGCTCACCCGCTTGAGGAAGTAGCGCTCGCCGCCGACCCACAAGCGCGCGAACGCTGAGCCGCTCTTGCCGTCGCTCGGGCGCAACGCCTCCACGGTGGAGGCGCGGGCGAGCAGCTCGGCAACCGGCCCGTCGCCGAGGTCGCCGATGTCGAACGAGGTCATGGGTCCCGACACTTCCATCGCTCCCCGGAGCGTACGCGCCTGGCCGCGCCGTTGCGATGGCGGCGACGGATGACCTCGCTCTCAGGCGTGTGAGAACGCAGGTACCATCGGCACGACATGCGCGCCATCGACTTCCACGTTCACCTGCCGATTCCCGAGTGGCTCGACGGGAGCATGGAGGGATACGTCGAGGCTGCCGAGCGGTACTTCCGCTCCACCGTGGCGCGTAGGACGCTCGAGGAGGTGGCGCGGGAGTACCGGGAGTTGGACGTGCGGGCGGTCATCCTGGCATGGGATGCGGAGACGGCAACCGGGCGGCCGCGCGTTCCCAACCAGCTGGTTGCCGACGCCTGCGAGCGTTTCCCTGACGTCTTCACGGGATTCGGCAGCGTCGACCCGCACAAGGCGGATGCCGTCGCCGAGGTGGAGCGCATCGCGCAGCTGGGATTGCGCGGGGTCAAGCTGCACCCGTCGTTGCAGGCCTTCGCGCCCGAGGACGAACGGTTCTTCCCGATCTATGCGGCGTGCCAGAGACATGGGTTGATCGCGCTGTTCCACACCGGCACCAGTGGGATCGGCGGCGGCACGCCGGGCGGGCAGGGCATCCGCATCGACCTCTCCCATCCCCTTCGGCTCGACCCGGTCGCGGCTGCGCATCCCCAGCTGCAGATCATCGCCGCGCACACGGGCTGGCCATGGCACCTCGACGTGATCGCCATGGCGCTGCACAAGACCAACGTGCACATCGACATCTCGGGGTGGGCGCCGCGCTACCTGCCCGCCGAGGTGGTGCGCGAGATGGGCGGGCGGCTGAGCAGGCAGGTGCTCTTCGGCAGCGACTATCCCTTCATCCAGCCGGCACGGTGCCTGGAGGAGCTGGCCCGGCTCGAGCTGCGCGAGGACGCGCTGCGGCGCATTCTGGTCGAGAACGGAGCGGCATTGCTGGGGATCGCGGTCACCTGATCAGAGGATCGGGATGAGGCCGCCTCACGCCGACGCCCCTCTCCTCATCGCCTCTCGTCCGCAGATCCTTGCAAGCGCAGGCTGAGCAGAACGGCGAGGACGGTGGCCCCGACCACAGCGCTGAAGACGACACCCGCCGGTCGGAGTCCGATGGCGTCAGCCACCAGGCCATCCCCGACCACCGGAAAGATCAGCCCGGTGTACAGGCCGACGAAATACGTCGACGCCACCTCGCCCCGGTGCTCCGCCGCGACGCGCTCGTTCACCGCGGCCAATCCAGCACCGATGCTCATTCCCTGTCCGGCGCCGGCGATCAGCGCGGCGGCAAACAGGCAGGCGAGTGACGTGGCGAGGAGTGCCACCACGAGAAGTCCGATGCCGACGATGAGGGCGGCGCATCCGGCCATCAATCCCGCATGCCAATGCATGCGCCGCGTGGCGAGCTGCCCGACGGCGGCCGCAGCGAAGAGGACGAAGACGACGATTCCGGCCACGGCGTGGCTGGTGATACCGAGCAGCCGTACCAGGAAGGCGGGCGCGACCGCGCCGTACAGGCCGGAGACGGCGAAACCGCAGAAACCGGCGAGCACGGCCTGCCAGAACACCAGGCGTATCTCCGGCGGGATGCGCAGGCGCTGAATCTGAAATCGCACCTGTCTCCCGGCGTTGCGCACTGTCTCGGGCGCCACCAGCACGCCCGCGAAGGCGGGCACCAGGAGCGCGAGGTCGACGGCATACGGAAGGCGCAGCGGGTCGGGCGCCCACTCGGCGAGCAGTCCCGCCAGCAGTGGGCCGCAGGCGAGTCCACCGAGGTTGGCGGCGACCGCGACCGCGGTGGCGAACCCGCGCCGCTCCGGTCGGGACAGGTCGAGCAGGGCGGCGGTGGCGGTGCCGGTGAAGATTCCCGCAGAGAACCCTGACAGCATGCGGCCGACGTAGAGCTCGACGGCGCCGTGGGCGGCGAGGAAGACGATGGCACTCGCTGCCGAGAACACCACGCCGGGCAGCAGAACCGGCCGCCGGCCGACCTGGTCCGAGAGCCGCCCGATCAGCAACAGCGTGATGATCACGCCCACCGCGTACGTGGCGAAGATCACCGTGACAAAGGTCTGGCTGATCCCGAAGCTCTGTTCGTACAGCGGATAGAGCGGTGTCGGCAGGGTGGTGCCGAGCATCACCGCGACGAATGCGTAGGCGATCAGCCAGAACGCTGCCTGGCGCCCCACCACCGGCATTCTGCGAACGGTCGGAGTGCCCGCTGCCTCCGCTGGTATTCGAGCCACCGCTGCTGCCTCCGGGGGCCACCATACCCCGGCCGTACTGCAGGCCGGACAGGAGGATGCCGTGACGTTGCTCGATACTCTGCTCGGTGTGGAAACACCGCTCACCGTCCCATCGGCCCGTACCGTCGTGCTCGTCGAAGGGATCAGTGACCGCCTCGCGGTGGAGGAGTTGGCGCGCCGCTGCGGCCGCGATCTCGCCGCCGAGGGCGTCGCCGTCACGGCTATCGGCGGGTCGAAGAACGCCGGAACGTTCCTCGAGCGTTTCGGCCCTGCAGGGATGGGCCTCAGGCTGGCCGGCCTCTGCGATGCGGCCGAGGAGAGCGACTTCCGGCGCGGGCTGGAACGCGCCGGGCTCGGCGCCGACCTCAGCCGCACGGACATGGAGCGACGCGGCTTCTACGTCTGCGTCGCCGACCTCGAGGACGAGTTGATCCGAGCTCTCGGTGTCGAGGCGGTGGAGGCGTGCCTCGAATCGCAGGGTGAGCTGGCGGCGTTCCGCAGCATGCAGCGACAACCGGCGTGGCGGGGCAGGAGCGGAGAAGCGCAGCTGCGACGCTTCATGGGGACGCGCGGCGGGCGGAAGATCCGGGCGGCACCACTGCTCGTCGGCGCACTCGATCTCGACCGCGTGCCTCGCCCACTCGAGCGCCTGCTGGCGTACCTGTGAAGCGCGCGGCTCCGGCAACCCCACATCTTAAGCACCGCTTGCATCTCGCATAACGACCGGACTCCTACCCTCAGGGAACCGCCGGACGCTCCCTTCCCGGCAGCCCAATGAAGGAGACGGAGATGCCACGTAGATCAGGGCGCGTGCTCGGCGCCGTGTCGGCGGCGGGGATCGTCGCCGGAGTCGTCGCCTCGGCGGGCGGCGCAGCGGCGCGAGGGCCGGCCTCGGTGCAGCACGTTCT
Source organism: uncultured Actinomycetes bacterium (assembly GCA_964499205.1). Classification (GTDB taxonomy): domain Bacteria; phylum Chloroflexota; class Dormibacteria; order Aeolococcales; family Aeolococcaceae; genus DASRDZ01. Next base: position 16,284 of record CAZCJX010000020.1, on the reverse strand, counting down.
GCTGCTGTCCATCGACGGCCTCCACCAGTCGGACCTCGCCTGGTACGTGCAGCAGCACCCGTCGTCGGCGCTGGCCAAGCTGACCCGCAGCGGCGTGGAGTTCACCGGTGCGCAGACGCCGTTCCCGTCGGACTCCTTCCCCGGCATGGTGGGACAGGTGACCGGTGGCAACCCGTCGAGCACCGGCGTGTACTACGACGACACCTGGAACCACACGCTGCTCCCCGCCGGCACCAGCGCGGCGGACTGCGCCAGCGGAACCGTCCCACCGGGCGCCGAGGTCACCTACTTCGAGCAGCTCGACAAGGATCAGACGTCGATCGACGCCGGCCAGGGTCTCAGCGGCCTGCCCGACAGCATCCTGCAGATGACCAATAACCCGATCACCCTGATCGACCCGGCCCAGCTCCCCGTCGACCCGACGACCTGCAAGCCCGTGTACCCACACCAATATCTGCAGGTCAACACCGTCTTCGAGGTGCTGCACAACGCCGGCCTGCGCACCGCGTGGTCGGACAAGCACCCCGCCTACGAGATCCTCGGCGGTCCGTCGGGCACGGGCATCGACGACCTGTTCGCGCCGGAGATCAACAGCAACGCGCCGACGTCCACCTCGTCGATCGACTGGACCAAGGACAACGCGCTGACCATGCAGTACGACAGCTACAAGGTGCAGGCGGTGCTCAACGAGATCGCCGGCTTCGACCACAGCGGCTCGACACGCGTGGGCACGCCGGCACTGTTCGGCATGAACTTCCAGACCGTCTCCACCGCGGAGAAGCTGCCCACCAGTGACGGCCTCACCGGCGGCTACCTCGCCGACGGCACCACGCCCGGCCCGCTGCTCACCCGCGCGCTCGGTTACATCGACAGCAAGGTCGGTGCCATGGAGCAAGCACTCAAGGACGACGGGCTCGACAAGAGCACGGTGGTGATCCTCTCCGCCAAGCACGGCCAGTCGCCGCAGCAGCCCAGCGCGCTGACGCGCATCCCCGACGGGCCGATCATGGACGCACTCAACGCCGCATGGCAGAACGCCAATGCCGGCAATCCCGCCGCGGTCAACCCGCTGGTGGCGTTCTCGGTGAACGACGACGGCATGCTGATCTGGCTCAACGACCGCTCCGACGCGGCGACCGCGTTCGCCAAGAACTTCCTGCTCAACGACAGCGGGACCGGCAACGACATCAACGGCAATCCCAAGCCCTATACGCAGGCGGGCAACCAGGCGATCTTCGCCGGCGCCGACGCGGCGCAGTACTTCCATGTCGCGCCGGGCAACGCGCGGGTGCCCGACCTTGTCGGCATCGCCCAGCACGGCGTCGTGTACACCGGCGGACACGGCAAGATCGCCGAGCATGGCGGCGCTGACCCGCAGGATCGCGACGTGCCGCTGGTGGTGTCGGGCGATCCGATCGGTCATCACGGCGTGGTGAACGGCTGGGTGGAGACGACGCAGATCGCGCCCACCATCCTGCACCTGTTCGGCTTCGATCCCAGCCTGCTGCAGGCGGTGCAGATCGAGCACACCCCGGTGCTCACCCTGGACTGAGCGCAGAGACGGGGCCCGCTGCGCAAGCGGGCCCCGTCGCTCAGCGCCTCAGCCGTCGCACGGTCCCGATCAGCGTCACATCGGCGTGCTACCGTGGCGATTCGGAAGCAGGACGTGACAGGCCACCCGCACGCGACAGGACCCACCGTCACCGGCAGCAGCGCTGCCGGGCCCGCCTGGCACGAGCTGGTGGGCAAGCCGCTGCTCCGCGGCTACCTGCACGCCGCCGCAGCGGTGGCCGCCACGGTGATCGGCACACTGCTGATCCTCGCGGCGCGGCCCGACGTGGTCAAGCAGGTCACCGTCGGCGTCTTCGTGGGCTCCTCGCTGCTGCTCTTCGGCACCAGCGCGCTGTATCACATCGGCCGCTGGAGCCCGCCCGTCACCGCCGTGCTGCGCCGCTTCGACCACGCCAACATCTACGTCGTCATCGCCGGCACCTACACGCCGGTCTGCGCCAACCTGCTGGGCGGCTGGCTCCGGCCCGCCGTGCTCATCGCCATCTGGTCGGCGGCGCTGGCCGGCGTGACCATGGTGACGCGCTCGGTCCGGCTGCCTGACGGCGCGATCGCCGCGGTGTACATCGGCATGGGTTGGTTGGGCCTGGCCACGGCACCCAGCCTGCTCCAGGCGGTCGGCGCCGGCGGGCTGCTGATGGTGATCGGCGCCGGCGCCCTGTACTCGATGGGCGCCGCCGCGTACGCGTGGAAGCGTCCGCGACTGTGGTCGCGCGTGTTCGGCTACCACGAGGTCTTCCACCTCTTCACCGTGCTCGCCAGCGCCATGTTCTTCGCCTTCATGGCGACACAGGTGTTGCCGCACGGCCGCCCCTGACCGCCGCGACGTGCTACCGTGCAGGCAGCCCGACAGCGGGCGTGCCTCTTGGTGATCCCTCTCCCCGCCCTTCGCGCGGGTCCTCAAGAACCAGCATACGTCTCCATTCGAGGGGGAACCGGCCGCATCTGACGGCCATAGAAGGATCCCGATGACACCCTTTGCCGATCTCGGTGTGCGTTCGCGCACCGTCGAGGCACTCCGCCGCACCTCCGTCGAGACTGCGCTGCCGGTGCAGCGCGACAGCATCCCCGCCCTGCTGCAGGGGCGCGACGTCGTGATCGAGGCCCCCACGGGCTCGGGCAAGACGCTCGCCTACCTCGTCCCCATGGTCGAGCGCCTCAGCGGGCATCGCAAGACCGGCCCCCGCGCTCTGGTGGTCACGCCGACCCGCGAGCTGGCCTCGCAGATCGCCGGCGTGCTGCGCACCGTCGACCCCGGCCTGCGCATCGCGCTGCTGGTCGGCGGCATCGGCTACGGCGCGCAGCTCTCCGCGCTGCGCAGCTCCGCCGACGTGATCATCGGCTGCCCCGGCCGCATCCTCGACCTCGCCGAGCGCGGCGCGGCGCACCTGGGGCGTATCGAGCTCCTGGTTCTCGACGAGGCGGACGAGATGCTCGACCAGGGCTTCGCCCGCGACGTCGAGCGCATCCTCGCGCTGACTCCGGCGCGGCACGACGACAGCGGCACGGCGCGGCAGACGGTGCTCGCCTCGGCGACCATGCCGGCGTGGGTGCAGACGATGATCACCAAGCACCTGCACGATCCTGCGCGCGTCGTCGTCGAGCGCGAGCAGGAACCGCTGCTGCAGCACGGGCTGGTGCGGGTCGGTCGCGAGGAGCGCGTCGCCATGCTCTCCGCGTTGCTGCACCGCCACGGTGACTCGGCGATCGTCTTCCACCGCACCAAGCACGGCGCCGCCAAGCTGGCGCGCGACCTCGGCCGCCTCGGCCATCGCACCGGCGCGCTGCAGGGCAACCTCTCGCAGAACGCGCGCGACCGCGCCATCGCCGACTTCCGCAGCCGCCGCACCGACGTCCTCGTCGCCACCAACGTCGCCGCGCGCGGCATCGACGTCGCCCACGTCGGCCTGGTGGTCAACGCCGAGCTGCCCGAGACGCCGCAGTGGCTGACCCACCGCGTCGGCCGCACCGCGCGCAACGGCAACGAGGGAACCGCGCTCACCTTCCTCGGCGACGAGGACATGGAGAAGTGGCAGAAACTCCGCCGCCTCGGTGCCCCCGCGCTGCGCTGGGTCGACCGCGACTCGCTGCTCGACAGCGGCACGCTGGTGTTCCTCGACGCCCCCGTCGCGCCGCAACCGCAGCGCGGACAGCGCCCCCAGCGGGTTACGCGGTCGGCTGGCGCCCCAGGCGGCGGCGCCGCCTCGCGACACCGCCGAGCACCAGCGCGGCGAGGGCGACCAGCGCCGCGCTGACGCGCGCCGGCGCGGCCTCAGCCGCCGTGTCCGGCAGCCCCGTCAGGGTGCTCACCGCCGGGGCACAGCACGACGCTGCTGCGACAGTGTCGTGGTGCGGCGCGGGCCTGGTGCTCACCGGCGCCAGCGGCAGCGAGAGCACCGAGGGATGCGCAGGATCCGCGGCGACGGTGATCGGCCCCGGCACGCGGCTGCCCGCGTAGGCCTGGTCGGTGGAGGCGAGCACCAGCTCGATGCGGTGGCCGGCGGCGTAGCGGTGCACCTGTCCCGGCAGGTTGAGGTGCACCGGCTTGCTGGTGTCGGCGACACGCAGCGGTGACACGATGCCGTGCACCAGGGTGACGGTGCCGGACGGGTCGACGTCGTAGAGCTTGCCGAACAGCACCAGCTCGGTGCTGGGATCGGCGCTGCTCGTCGCCGGCGCCGACACGGTGAAGGTCAGCTGCGGGATGCCGACGACGTCGGTGTCAACCGCGAGCGGCGGCGTGCTCCACGAGGCGAACTCGCCGAGCGGATCGGTGGGCGGCAGCTTCTGGCCCTGGTCCGACGTCTCCGAGTAGCTCGACGGCTGGCCGCCGGGCGGGTTGACGAAGGTCTGCGAGCCCGCCACCACCTTTGCCGCGTCGTCGACCAGGTCGCCACCGCTGCCCACCCCGCCGCCGGAGAGGTACAGCGACGCCATGGGGCCGACCGGCCAGCTGTCCGACGCGCCGTAGGCCGGCTGGGCCGACCCGTTGGTGTCATAGCTGACCCAATCACGGAAGAACTCGACCTGTGGGCCGGTGTCGACGTGCTGGTGCTTGAGGTACTTGGCGTACCAGGCGAGGTAGAGCTGGTCGAGATAGCCCTTGGCGGGATCGGAGTCGTTGACCTCGCCGGGCGCGGCGGGACCGCTGTGGCCACCCTCCTTGAGCACCAGCTTCACCGGTGCGCCACGGCGCAGCGCGCCGCGGTAGTTGGCCACCGCGTCGGCGAAGTTGAACAGCGTGTCGTTCTGGCCCTGCATCAGCAGCATCGGCGGCACGTGGGTGGTGGGATTCTCGAAGAGCTCGTACTCCGCCGAGGCGTGGCGCAGCAGCGCCACGGTGTCGGGCGTGCCGTAGCCCACCGCGGTGGTCTCCGCCTGGGCGACGCAGACCTGCAGGTCGAAGCCCGGGCAGCCGGTGGGCGGGACGCCGCTGGTGCCGTGGTTGATGGCCACCTGGGCCGCACCGTCGGCGAAGAACAGGTCGGACCACTCGAACTTCGGCGCGCCGGGAGGTGAGCCGGCGTAGTTGAAGGAGGCCGAGTCGTTGTTGGGCGCCAGCGAGTAAGAGAGGTCGTTCCAGGTGATCTGGGGGATCATGGCGTCGACGCGCGGGTCGACCGCGGCCAGGGCGAACTGGAAGCCGCCGCCGTAGGACCCGCCCCAGGTGCCGATCACCGGGTCGCCGGGCGCCTGCTTGGCCACCTCGGGCCGCGAGGCGAGCAGGGTGACCAGCTCCGACGCGGCGCGCCCGTCCCACTCCGGCGAGTCGAGCTCGATGCTGCAGCTGCTGCCGCCGAAGCCGAGGCCCGAGTAGGAGAGCACCTCGTAGTCGTTGCCGGCCAGCAGCGCCGCCACCGAGGCCTGGTCGTTCTTGCTGCCGCCGAAGCCGTTGGTGGTGAGGATGGCCGGCACCTGGTGCGTGGCGCTGGCGTCGTTGGGGACGTAGAGGTCGTAGAGGATGTCGCAGCTCTGGTTGCTCGCCGGCCCCAGGTTGGTGGCGGTGAAGTGCTGCGAGGTGATGGCGGTGAAGCCACCCGCCGTAGGAGTGGTGGCGGCGCTGCCGCGCACGGGGGCGGCCATCGACAGGATGGCGGGAGCCAGCAGGGTGGCTCCGACGAGCACGGCGGTACGTCGGTGCATCTGCTTCCCTAACGCCCGCGACCCTCGAGTCTTGCGCCTGGCACCCCCCGGCGCAGGTCAGCGCACCTCGCGCAGCCGCCCGGTGACCACGTCGTAGACGAAGCCGCGCACCACCTCACGATGGGGCAGGTATTCGCAGCCGGAGATCACCGCGATGCTGTGGCGCACGTCCTCGTCGAGGTCGCGGAACGCGCCCAGGGCGAAGGGCGGCCGCACCCCGGTGTCGCGCTCGACCGCGGCGGCCAGCTCCTCGTCGGTGAAGTCGAGCATGCCGCAGCCGGTGTGGTGGATGAGCATCACCTCGCGCGTGCCCAGCAGGCGCTGCGAGATGAGCAGGGAGCGCAGCACGTCGTCGGTGACGATGCCCCCGGCGTTGCGGATGACGTGCGCGTCGCCCTGGCGCAGGCCGAGCGCGGCATGCACGTCGATGCGCGCGTCCATGCACACCACCACGGCGACGCCGAGGGTCGGGCGCGCGCTGAGGCCCTGGCTGGCGTACGACTCGGCGTAGCCCCGGTTGTTGCGCAGCAGGTCGTCGACGACGGGCATGGCCGGCACATGATGTCGCAACTGGCCGTATCCGCGCGAGGCGCCGCGCCGTTGTCCATCCGTGCACCGCTTTGCCCTCGCCGCACCCGCGCTGCTGCTCGCCGCCTGCTCCGGCGGTGGAGGCGGAGCCAGCTCACCGACCCCGTCGCCGAGCTCCACCGCGTCGGCCATCGCCACCGGCGCGACGCCCACCGAGAGCCCGAGCGCCAGCGCGACGCCGGCGCCGACCCCCACCGCACCGCCGCCCGGCGTGGCGGGCCACCTGCCCCAGGGCTTCTCCCCCACCTCGGTGACCTTCGTGTCGACCTCGACCGGCTTCGTCCTGGGCAGCTATCCCTGCGGCAGCGCCCACTGCCTGGCCCTGGGCCGCACCGCCGACGGCGGCCACACCTGGACGGCGATGCCGCGGGCGCCGATGGCGCCGGCGCAGGGCGACGGGAGCGGCGGCGTCCGCAGCCTGCGCTTCGCCGACGCCAATGACGGCTGGGCCTTCGGCCCGGAGCTGTGGTCGACGCACGACGGCGGCGCCACCTGGCGGCGCCAGACCCTCCCCGGCGACGCCGCCGGCGGCCAGGTGCAGAGCCTTGAGGCCGCCGCCGGCTTCGCCCACGCGGCCGTCGCCGGCAGCGGCGCGGTGCACCTGGCCACCACGCCGTCGAGCCGCGACGCCTGGACCGTGTCGAGCACCAGCATGACCATCGGCGCCGGGCCGGTCCCGCAGGCGCGGGTGACCCTCGACGGCGGCGCCGGCTGGGCCATCATGGTCAACCGCACCGTGATCGGCGGCGCCCGGCTCAGCGGCGGGCAGTGGGCGTCCTGGCAGCCGCCCTGCGGCTCGGCGGGCGGCTCGGCGGCAGTGGCGGCGTCGACGACCACGCGGCTGTACGCCGTGTGCGTCGAGGGCACCTGGACCGGCCCCAGCGTCAGCGTGCATCTCTACACCTCGAGCGACGCCGGCAGCACCTTCCAGCGCAACGCCACCGCCATGCCCACCAGCGACGCGGGGGCCATCGCCGCGGCGAGCGGCGTGGTCGCGGTGGGCACGGGGAGCGCCATCGAGGCCAGCTTCAACGGCGGTGCGTCGTGGGCCACCGTGTACAGCGGCTCCGCGGTGCTGGCGGGTGAGCTGGGCTTCACCACCTCAACCCAGGGCGTGGCCGTGGTGGGGCAGGGCACCTCCACCCAGCTGCTGATGACCTACGACGGCGGCCACCACTGGAGCGCCGCCAGCTTCGCCTGAGCCTGAGCGGCGCGGCGCGGTCGCGCGCCATCGGCGGCGATTCGCGGCATAGTTGCCGCCATGTGCCGCAGCATCAAGACCCTCCGGGGCATGCAGCCGCCCGCCACCGCCGACGACGTCCACGCCGCCGCCCTGCAGTTCGTGCGCAAGGTGAGCGGCTTCCGCCAGCCCTCCGCCGCCAACGCCGAGGCCTTCGACGCCGCTGTCGCCGAGGTCACCGACGCCGCCTCGCGCCTGCTCGACTCCCTGGTGGTGCGCGGCGCCGCCGCCCGCTGACCACCGCGGCGGAACCAGGGCGGTGAGCCGGCCGGCGGCGGGCGGCGGCCGCTGGGTGGCGGTGGCGCCGGAGCGGCTGGAGCGCTGGCTCGACGGCTTCGCCGCGCGCCACGGGGCGACGCGGTGGAGCGCAGAGCCCGCCGGGCCGCAGGCCCAGCGCATCGACGTGGTTGCGGCGGACGGCAGCGAGGCGCACTGCACGGTGCCGTTCCCACCGCTGCAGGTCGACGCCGGGCAACCCTACGGCGGCCTGCTGGCCCACGCCGGCATGCAGCGCACCGTCGGCCTGCTGCTGGTCCGCCTCGGCGGCTTCGCGGCCGGGGCCTTCGAGGGCGGCCAGCTGCACGCGTCCAAGGTCGGCTCACGACCGGTGCACGGCCGCACCGCCGCCGGCGGCTGGTCGCAGCAGCGCTTCGCTCGGCGCCGCGAGGGCCAGGCGCACGTCGCGTTGCAGGCCGCCGCCGACACCGCCTGCCGCATCCTGCTGCCCGCGCTCGACCGTCTCGACGCGGTGGCCACCGGGGGCGACCGCCACGCCGTCGACGCCGTCCTCGCCGACCCGCGCCTGGCGCCGCTGCGCGACAGGATCACGCCGGAGCTGCTCGACGTGGCCACGCCCGACCGCCGCGTCCTGCTCGCCGCCCATGAGCAGCTGCGCGCCGTGCGCATCCGCGTGGTCGACCCGACTAGCTGAGCAGCAGCCTGGTGAGCCGCCGCGCGGCCACGGTCACCCCGGCGGCACCCATGGCCAGCAGGTACAGCGCGTCGAGCGCCATGTCGGCGCCGAGGTGCCCGGTGGTGAGACCCCGCACCATGTGCACGCCGTGGTACAGCGGCGTCAGCTCGACGACGACGCGCAGCGGGCCGGGATACGTGGCCAGCGGATAGAAGGTCGCCGAGAACAGGAACAGCGGCAACACCACCAGCTGCACCAGGGCGAAGTCGTTCCAGGTGCGGATGAAGGTGGTCACCGCGACGCCGACCCCGGAGAAGGCAAGGCTCACCAGCAGCGCCGCGGGCACCGCGAACACCGCCCACCACGAGCGCACCAGCCCGAGCGCGCTCATCACCACGATGAAGCCCATCGCGTAGGTGGTGCCGCGCAGCAGCGCCCACGACACCTCGCCCAGCGCCACGTCGAGCATGGTCAGCGGCGTCGACAGCACCGCGTCGTACAGCTTGGCGTAGCGCAGCTTGTAGTACACGTTGAAGACCGACTCGTTGACCGCGCCCTGCATCGCCGACGAGGCCATCAGGGCCGGCGCCACGAACACCCCGTAGGGGAGCGTCACGCCGCCGTCGTGCACGCTGCCCACCAGTGCGCCGACGCCGAGTCCCATGCCGAGCAGGTAGAGCAGCGACTCGTAGAAGCCGGAGACGATCACCAACCAGCCGCGCGCCTTGCGGAACGACATCCAATTGCGCTCCACCAGGCGGATCGACCGCCGCCCACCGCCGGGGATCAGCGTCGACAGCCGCAGCGCGCCCTCGACCGCGCTCACACCAGCAACCTCCGCCGGTAGGTGTACGTCGCCGCCACCAGACCGGCGACGATGTAGGCGAGCAGCACCGCGAGGTGGGCGATCGCCGACGGGAAGCCAGCGGTGCCGAGCAGCAGGTCGCGGCACAGCGCCACGCCGTGGGTCAGCGGCGTGCACCAGGCGATGCCCTGCAGGATGCGCGGCAGCTGGGTGATCGGGAAGAAGGCGCCACCGAGCAGGAACAGCGGCACCACGATGAAGCGGTTGATGGCGTTGAATCCCGCGTCGTTGCGCTGGGTCGCGGTGAAGGCGAAGATCGGCGTGCCGAAGGCGAGTCCGGTCAACGTCGCCACCGGGATGGCCAGCAGCGCCAGCGGCGAGCGCACCGCGCCGAAGCAGGCGGCGACGGCGAAGAACACCACCGCGGTTGCGGTCACCCGCAGGGTCAGCCAGGTCATCTCGCCGAGCAGCAGGTCGCGCACCCGCAGCGGCGTGTTGAGCATCGCCTCGTAGATGCGCTGCCAGTGCAGCCGCGACATGATCGGATAGGTCGTCTCCACCGCGGCGTTCTGCATCGTCGTCGTCGCCAGCATTCCGGGGGCGAGGAAGTGCAGGTAGGTGACGCCGTCGATGGCGGCGCGGCCACCGCGCACCAGGCCGCCCAGCCCCAGTCCCATGGCGCTGAGAAACAGCAGCGGCTGGATCAGCGACACGAACAGCGCCGAGCGCCAGGCGCGGCGGAAGACATACATGTCGTACTCGACGACGTGCAGCGCCGGCGAGGCCATCGCCGCCTCAGTCCACCAGGCGACGGCCGGTGAGCCGCAGGAACACGTCCTCGAGGGTGCTGCGCCGCACCAGCACGCTGCTCGGCACCATGCCACGCGCGTGCACCGCGGCGCTGGTTGCCTCGCCGTCGTCGGTGTAGAGCAGCACCCGGTCGGGCAGCGCCTCGACGCGCTGCGCCAGGCCGGCGAAGGAGCCTGCCTCGACCGCGGCCTCGCCGTCGACGCCGAAGCGCAGCTCGAGCACCTCGCGCGACGACCAGCGCTCGATCAGCTCGCGCGGCGATCCCTCGGCGACGATGCGCGCCTGGTCCATCACCACCAGGCGATCGCAGAGCTGCTCCGCCTCGTCCATGTAGTGGGTGGTCAGCACCAGCGTGGTGCCGCGCTGCTTGAGCCGGTAGAGGCGGTCCCAGAGCAGGTGGCGCGCCTGCGGGTCGAGCCCGGTGGTGGGTTCGTCGAGCAGCAGGATGTCGGGCTCGTTGATCAGGCCGCGCGCGATGGTGAGACGGCGGCGCATGCCGCCGGAGAGCACGTCGACGCGCTCGTCGGCGCGGTCGCGCAGCTGCACGAAGTCGAGCAGGTCGTCGGCGCGCTGCTGTGCGGCGCGGCGCGAGATGTCGAAGTAGCGCGCGTAAATCAGCAGGTTGTCACGAACTGAGAGCTCGGTGTCGAGGGTGTCCGCCTGCGGCACCACGCCGAGCCGGGCGCGGATGCGCGGGCCGTCGGTGGCGGGGTCCATGCCGAGCACACGCAGGTATCCCGACGTCACCGGTGAGACGCAGCCGATCATCCGCATCGTCGTCGTCTTGCCGGCGCCGTTGGGGCCGAGGAAGCCGAAGGCCTCGCCGCGGCCGACGCTGAAGGCGACGCCGTCGACGGCGAGGCGGTCGCCGAAGCGCTTGCAGAGGTGGCGGGCTTCGATGAACGGCTCTGCCGGCATCACCGCGGATCGGGCCGGTCGAGGTTCCAGTGCCGCCCCACCGCGGTCAGCCAGCGGTCCTGGTACGGCGTCATGGCGAAGCGGGTGATGGTGCGCTGGCCGCCGTCGTGGTCGCTGTAGAGCACGTCGATGCTGAACCGGCGGCGCTCCAGCACGGTGGTGCGGGCTGGAGCGAACCCCGGGTCGCTGGGGTCGCGCAGCGCGCCCTGCCAGAAGCCGATGTCGCCCGGGGCGACGACCAGGTCGCGGGTGAGGCGGCGAAACTCGGTCGGAGCCGGGTGGGGCACGGCCGAGGTGGCCAGGTCGGGGTGCAGGTACCAGCCGTCCAGCACGGCCAGCCCGTTGCCGACGTTGCGCAGACCGAAGCCGAGGTAGACGACGTCGTCGTTGGCCTCGGCGGCACCACCGCCGCCAACCGCCACCAGGTACTTGCCGTCGACAAAGCCGATCTTCTGCGGGGGATCGTCGAAGCGTGTCGACGACAGCACAGGCCGCAGGCCGACCAGCAGGGCGCGCTCGGCGACGCGTGCGGAGCGGTTGGCGGAGCGCACCGAGGAGAAGGTGGCCAGGGCCAGCACCAGGGTGCCGGCGGCGGTGGCCAGCGAGGCGGCGGTGGACCAGTCGAACACGGCTGGCAGTGTACGTGCGCGTCACCACCGCGTCGGCGGCGCAGACTCCGCAGCGTGAGCGCCATCGACGACCTGCTCGAGCGCGAGCGCCGCGGGCTGCGCCGGCTGGATCCCGCCCAGGCCGCCGCCGCCATGCGCCGGGGTGCGCTGCTGGTCGACACCCGCCCCGTCGAGCAGCGGCGCCGCGACGGCGAGATCCCCGGCGCGCTGGTGATCGACCGCAACGTGCTGGAGTGGCGCCTCGACCCCACCAGCGAGCACCGCGTCGCCGAGGTGAGCGGTGCCGACCAGGTGGTCGTGCTGGTGTGCAACGAGGGGTACTCGTCGAGCCTCGCCGCCGCCACGCTGCGCCGGCTCGGGCTGGTCAATGCCACCGACCTGGCGGGCGGCTTCCAGGCCTGGCGTGCCGCGGGTCTGCCGGTGCTGCCGCCGCTGCCGCTGTCAGAGCGCGGAGGCGAGTAGCCAGTCCCGCTCGGCGTCGAGCCAGCGGACCGGCTGCAGGCCGGCCCGGTGGAACAGCGCGGAGAGGTCCTCGTCGCTGCGCGCGTGCATGCTGGCGTGGTGGGTCCAGACGCGGCCGTCGTCGTGCGCGTAACGGATGGTCATGGTCACCGTGTCGCCGTCGTATGCGATGTCGTGCAGCGACTGGGTGAGCCCGCCGTTGCTGCGCGGCGGCGCGACCGCCTCCATCGACCCCGGCACCGCCCACTTCGGGTTCAGGCGTTCGATGACCACAACTCCGCCCTCGGCGAGATGCGCGCGCGCCGTGCGCAGGAAGGCGAGCGCCTGCCGGTCCTCACCGGTGACCATGTTGCTGGTCAGGGTCACCACGTCGAAGCGCTCGGGCAGGCGCAGCCTCTCGATGTCGTGCAGCACGGTGCGCGCTGTCGGCGGCATGTGGGCCAGCATGTCGGCGGAGAAGTCGACGCCGGTGACGGGATGGCCGAGGTCGAGCAGGCCGCGGGTGATGCGCCCGGTGCCGCAGCCCAGCTCGAGGACGCGCGCACCGGCGGCGACCGCACCGTGGATCAGCTCCGCCTCGCCGTGCGGGCGAAGCATGGCGTAGAGGTCCACGGCGCAGCCGTCGCCGGTGATGGGTCCGGGACCGCTGCCGCTGGGCTCGGCCCTCATGCCCCTCAGTGTGCCGGAAGTCGCAGGATGTCGGCGATGGTGTCGAAGTCGGCGCGGGCGGCCTTGAGATCGGCGTGCGCCGACTCGAGGTTGGTGTGGGCCGACTTCAGCGTCGTCGTGGTGCCCGGGTAGCCTGCGGGAGTCAGCGCCAGCACCGCGTCGGCCTGGCCCTTGATCAACGCGGCGGCGTTGCCCACGTGGGTGTCGTAGTCGGTGAGCGCCTCGCTGGCGCGCTGCTGCTGGCCGGGGTTGAGGTGGGCGTTCTGGATGGCGGTGCTGAGCTTCTGCTCCAGGCCGGCCAGGGTGGTGTCGGCGGCCTGCAGCGCGTCGGCGGCGATGGTGATGTGCACCTGGGGCACGACCAGCACGTAGACGCGGAAGCGCGTGACGATCGACTGCACGTCGCTGCGGCACTGCGCCAGCGTCGTGTCGCCCTGGATGGTGGTGGCCAGGGTGCTGAGGCCGCTGCGGTCGCTGTCGACGAGATTGGTCAACGTGGCGCGGTGGGCGGCGGTCAACGTCTTGGAGGCGGTGACCTTGTTGCGCAGGTCGCCGAGCACGTCGAGCCGTGCGGTGACCATGTTTTGCCCGGCCTGCTTGCAGGTGGCCAGGGTGGCCTGCGCCAGCGGACGCGGCGTGGCGGTCTGCGCCGCGACGGGCGCGGCGGCGCCGACGGTTGCCGCGACGGCGACGGCGGCGGCGGGAATGCGGGCGAGACGGACGGGGTTCATGGGGTGCTCTCCGTGGAGGACATCGCGGAATCCGCCTGCGACAGCGCGCTGTCGGCGGCGTCGAGCTGCGAGTCGGCGCTCGACACCGAGGCGCGGTCGATGCCGGCGCTCTCGGTCGTTGTGGTGTCTGCGGCTTGGCTCGTGCTGCTGCCGTCGCTCTGCGCGCTCTGCGCGCTCTGCTGCGCGGCAGGCTGCGACGCGGTGCCCGTCGACGAGGCTCCGCCGCAGCCGGCGACGAGCAGCGCGGCCGCTGGTGCGAGGGCGCAGGATGCGAGCCCGCGCCAGGTGATGTGTGGCATGGCGGCATCATGCGATGACACCGGCGGCTCAGTGCTGAGACGGCGCTGAGGAAGCCATCACAGAACTACGACGCGCGCGCCAGCACCTCGCCGTGGGGGATGACGAAGACGCCGTCGGGCTGCTCCGCCCAGCGGCGCCACGCCGCGGCGATCGCCTCCAGCTCGTCGGGCTGGGCCAGCCCGTAGGCAACCGCCTGCTCGGCGAACGCGGAGAGCAGCACGCGATCGGCCCACAGCCCGCCCCACCAGGCGCGGCTCTCGGGGTCGGCGAAGGTCCACGTGGAGCTGGTCGCCACGGCGTCGACGAAGCCGGCGCGCTGCACCCAGCCGAGCAGGAGTCGGCCGGCGTCGGCCTCGGCGCCGTTGCGCGCGGTGACCTGGTGGTACAGCTCCAGCCAGCGGTCGAGCAGCGGGTCACGCGGCGCCCAGACGAAGCCGGCGTAGTCGCTGTCGCGCACCGCGACGATGCCACCGGGGCGCAGCACACGACGCATCTCGCGCAGCGCGGCGACGGGATCGGTGAGGTGCTGCAGTACCTGGTGCGCATGCACCACGTCGAACGACGCGTCGGGGAAGCCGAGGTGGTACACGTCGCCGGTGGTGAAGCTGGCGTTGTCCGCGCCGCTGCCGGCGGCGAGCGCGGCGGCCTGGGCGACGATGCCGGGCTCGACGTCGACGCCGGCGACGCGACCGGGCGCGACGCGGGCGGCGAGGTCGACGGTGATGGTGCCCGGCCCGCAGCCGACGTCGAGCAGGTCCTGGCCGGCGCTCAGCGCGGGGAGCAGGTAGGCCGCGGAGTTCTCGGCGGTGCGCCAGGTGTGGCTGCGCAGGACCGACTCGTGGTGGCCGTGGGTGTAGGTGTCCGGCATGGCGACGGCATGATGCCAGCCGCCACGCCGGGCAGGGGTGTGGGCCAGCTTCTCAGCTGGTGGCGGGCGGCGTCGGTGCCTGCGGCGGCGCGGCCGGGCCGGGGCCGGGCGGGGGCGCCATGGGATGGGCACCGTGCATCAGGTCAGCGCGACGCTGCAGGTACTCGGTGCGCTCGATCTCGCCGCGCGCGTAGCGCAGGTCCAACTCCTCGACGGCGCGGGACAGCGGCGTGGACGGTGCGTCGGGCCGGCCCTGGGGAGTGTGCGGATGGGCGGAGAGCTGCCGGACGACGAGGATCACCCCGGCGACCAGCGCGACCACCACCAGCAGGCTGAACAGGCCGCCGAGCCAGAAGAACCCGCCGTGGGTGTAGTACGGGTGGTACATCATGGCGCCATTGTGCGCCCGGGCTGATCACTTCTTCGTGAAGTGGCGACGGCGCGCGGCGAGGTCGTCGGCCGCCTTCGCGAGGAAGGCGGCCTCGTCCTCCCTGCCCTCGGCACGCCACCCGCAGCCGGTCAGCAGATCTCCATCACGCGTTGCCGGTGCCGGGCACCGGTTGAGTCAGCGGGGGGCGGGTACCGGTCATCGCCACGTCCGCTTCGCGGCGGGCGTGGTAGTCGCTTTCGGGGATGGCGTCGAGGCCGCGGCGGCCGAGCAGGGCGGCGATCAGCGAGCCGACGGCGACGACGATGACGTTGAGCACGATGGCGGCGAAGCCGATGTAGATCTTCCCGCCGAAGCCGAAGTCGTGCAGGCTGGTGGCGAACTGCTCCTTGACCAGGGCGTAGGTGCCCAAGCCGATGCCCGCGGCCCAGCCGGCGACCATCGACCACTTGTCGAGCCGCTTCAGGTACAGCGCCAACACCAACGCGGGCAACGCGTTGATCATCCACACGCCGCCGGCGGTCTGGAAGTAGATGATGTCGGTGGTCGGCACGGCGAGGATGAACACCAGCGCGCCGACCTTGACCACGAGCGAGGCGATCTTGCTGATCGTCGCCTCGCGCGCTATCGACATGCGCGGCTGCACGTACTCCCGCCAGATGTTGCGGCTGAACAGGTTCGCCGCCGCGATCGACATCACCGCCGCCGGCACCAGCGCGCCGATGGCGATGGCCGCGAAAGCCACGCCGGTGAACCACGTCGGGAACATGTTCTGGAACAGGTCGGCGATGGCGCTGTTGTTGCCGAATGCCTTGGTGGGCTTGACCCCGGCCGCGATGGCCATGAAGCCGAGCAGCCCGATCATGCCGAGCATGAACGAGTACGCCGGCAGGAACGAGGCGTTGCGCTTGAGCACCCGCTGGCTCGACGAGCTGAACACGCCGGTCAGCGCGTGGGGATAGAGGAACAGCGCCAGCGCCGAGCCGAGCGCGATGGTGGCATAGCCGTTGAACAGCGACGGTTGCAGCACGTCGGGCTTGGCCTTGGCCTTGGGCAGCGCCGCCGAGACCTGCTCCACCTTGTGGAAGATGGCGCCGAAACCGCCCAGTTTGTAGGGGATGTAGATCACCGCGACCAGCACCACCAGCCAGATCAGCGTGTCCTTGACCAGCGCGATCAGCGCTGGCGCGCGCAGGCCGCTGACGTAGGTGAAGGCGGCCAGCACCACGAAGGCGATGATCAGCGCCACCT
>CAZCJX010000019.1:0-37650 GCA_964499205.1 uncultured Actinomycetes bacterium | reverse complement strand
TGCAGGCGGTGATGAGCGTCTGCGAGGGCTACAGCAACTACGTGATGCACCAGGTGGGCAGCCGCCACCTCGCCGATTTCGAGCGGCTGGAGAAGGCCTTCCATGCGCGCAGCGCGCAGCGGTCGCCGCTGGAGCGGCTGGTGTTCCGGGTCACCGGGCTGAGCATGAAGATGCGCCAGTACGAGATGGGCGAGCGCTTCGCCGAGCGGGTGGTGGCGCAGGGCGGGTTGTCGCTGCTCAACCGGGTGTGGGAGGGACCGGCGATGATGCCCTCGCTCAACGAGTTGGAGCATCCCGAGCGCTGGGTCAGCCGCGTCTCGCGCGGAAGCGCAGCTGG
This sequence comes from uncultured Actinomycetes bacterium, assembly GCA_964499205.1. Taxonomy (GTDB): domain Bacteria; phylum Chloroflexota; class Dormibacteria; order Aeolococcales; family Aeolococcaceae; genus DASRDZ01. Next base: position 37,313 of record CAZCJX010000019.1, on the reverse strand, counting down.
CTCTTCGCCGCGCTGACGCGGACGTCCTCGAAGCCGGCACGCTGCAGCCGTTCGGGGAGGGTCTGGGGGTCGACCAGGCACATGGTGTCGAAGAGGTGGGCGACGCGGAACAGCGGGGAGGGACGGCTGTCGGAGCCGGCGAAGACGGCGCCCGGGCGGAGCACGCGACGCACCTCGGCGAGCAGGGCGTCCTGCTTCGCCGGCGTGGGCACGTGGTGCAGCATGGTGAAGCAGACGGCGCCGGTGAACTGCGCGTCGTCGAAGGGCAGACGCGTGGCGTCGGCGGTGACCACCTCGACCCGCGCCGGGTCGGTGCGGCGGCGCAGAGATTCGGCCAGCTCTGGATCGATCTCGACGGCGGTGAGGTGGGGCGTGCTGCGGGCGAGCACCGCGGTGGTGAGGCCGGGGCCGGGCCCCACCTCGAGAACGCGGTCACCGAGGGCGACGTCGCCGAGCACCCAGGGAAGCAGCGTGGTCTCGACCGTCTGCTGCCAGCGCGCCAAACGGCAATACCAGCGATGGAAGCGGTTCACTGCTGAGTCGTCCTCGCGTGCGCGGCTCGTGCACGGGCCGGGCGACGGGCACCCGGTCGAAGGGGGCCGGGTGCCGCCGCCCGCGGGAGGGGCTGCCGTGTCCGCCAGGCTGTGCCGGCTCCGCGCCCGCCGCTGCCTCGGCAGGGGTCGCCGGCTGGAGCGAGGGAAGGGTCCGCTCTGTGGCGCCTGGGAACTCCGCTGTGCCTACTTGGATAGGACCGCCGACCGGGGCGGGGGTCCTTGGGTGGCGCCGCGGTGGTGGGCGGCGTTGGCGCGGTGTTGTGGCCCTGCGGTGCTCATGTCGGCGCGGGACGAACGCGGGCCAGCGCGTCGACCAGGGCGTCGTCCGCGGCGGCGACGGCCTCGTCCCAGGCGAACCAGCGCACCTCGGGACTCTCGCCGGGCGGCGGCGACGGGTCGACGTCTGGCGATTCGAGGAGGTAGCGCAGGTCGAGGTGGGTGTGCCCCTTGGCGGCGGGGTGGACGTCGAGGTGCACCAGGCGCGGCGCGCCGCCGGCATGGCGCACGGGGAGGCCGGTCTCCTCGACCGACTCGCGCAGCGCCGCGTCCCACGGCGTCTCGCCGGGATCGACGTGGCCGCCGGTCTGCATCCAGCGGTGCAGGCGCTTGTGGAAGTGCAGCACCGTGCCGCGCGGCCCGACGATCAGCGCCGAGCCGGTGACGTGCACCGGGTCGGCGTCCTCGCTGAAGGGATGGGGCAGGCGGTCGAGCTCGGCCAGGAAGCGCTCACGCGATTGGCGCTCGCGCGAGGTGCGCGCGTCGAAGGCGGCGACGTCGGCGCGGACGCGCTGCACCAGCTCGTCGGTCGTCATCGCCGGCGATGGTAGCGGCCGCGGCGAGGCGGGCATCGCCGTCTTGGTCGTCCGGTCCCACTCGTGTTCCGCGCTGCCCAGCATGTTGCTGCCGATGGCGGCCATAACGCTCACGATGCCAGCGGGAGCGACAGCTGCGCCGGCGCGGGGGCGGGAGTGATGTAGTTGGCCGGCCGGTCATCGACGCGGTTGGGCGAGCGGAGGTCGCGCATGGTGCGCTGCAGCGACGAGGTGTACTCGGAGGGCAGCCCGGCGCGGCCGGCGAAGAGGCGGCGGTACTCGCCGACGAGGTCCGGCCAGTCCTCGGCGAGGTGATCCATGAAGTGCTCGCGAGTCCCCGGCGCAAGCCGCAGCGCCCCGGCGCCGACGAATGCCGCACCCGCGTCGCGCGCGGCGCGGACGACCTCGGCGAGCGCGGGGGCGCTGTCACTGATGCCGGGGAGGATCGGCGCCATCAGCACCCCGGCGCGGATGCCGGCGCCGACCAGTCGGCCCAGGGCGCGCAGCCGTTGCCGGGGCGGCGCAGTCCCCGGCTCGGTGCGCGCCACGACGTGGGGATCGAGGCTCGGCACGCTGACGCAGATCATCACCTCGGCGCGTCGCGCCAGGGCGGTGAGCACGTCGATGTCGCGGATGATCATCGGGCCCCGCGTGGTGATGCCGACCGGTGTGCGATGGTCGTGCAGTGCCTCCAGGCAGGCGCGACTCAGCCGGTAGCGGCCCTCGGCCGGCTGGTAGGGATCGGTGGCCGATCCCATCGCCACCGACTCGCGCCGCCACGACGGCCGCGCCAGCTCGCCGCGCAGCACGTGGGCGATGTTGGTCTTGACGTAGACCGTGCGTCCGTAGGCGTCACCCGAGGGGCGGTCGGCGCGCTGCTCGAAGGCGCGCACGTAGCAGAAGGTGCAGCGGTGCACGCAGCCGGTGTACGGGTTGAGCGACCAGTCGAAGGGCATGCCGCGAACCGGGTTGAGAGCCGACCGGCACTCCTTCTCGACCAGGGCGACGGGTTCACGGCGCATGGGCCTGCGACGATAGAACACCTGTTCGCGCTGGTCGAGAAGGTCGTCTTTCCCTTGCACTACCGAAAGTTTTGCCGCTGGGAGCGCGTTCCTCCCGATGTGCAGCCAAGCAGCTTCGGGCTCTCCGTCGAGCAGCCCACCGACACGCCCGTGGAGGCGCCCAAGCGCCGCGCCACCTCCGGCGCGCCGCGCTCGACGCGGCACGACCGGGCCGCCGACCGCCGCGTCACGCTGAGCAGCCTCGCTGCCGAGCTGTCCGCGGCGGCCGCCACCATCGAGGGCGCTCCGCCCGCCATGCCGGCCGCGACGCCCGTCGTCGCCGAGCCTCGGGCGCAGGTGCAGCCCCCGGCCCAGGCAGTCCTCGACCGCCTCGCCGCGCTCGACTCCGACGATGAGCGCGAGGACGACCTGGTCGTGCCGTTGCGTCCGCAGCACCAGGCGTCCGTCGAGGTAGTTCTCACCGGGCGTCGCGACGCGATCCCCCCGTGGGAGGGTGGGCCCGTCCCCGCGGCGCCGGCTGGGGTGGCCGCAGTCGTTCCGGAGCCGGTCGCGCCAGCCGCGATGGTGGCGGCCATGCCCGCCGCCCCGAGCGCCCTGGCTCCCGAGGCGCCTGCCGCGGCCATGCCGGCGGCGACGGGTCAGCATCTCGACGCCACCGAGCTGCGTGCCCTGGTGCAGCTCGAGGCGGCCCGTGCCGAGGCCGACGTGCTGAGCACCCGCATCCAATCCGAGCATGCCGCTCGCGCCGAGGCCGAGCGCCGACTCCTCGAAGCCGAGGAGGAGCTTCGCTTCCTGCGCGCCGAGGTGCAGATGACGGGTCACGAGCACCGCCGCAAGCCGGGCCGGCTCCGCCGCACCCTGCGCACGCTGACCGGCCGGGGACGCCCCGTCGTCCCGGCCAACAATCCCAAGAAGGAACGCCTCGGCATCTGACCTTCGGGCTGCATCGGGTGCGCGCCGGGACTACCTGGCCCGCACTCGGATACGCCCGGCTCCCTCGTCGGTGAGCCGTCCCACCGCTGCCGCTGTGCCTCCCCCGCCGCGTATGGTGTTCACCAGCTCGTCGGCGCGCGCCGGGTCGACGGCGATGAGCAGTCCACCCGAGGTCTGCGCGTCGGTGGCGACGGTGCGCTGCAGATCGGTGACACCGCCGTCCCACTCGGTCCAGGTGTCGGCGAAGGCCAGGTTGCGGCGGCTGCCGCCGGGCACCAGTCCCGCGGCAACCAGGTCCGGCACGCCGGGCAGCGTGGGCAGCGACGCCGCGTCGATCTCGACGCCACAGCCGCTGCCGACGGCGATGTTGCGCGCATGCCCGAGCAGACCGAACCCGGTGACATCGGTGACGCAGCGCACCTCGTACCGCGCCGCGGCGGCAGCGGCATCGCGGTTCAACGTCCGCATCGACGCCACCGCGGCCGCGGTCACCGCCGCGGTCGCCTCACCCAGCTTGGTCGCGTTGCTCACGATGCCGGTGCCCAACGCCTTGGTCAGCACCAACACGTCGCCGGGGCGGCCACGCGCGTTGCTCGTCACCCGGTCGGGATGCACCGTGCCCACCACCGCCAGGCCGTACTTCGGCTCCTGGTCGCGCACCGAATGTCCGCCGGCGATCACCGCGCCCGCGGCGCGCACCGTCTCCGCGCCGGCGGCGAGCACCTCGGCGAGCACGGCCTCGGGGAGAACGTCGGCAGGCGGCCAGGCGACGATGTTGAGCGCCAGCAGCGGCCTGCCACCCATGGCGTAGATGTCGCTCAGCGCGTTGGCAGCGGCGATAGCGCCGTAATCGCCAGGGTCGTCCACAACTGGCGCGAAGAAGTCGGTGGTGACCACCAGCGCGGTCTCGCTGTCGAGGCGGTACACGGCGGCGTCGTCGGAGGTGCTGGTGCCGACCAGCAGCTCGGGGACGTCGGCGGCGACGGGAAGCCGCGCGAGGATGGCCGCCAGGTCGGACTGCGGGATCTTGGTGGCGCAGCCGCCGCCACTCGCGTAGGCGGTGAGTCGGAGCGCTGAAGTGCTCATGGCGCGAGACTACCACAGGGTTGACGTACTACACAACGGTGTGTAGAGTCGCGGACGTGGTGCGAGCGCACCGGCGGCCAGGAGGGGCGGCCGTTCCCGTCGACTCACGGAGTTCCGCCCCATGCTGCCGCGTTGGTTCCGCGTCGTCCTCGCAGCCGAGATCGCCGGTCTCGCCACCTTCGCCGTCGTCGGCCTGCACGTCGTCAGCCAGGGAGTGCACACCGCGGGCGACGCGTTGCACTGGTTGCAACCCGGGCGACCACCGGCGGCGTCCTCGTCCTCGCCGGGCGGGGGGTACCCCTCGCTGCTGAGAGCGACGCCGGCTGCGTCACCACATTTCCTCTACGGTGCGGCGCTGCTCAACCCGTCACTGCTGGTCCGGCTCAACCGCGACACCGGGGCCACCGCCGTCGGTGAATACACGCTGCTGCTCAACCTCGAAGCCCTGGCACGCGACGAGGTGGGCCACCTCCTCGGCAGCATCCTCCCGGCGCACGCCGCCGCGGCAGGGAACTAGCCCGATGCAGCAGCTCAAGTCGCTCATCGACAACTGGGTGCTGCTGGCCCAGGGGCTCATCGGCAGCATCGGCGCCCTCGCGTTCCTCGTCGCCTTCATGTACAAGATCATCGCCGTCGAGCCGCGCAGCGTCATGGAAGCCAAGCGCTGGATCGGCCGCATCGTCTTCGGCACCATCGGTGTCGAGATCGCGGGCACGCTGACCCACGCGCTCATCTCCGCCGTCCCATCCAACCTCCACTGAGCCGGCACGGTGGGCCACCACACAGTCGCCTCGATCCTCGACGCGCTGCGCGATCCGATCGGCTGGATGCTGCACGTCGTCGTCGGCTTCCTCACCCATTTCGTCGACGGCGCACGCAACGACATCGAGCGCGTCCTCGACCGCTACCTCTTCACCACCGTCGACACCAGCGTTGCCGCGACGCGCAGCTTCACCGACAACCCGGGCCTGCGCCATCTCAACCTCGGCATGGCGCTGGCCATGGACGTCGTGCTGGCCGCGGTCCTGGTGTTCGGGCTGTTGCGCAGCATGTTCGAGCGGTCGATGCGGGCGCGCTACAGCCTCAAGGTGCTGGTCCCGCGACTGATGGTGGCCATCGTGCTCATCCACTTCTCGCTGCCGCTGACCCAGATGGGCATCGACCTCAACAACGCGCTGGGCAACGTCGCCGCCGGCCTCGGTGGCGGCATGCACGTCGACGGCATGCCCTGGAGCGCCGCGCTGAGCGCGCCGGCGGTGCACCAGATGTCGGTGACCCAGGACATCTTCCACGCGGTGTTCGTGGTGGGACTCGTCGTCGCACTGGTGCTGCTGGTGCTGGCGTACGTCGTTCGCTACGCCATGCTCGCCGTGCTCATCGTGCTGGCGCCGGTGGCGGGAATCTGCACGGCGCTTCCCGACACCCGCTCCTATTCGCGCACCTGGCTTCGTCTCTTTCTGGTCACCGTGTTCATGCAGGCGGTGCAGCTCGTCGTGTTGCGGGTTGCGGTGACCCTCGCCGTCGGCGGCGACGGCGTCGGCTTGGTGCAGACGCTCTATGGCCTGGCCACGCTGTTCCTCCTCCTCAAGGTGCCCGGCGCACTCAACACCGCGTCGCACCTGGAGACCAAGGCCAAGACGCTCGGCCATCACATGGAGCGCGCCATGAAGCACGCCATCCATCCCGCCTCCGCCACGCATCACGCGGCGACGAGGAAGTCGGCATGATCCGCGCCATTGCAGCCGGTGCGGCGGTCGTTGTCGGCGGTGGGACGATGGTCGCGGCGGGTGGCACCGTCGCCGCGGCACACGCCGTGCTGTCGGCTCCCTTCGCACCGGCGGCGACCGGCGTGTCGATCGAGGACGGGCCGGAGCACACGGCGATCCTCCATGCGCCGCCCGGGACATCCGTGCTCGCCGTGTCGGCAGGCGTGGTCGTGCCGGCTGGCGCACAGCTCACCGTGCAGGGCGACGGCGACGACGCCGGGCTCGAGGTCACCTATCACGGTGTCGCCGCCATCAGCGCCGCGGCGTCGGTGCAGCGCGGCGACAGCGTCGGCACGACCCCTCAGGCGCCCGCGGCGATCACCGTTCGAGCCGTGCTCGACGGTCATCCTCTCGACACCGCCGCACTGCTCCGCACCGCACTGCAGAACGGCACGGCCGACGCGGTGAGCGGCTGGACGCGACCCGTGGAGGGCGCGGTGATCTCGCAACCCTTCGGTTGCACGCCGTACGCCATGGAACCTCTCGACCGCAGCTGCCCGGGCGGCCACATCCATACCGGCATCGACCTCGCCATCGCCCGCGGCACGCCGGTGCACGCGGCGCTCGACGGCATCGCACACATCGTCGTGTCGGCAACCGGATACGGCCTCCACGTCATCCTCGACCACGGCGACGGCCTCACCACCCTGTACGCGCACCTCGACTCCGTCGCCGTGCACGAGGGCGACGCAGTGGCCGCGGGCGACGTCATCGGCACGGTGGGCAGCACCGGCAACTCGACCGGCCCGCACCTCCACTTCGAGGTCCGCCGCGACGGCATCGCCGAGGACCCGGCGCTCGACCTGGCACTGCCGTGAACCGCACGCGCGGCCGCCTCATCACCCACCACATCGACAGAACGCGGGCGTGCGCCCGCGCACAGGAGACAACGCCATGGTCAACCGCGTGATCCTCGTCGGCAACCTCACCCGCGACGCCGAGAGCCTGCTCGGCGCCCGCGGCCCGGTGACGCGCATGCGCCTCGCCACCAGCACGCAGTGGCGCGATGCCGACGGCAACCGCCAGGAGACGGCCGAGTTCCACAACCTCGTGGCCTTCTCCCGGCTGGCGGAGATCTGCGCGCAGTACTGCCTGAAGGGGCGGCGCATCTACGTCGAGGGACGGCTGCGCACCCGCGAGTACGAGGGCTCCGACGGCCTGCGCCGCACCTCGACGGACATCGTCCTCGACACCATGCGCCTGCTCGACCGGCGGGAGCACGAGGAGGCCGCCGACCTGCTGCCGCCCGGCGGCAGCCTCAGCCCCATTCCGCCCGGCAGCGGGGCCGCCATCGACGAGCCGGCCGGCGACAGCGCGGGACAGACCGACAGCTCCGGCAACACCGGTGCTGCCGCAACGCCGGCCCGTGCCGCGCGGGCCGGCGACCGGGAGCGCGCGCCCGCCCTGAGCGGCGCGGCCGGCTGACCCGAGCACGGCCACGAGAGCCACGTTGACCGCCGCTCACGGCCGCTGCGGCGCGAGGTCGCCTCCCCTACCTGGCCGGACGCCGGCGCCGGCCCGCCGCCGCACTCCTCGACGCCGCCGGGGGCCGTGCTACGCTCGGCACAACCGCGCGCGGGGAGACCCGGCACCGTCAGGGCTGCGTCGGGCGCCGCGGGGAGGACAGAGCGCTATGGCAACCACCGCGACCACCTTCACTCGGATGGACGAGAGCACCACCGAGCAGTGGCAGCAGATCCTCACCGAGACGGCCGGCAACCAGGGCCGCGTCGCCGACCGGGTGCTGGAGATGCTGCGCTCGCTGAGCGACATCGTCGACGGGTTCGCGGTGGACCAGCTCACCCACTGCCTCCAGACGGCGACCCGCGCCGAGCGCGACGGTGCCGACGACGAGGTCGTGGTGGCGGCGCTCTGCCACGACGTGGGCAAGGCGATCTCGGTGATCAACCACCCCGCCATCGCCGCCGAGATGCTCAAGCCCTACGTGCGTGAGGAGGTCTACTGGATGATCCTCACCCACCAGGACTTCCAGGGCAAGCACTACTACCAGGTGCTCGGCAAGGACCCCGACGCCCGCAATCAGTACGCGGGCCACCCCGCCTACGACCTCGGCGCCCGCTTCGCCGACGAGTGGGACCAGACCTCCTTCGATCCCAACTACGACACCCTCCCCCTGGAGCACTTCGAGCCCAAGCTCCGCCAGGTCTTCAGCACCCCCCGCTTCTTCTAGAAGCGCAGGACGGGGCGAGAGCGGCAGCACGGGGACACAGCACGGGGAAAAGCCACAGCACGGGGCGAAGCCGCAGCACGGGACGAAGCCGCAGCACGGGGCGAAGCCGCAGCACGGGACGAAGCCGCAGCACGGGGCGAAGCCGCAGCATGGGGCGAAGCTGCAGCATGGGGCGAAGCTGCAGCACGGATAAGCCACAGCACCGGGAACGACTACCGCGCCGGCGCCAACCCCTTCGCGCCCCCGCGACCTGATCGGGTACCGTGCTCAGGTCGTTCCGGCTCCACCGACCTGGAGGTTTCCGTGCCGCTCCGCCGCGTGCTGGTCGCCAACCGCGGAGAGATCGCCCGCCGCGTCATCCGCGGCTGCCATGACGAGGGCATCGAGGCGGTGGCGGTGTACTCCGAGGCGGACGCCGCGGCGCCGTACCTGGCCGAAGCCGACGCGTCGGTCCTCATCGGCCCCGGCCCGGCGCCGCAGTCCTACCTGAACGTCGACGCGGTGCTGCGCGCGGCACGCGAGAGCGGCGCCGACGCGGTGCACCCCGGCTACGGCTTCCTCAGCGAGAACGCTGACTTCGCCGCCGCTGTCGAAGCCGCGGGTCTCACCTGGATCGGCCCCCCTCCCGACGTCATCGACGCGATGGGCAACAAGGTGGCGGCACGGCTCACCGTGTCGGACGCTGGCGTCCCGGTGGCCCCCGGCACCGACGGCCCGCTCGCCGAGGATGCCGACCCACTCGCAGCGGCAAACGGCATCGGCTTCCCCATCATGGTCAAGGCCGCCGCCGGCGGCGGTGGCATCGGCATGCAGAAGGTGGACTCGCCCGAGCAGCTCGCCCCCGCGGTGCAGACCGCGCGGCAGCGCGCCCAGGCCGCGTTCGGCGACGGCGAGGTGTTCCTGGAGCGCTTCCTCGACGGCCCGCGCCACGTCGAGATCCAGGTGATCACCGACCAGGCCGGCAACGCCATCCACCTCGGCGAGCGCGAGTGCAGCGTGCAGCGCCGCCACCAGAAGGTCATCGAGGAGACGCCGTCGTGCGCCCTGACCGGCGAGCTTCGCCAGCGCATGGCCGCCGCGGCACTGCTGGTGGCGCGCACCATCGGCTACGTCAACGCCGGCACCGTCGAGTTCCTGGTTGATGCCAACCGTGACTTCTACTTCCTGGAGATGAACACCCGCCTCCAGGTGGAGCACCCCATCACCGAGATGTGTACCGGCCTCGACCTGGTGCGCATGCAGCTGCGCATCGCCGGCGGCGAGCCGCTCGACGTCACCCAGGCGCAGGTGCGCCACGACGGCCACGCCATCGAGATGCGCATCTACGCCGAGGACCCCTACCGGATGTTCCCCAGCCCCGGCACCATCACGGAGTACCAGGAACCGGCCAAGACGCAGGGCGTCCGCGTCGACGGCTGGGTCACCGCCGGCACCACGGTCAGCCACCTCTACGACCCGCTGCTCGCCAAGCTCGTCGTCCACGCCCCCACGCGCGACCGGGCGATCGACATGGCGCTGCAGGCGCTCGACGCCTACCGCATCGAGGGAGTCAAGACCAACATCCCGCTGCACCGCCACGTCCTGCAGAGCGACGCCTTCCGCAGCGGCGACTACACCACCCAGATCCTGCAGGAGATCGGCCCGCCCGCCAAGCCGGTACGAGCATGAACCTGACCCACGTCCTCTACGAGGTGCGCGACCGCATCGCCACCGTCACCCTCAACCAGCCGGAGAAGCGCAACCCGCTGAGCAACCGGATGCTCGAGGACATCGTCGCCGCGCTCACCGAGGCGAAGAACGACGAGGAGGTGCGCGTGGTGATCCTCACCGGCGCAGGCGACAAGGCGTTCTGCGCCGGCGCCGACCTGGGCGGCTTCGGCGGCGACGCCGGCGAGGTGCAGAAGCATCTCGGCCGCGGCGCCTTCGTCGACATGTTCCTCACCATGGAGAAGCTGGGCAAGCCGATCATCGGCTGCGTCAACGGCCATGCCCTGGCCGGCGGCTTCGGCCTGGCGCTGGGGTCCGACATGATCGTCGCCGCCGACACCGCGACCTTCGGCACCACCGAGATCAACGTCGGCCTCTGGCCGATGATGATCATGGCCCTGATCACCCGCCAGCTCCCGCCCAAGCGCTGCATGGAGCTGTTCATGACCGGCCAGCGCATCAGCGCCGACCAGGCGATGGAGTGGGGACTGGTCAACCGGGTGGTGCCGCTGGCGCAGGTGCGCGAGGAGGCCTGGAAGCTGGCGGCGATGCTCACCACCAAGAGCCCGCTGATCATGAAGCTGGGCCGCGACGCCTTCTACGGCATCGACGGCCTCGGCTTCGAGAGCGCGCTGCGCCACCTGCAGTCGCAGCTCACCCTGGTGACGCTGACCGAGGACTCCGTCGAGGGCATCACCGCCTTCCTCGAGAAGCGCGAAGCCAACTTCAAGGGACGCTAGGAACCTCCCATGCCCGACGAGACCGCCAGCACCACCACGCGCCCGCCGGAAGGCGGCAAGCCCGGCAGCACCTACGCGCCCGGCACCCAGGCCGCCGGCCCGCCACCGGCCGCGGTCGCCAAGACGCTCGACGAGTACACCCAGGAGCTGCACGCCAAGCGCGACAGATACCTGGCCATGGGCGGCGACGAGGCCATCGCCAAGCAGCACGGCCGCAACAAGCTCACCGCCCGCGAGCGCATCGCCCTGCTCTTCGACGAGGGCACCTTCGAGGAGTTCGGCCTGCTGGCGCACCAGCATTCCATGCACGTCACCAACACCCAGCCCGACAAGACGCCCGCCGACGGCGTGATCACGGGCAGCGGCCTGGTCGAGGGCCGGCGCGTCTACGCCGCCGCCTACGACTTCACGGTGATGGCGGGCAGCATGGGCATGATCGGCGAGCAGAAGGTGGCCCGCCTGCGCGCCAAGGCGATGCTCAACAACCTGCCCATGGTCTGGCTGCTCGACTCCGCCGGGGCGCGCATCCAGGAGGCGGTGGGCAGCACCTTCGCCGGCAGCGGCGCGCTCTTCTACGAGCAGGTGCAGATGAGCGGCGTGGTGCCGCAGGTGGCCGCGATGATGGGGCCATGTGCGGCAGGAACCGCCTACATCCCCGGCCTCGCCGACTTCGTGCCCATGGTCAAGGGCACCAGCAGCATGAGCCTCGGCGGCGCCCGCCTGGTCGAGGCCGCCACCGGCGAGAGGACCACCGACCTGGAGATGGGCGGCAGCCAGGTGCACTGCTACGTCAGCGGCGTCGGCGACCTCGAGGTCGAGGACGACGCGCAGTGCATCGCGGCGGTGCGCGAGTACCTCTCCTTCCTCCCCAGCAACAACCGCGAGAAAGCGCCACCCAAGGCCACAACCGACGCACCCGACCGGCGCCTCGACGACATCGCCAAGATCGTCCCCGCCAACCCCCGCGCCGCCTACGACATGCGCAAGGTCATCAAGCGCCTCGTCGACGACGGCCACTACTTCGAGATCAAGCCCACCTGGGCGAAGAACATCGTCACCGCCTTCGGCCGCTTCAACGGCGAGTCGGTGGGCATCGTGGCCAGCCAGCCCATGGTCAAGGGCGGCGCCCTCGATGTCGACGCCGCCGACAAGGCGGCCCGCTTCGTCACCCTGTGCGACGCCTTCAACATCCCCCTGCTCTTCCTCCAGGACGTGCCCGGCTTCATCGTCGGCACCGAGGTGGAGAAGCAGGGCATCATCCGCCACGGCGCCAAGATGCTCTACGCGGTCAGCGAGGCGAGCGTCCCCAAGGTCACCGTGGTACTGCGCAAGGCGTACGGCGCCGGCTACTTCGTGATGTGCGGCCGCGGCTACCAGCCCGACGCGCTCTTCGCCTGGCCCACCGCGGAGATCAGCGTGATGGGCCCCGAGGGCGCGGTCAACATCATCTTCAACAAGCAGATCGCGGCCGCCGAGGATCCCGACGCCGAGCGCCAGAAGTACGTCGCCCTCATCCGCGAGCAGATCGACCCGTACGTCGCCGCATCGTGGGCGATGGTGGACGACGTCATCGACCCGGCCGATACTCGCAGGGTCGTCGTCGCCGCGTTCGAGGCAGCCCGAACCAAGAAGTTGGAACGTCCATGGCGCAAGCACGGGGTTCGTCCCGTCTGAGCCGACTCCGGCTGCCGGCATTGGCGCTGGCCCTTCCCGTGGTGGGCCTGGCGGCACTGCTGGCAACCGTCGCCGCCACCCACCGCTCGGTGAGCACGCCACCCGCGCCGGTGGTGATCGCCACGCCCACGCCGCGTGCAACGCCGACGCTCTACCCGGTGGTCTTCCGCAACCCCGACGACTTCACCCTCGGCCCGCCCCACCAGTTCGGCAACCTGGACACGCCGCAGGTCGCGCTGCCGCCACGCACCAGCATCGTCCTCTCGGTGGCCACGCCGCCGACCTCCGTCCCCACCGAGCTGCCGGTCTGGAAGCTGGCCGGCGCACCGCTCGATCCCCGCAGCATCGCCGACCGCTTCGGCATCTCGCCGGCCGACCGGGCGCTGACCGAGAACGACATGACCAGCTGGCGCGCCGGCCTCGGCGTCGACGCCGTCGACGGCATCATCGTCTGGATTCCCATCGGCGTTCCCGCGCCCCGACTCGGCGGCACGCCGCGCGACACCGAGAGCGCGGCCAACCTCGCCCTGCGCTGGCTGCAGCGCAGCGGCCTCGCCCCCTTCGCCGGCGCGCCCGCCGGCGTGGAGCAGACCAGCAGCGGCGACAGCGCCTCGCTGCCGGAGTGGACGGTCACCTGGCATCGCACCGCGCCCGGGTATCCGCAGATTCCCATCGACGACGTGGTCGCGCGTGTCTCCGGCGACGGCACGCTCAAGCAGCTCGACTTCAGCCATCCACCGATCGTCGGCGGCTCGCTCTACCGGCTGCGCCCCTGGCAGGACGCGCTGCGCGACGCCCAGGCCAACCACTGGTTCCAGCCCTGCTGCGAACCGGTGCCCGACACCACCATCGGCTCCCTGCACATCACCGTCAGCGTCAGCATCCAATACGCCCTGGCGCAGACGGCGCAGGGCCGTTTCGCGATTCCCATGTATGCCTTCACCGAGGGCGCCGGCTACCAGCCCGGCCTGGTCCCCGCCATCGCGCCCATGCCGGCGCCCTGATTCGGGACCCCACCCCGACCCCCTACCATTCGCCGTCGGCGCAGCGCACACCGCACCCTGCAACGGAGACAGCGAATGACCGAGGTCAAGGCGGAGCTGGTCGGCAACCTGTGGAAGATCGTCACCGAGGTGGGCCAGCAGGTCGACGAGGACGACACGCTGATGATCCTCGAGTCGATGAAGATGGAGATCCCCATCACCACGCCGGTGGCGGGCACGGTCAAGGAGATCCTGGTCGCCGAGGGCGAGGTGGTGCAGGAGGGGCAGACCGTGGCGATCGTCGAGGAGGCGTAGCCACCCCGGCCATCCGCGCCGGGCGCTGTTAGGCTGCGGGGACAGTGCTCCCCGACATCCAGAAGGTCCGCACCGCCGACAACGTGCAGATCGGCTACACGGTTGCTGGCATCCCCAGCCGGCTGCTGGCGTTCCTGGTCGACATGCTGCTCAACCTCGCCGTGCTCGCCGTCGCGGGCATCGCGGCGTCGGCGATCTACAGCGCGCTGGGATCGAGCGGCGGGATCGCCGAGGCGCTGGCGCTGACCCTCTTCAGCCTGATGTTCCTGGTCGGCCACTTCCTCTACTTCGCCATCCTCGAAGCCACCAGCGCCGGCCGCACGCCGGGCAAGCGGGCCATGGGACTGCGCGTGGTTCGCGTCGACGGCAGCGCGCCGGGACTCAGCGAGGCACTGGTGCGCAACATCGCGCGCATCGCCGACTACTTCCTCGCCTTCGGACTCTTCGTCGCCTTCTTCAACCAGCGCAGCCGGCGCATCGGTGACCTGCTCGCCGGCACGATGGTGGTGCGCGAGCGCACCGCGGTGACCCAGGCCCAGGTGCTCGCGCCGGTGCTGCTGCGCACGCCCGACGCCGGGCCGGGCATCGACCACCTCGACCGGCTCGGGCAGCACGAGTACGGCGTCATCCGCACCTTCCTGAGCCGTCCGGGGCTGCCGCCGGACCAGCGCGCCCGCCTCGCGCTGCAGATCGCCCAGCGGCTGTTCGAGCGCATGGAGCTGCCGGCGGAGGCGCCGGAGCGGATGTGGCCGCCGGAGCTGTTCCTGGAGCGGCTCTACCTGCAGCTCGGCACCCGGCTGGGCACGCGATGAGGCAGGCGATGGCACCCGCAGTGGCACCCGCAGTGGCGCGCGCGGTGGCGCGAGCGACGCGGTGACCGTCGAGGACTTCGTCGCCCGCCGCCGCGACGCCTGGCAGGAGCTGGAGACGTCGATCGGCCGGGCCCGCCGCGGCAGCCTGCGCAGCCTCAGCGCCGCCGAGGTCGAGCGCTTCGGGATGCTCTACCGCCGCGCCGCCGGCGACCTCGCCATCGCGGTGCGCGACTTCCCCGACCAGGCGGTCACCGAGTACCTCAACGGGCTGGTCACCCGCGCCCATCCCCTGCTTTACCGCGGCAGCTCGCCGCGGCTGGGTCGCATCGTCAGCTTCTACGCCGTCGAGCTGCCCCGTGCGGTGCGGGCGGCGCGATGGTACCTGCTGGCCAGCGTCGGGCTGTTCCTGCTCGGCGCGGTCGCCGGCTGGCTCGCCGTGGTGCTGCGGCCGGACCTGGTGGCCTCGCTGGTGCCGCCGCAGGTGATCGACAACGCCTCGCAGGGACACCTCGGCAACGAGACGCTGCGCCAGTTCGCCCCCGCGCTCGCCGCGTTCATCATCCAGAACAACATCTTCGTGTCGCTGGTCTGCCTGGCCAGCGGCATCGGGCTGGGCATCCCCACCGCCTACGTGCTCGCCACCAACGGGTGGACGCTGGGCACGCTGGGCGCAGCGGTGCACATGGCGGGGTACGACGCCGGCTTCTGGGCGCTGATCGTGCCGCACGGCGCGATCGAGCTGAGCGTCATCTTCATCGCCGGCGCGGCCGGGCTGATGATCGGCGACAGCCTGCTCCGGCCCGGACTGCTGCGTCGGACGGACTCGCTGACCCGGGCCGGCCAGCGGGCGCTGGTGCTGGCGGTCGGCGCCGCGCCGCTGCTGGTCATCGCCGGGCTGATCGAGAGCTTCGTCACCCCGTCGGACGCGCCGGTCGGGGCGAAGCTCGCCGTCGGCGCGGTGACGGGCACGCTGATGTGGAGCTGGTTGCTGCTCAGCGGCCGCCGCCTCGCCGGGAGGCAGCAGCGCGCCCCGGTGGCCAGCCTCGACACCCCTGGCGTGGGCGGCGACACCCCCGGCACGGCTGGCGGGCCGCCCGCCGCGGACCCGGCCTGGTCGCCGTTCGGCGCCGCGTAGACTGGGCCCATGGAGGTCGTCCGCATCACCCCGCGCGGCTACTGCCACGGCGTGGTCGAAGCCATCCGGATGGCCAAGAAGGTGGGGGCGGAGCGCAGCGGCGATCCCGTCGCCATGCTCGGCTATCTGGTCCACAACGAGCACGTCACCCGCGAGCTGGAGGGCGCCGGGGTCCGCCTGGTCGACGCCGCCGACCGCATGGCCGGGCTCGACCAGATCGAGAGCGGGACGGTGATCTTCACCGCGCACGGCGTCTCGCCGCGCGTCGTCGACGCCGCCCGGGCCCGCGGGCTCGACGTGGTCGACGCCACCTGCAGCGATGTCACCCGCACCCACGACCTCGTCCGCCGCCTCCTCGCCGGCGGCTGCGAGGTGATCTACATCGGCAAGCGGCGCCACCCCGAGCCCGAGGGCGTGGTCGGCATCGACCCGGCGCACATCCACCTCATCGAGACCATCGAGGAGGCGGACGCCATCTCCTTCCCGCCGGGCACCCGGCTGGCGGTGACCTGCCAGACCACGCTGAGCATGTGGGACACCCGGGCGATCATCGACCGCCTGGTCGAGCGCTTCCCCGACATCGAGGTGCACAACGAGATCTGCCTGGCCACCCAGGAGCGCCAGGAGGCCGCGGTGCGCGCGGCGTCCGACCTCGACTGCGTGGTGGTGGTGGGCAGCCCGCGGAGCAGCAACAGCAAGCGGCTGGTGCAGGTGGTCGAGGAGCGGGCGGGGCGCCGCGCCTACCTGGTCGACACCGCGGCCGACCTCGACCCCGCCTGGTTCCGCGGCATGCGCCGCGTAGGCGTCACCGCCGGTGCGTCGACGCCGACGCAGATCACCCGCGCGGTCATCGCGGCGATCGAGGCGCTTCCCGAGCAGGACTGAGGGCGCTGGTCGCGGGTCGGTTTGGACGTCCCGATGTGGTGACGACGCGCCGCGGCGGGTGCGGGCGGGCGAACATCGGGCGGCACAGCGCCTCTCGCGGTGTTGGCGCCACCGCGAATCAGAGCCCTGGAGGAACACCCGTGAAGACGTCGCCGCAGGTTCCCGGCGAGGGCGGGCAGGTTCAGCTGCCGCCGCCGTCGCTCGGCTACACCCCGCCGCCCGCCGCCCCCGTGCCGCCGCCACCGCCCGGCGCCGCACCGCCGCCGTACCCGCCCGCCCCGCCGCCGCCCTACCCACCGCCGCCCTACGCCTACGCCTACGCCCAGCCCGCGCCCGTCGACGGCCCCGCCCCCGGCATGCGCTACGCCGGCTTCGCCATCCGCACCGGCGCCTACCTGGTCGACGCCGCGATCCTCTTCGCCGCCTGCCTCGTCGCCGGCCCCGCCCTGGGCGGCTTCACCCACGACACCACCGTCGTCGTGCTCGGCAACCCCGTGGTCACCCAGACCGTCAACCCCGCCTTCGCCCTCTTCGCCTTCCTCCTCCAGGCGATCTACTTCATCGGCTTCTGGTCCACCGGCGGCCGCACCCCGGGCATGATGCTCACCCACCTCCGCATCCTCCGCGCCGCCGACGGCCGCCCCATCGGCCTCGGCGCCGCCGTCGTCCGCTTCGTCGGCCTGCTCATCGGCTTCTGGGTGGTCTTCCTCGGCGTCATCTGGGTCGCCCTCGACCCCCGCCGCCAGGGCTGGCACGACAAGATGGCCGGCACCTTCGTGGTGCAGGAGGTCCCCGCCCCCTAGTCACCACGGCACAATGCGCCGATGCCTGGCGGGAGCGTCGCGCGCCGTCCCCTCGTTGCCCTGGTCGACGAGTCCATCTCGGTCACCGGCACCGGCACCTACGTCGTCGCTGCCGCGGTGATCGAGCAGCGGCAGAAGGACAGCATCCGCGCCGACCTCCGGCGACTCGTCCCTTCCCGACACCGGTTCCACTTCCACGCCGAGAAGCCGCAGACCCGTCTGGCGGTCCTCAGCCTGCTTTCGGAATGCGCCGAGACGGCTTTCGCCTACCGCGTCACGCCAGCTCCATCACGCGCCAACGAGAAGGCCCGCGAACGCTGTCTCAATGCCCTCTGGTCGGACATGTCGCCGCAGCCCATGCGCGAGCTGATTCTCGACAGCCGCGCCGAGCGCAACGACGCGCGCGACCGCCTGCGCATTGTCACGGCACAACGAAGCGGCCGGCTGCGCACCGATCTCCGATCTCACCTACGCACATGTCCACGCCGGCGACGAACCACTGCTCTGGCTGGCCGACGCTCTCGCCGGCGCAACCCTCGCTGCGGCGCGCGGCCGCCGGGAGTACGCCGCCGTGCTGCGAGGCAACGGCATCGTCCTGCGGACTCTCACTTAACGACGCCGGCCCGGGGTCCCGACTGTACGTGCGGTCAACCCGGGCCGATTTCTGGAGGCTCAGCGCCCCCGGCGTCCATAGGATAGCCGCTCCGCGCCCACACGCAACCCCCTGACCCGTCACACCGCGGCGCGGCGCTTCAGCTCGAGGTAGCGGTTGACCAGCCGCGGTGACAGGGTGCGGGCGTCGGCGTCGATGGTCTCGATGCCGCTGCGGCGCAGCATCAGCAGGGTGTCGTCGCGCGCCGAGAGGAGGCCGGAGGCGACGGCGCGGGCGTAGGTGGTGCGCGCGTCGGCGGGGCGGCGGCGGGCGGCGTCGTCGACGGCGGGGTCGCGCACGGTGACGACGAGGGGGAGGTGGCGGCGGCGCAGGCGGGCGCACTGGCGCAGCAGCACGGCGCTCTGGTCGGGGTCGACGACGTCGGTGAAGATCACCAGCAGCGAGCGGCGGCGCTGCCAGTTGTCGAGGTGGCCGAGCGCGGTGTCGTAGTCGGCCTCGGTGGTGCCGGGACGCAGGGGTTGCACCGCGTCGAGCAGGGCGCGCAGCTGGGAACGGCCGGTGCGCGGCTTGAGCAATGTGGTGATGCGATCGTCGAAGCTCAGCATGCCGACCCGGTCACCGTGCCGCAGCGCCGCGTTGGCCAGCAGCAGCGAGGCGTTGACGGCGTGGTCCAACTTGGTCAGCGCGCCGGCGCCGACGCCCATCAGGCGCCCGTGGTCCATGCAGATGATCACCGGCTGGGCGCGCTCGGGAATCAGCTCGCTGGTCATCAGCCGGCCGGTGCGCGCGGTGGCGCGCCAGTTGACCTGGCGCAGCGGGTCGTCGGGCATGTGCTCGCGCACGCGTTCGAACTCGGTGCCCTCGCCGGGACGGCGCACGTCGCGCACGCCGATCTCCAGCAGCTGCCCGCGGCGCGCCAGAGCTTCGTACGCGCGCAGCGCGGAGAGATCGGGGTCGATGCGCAGCTCGGCATCGCCGCCGGCGAACGCCGTCTGCCGGACCGACAGGCGCAGCGGCCCCGGCACGCGCACCACGATGCGACCGAAGCGCGTCACCCCGCGCGTATGCGGCGACAGCGTGTACGCCGTCTCGCCGGGCAGGCGCATGCGCAGCACCTCGGCCGACGCGGGCACCTCGGGCGGATGCTCGTCGCGCACCACCGCGTCGACGGCGACGTCGGCATCGATGCGCAGCCGGATGACGTTGGCGCGCCCCACCGAGAGGATCGGCTCGTGCGACCGCGAGGCACGCAGCCGCGACCCACCCGGGGCCCGCCGGTTGTCGACAACAATGGCCGCAACGGCGCACAGCAGGAGCGCAATGCCCACCCACAGGACGACCGCGTGGAGCGCCCCCAGCGCCACCACCACGCAGGGTGCCAGCAGGACCAGCAGGCCCCGTCGGGTCACCGCGGCACGGGCACCCGGGCGACCGCCCGCTCCACCGCGGCCACCTCGGTGATGCCCTGGATCTCCGCCTCGGGCCGGCGCACCATGCGATGCCGCAGCGCCGGCACGGTGAGCGCCTTGACGTCGTCGGGGATCACGTAGTCGCGGCCGCAGCACGCCGCCCACGCCTTGCCGCCGCGCAGCAGCGCGATCGAGCCGCGCGGCGAGGCGCCGAGCAGCAGGTCGGGCGAGGTGCGCGTCGACATCACGATGGCGGCGATGTAGCCGAGCACCTCCTCGGTGACGCGCACCGCCGCCACCTCCTCGCGGGCCGCGCGCAGCTCCTCGGCGCGCACCGACACGGTGACACCGGCGGCGTCGAGGTCGAGGGAGTCGAAGCCCTCGTCGATGCGGCGCAGCAGTGCGGTCTCGATCTGCGCGTCGGGCAGGGGCACCTCGATCTTGAGCAGGAAGCGGTCGAGCTGCGCCTCGGGCAGCGGGTAGGTGCCCTCGTACTCGACGGGGTTCTGCGTCGCCACCACCAGGAACCGGTCGCCCAGCGGCATGCGCTGCCCATCGGCGGTGACCTGGCGCTCCTCCATCGCCTCGAGCAGCGCCGCCTGAGTTTTGGACGGAGCGCGGTTGATCTCGTCGGCCAGCAGCGTGTCGGTGAAGATCGGCCCCTCGCGGAACTCGAAGCGCGCCAGGTCGGCGCGGTAGATCGAGGTGCCGACGATGTCCGACGGCAGCAGGTCGGGGGTGAACTGGATGCGGCGGAAACGCGCGTCGGTCGACGCCGCGAGGGCGCGCGCCATCAGCGTCTTGGCGGTGCCGGGAACGCCCTCGAGGAGCACGTGCCCACCGGTGAGCAGGGCGACGAGCAGCCCGTCGAGCACGTGCTGCTGGCCGACGACGGCGCGTTGCAGGGAGGCGTGCAGGGTGGAGCGGAGGTCGGCGCAGCGGGTCATCCGCGGAATTCTGCCAGCCCGGCGGTGGCCCCAACCGCGAAGCGGGACTCCACCTCGTCGACCTGGCGAGCCAGCGCGACCAGCTGCGCACCCGACGGCCGGGCGCGTGCCAGCTCGCGGCAGCGGGCCAGCGCGGCGCGCACGGGCTCGGCGCCGGCGGGGTCGTTGGCGTCGAGCAGCGCCAGGAAGGCGTCGTCATCGAGGCGCGGGTCGATCGCCGTCGCCGCGCCGACGCGGCGTTTCAGCTCCTCCGCGTAGCGCTCGGCGACTCCGCCCCGCTGCGCGGTGCGCTCGATCAGCCTGCCCATGGCGTCGACGTACTCGGTGGCGCTGGGCACGCGCGCCGGGTCGGTGGCGGGGATGGGGCGACCCAGGCGGCGGCCGCTGAGCAGCAGGTAGAGGAAGACCGCCGCGGCGGCGAGCAGGCCGGCCAGCCCGACGGGACCGGTGAGCGCCGCCTGCGCGCCACCGCTGGCCGACTCGCCGTGGTGGAACTCGTCGAAGGCGATGCGGCCGCCGCGCGCCCGCTCGACCAGGGAAAGCACGAAGGTGGCGCTGTCGCCCTCGCGCAGGCCGAGGTTGGACAGCGGGTAGGGGCTGCCCAGCACGTAGGCGCGGCCGCTGCCGAGCGGCACGGTGACGCCGACCACCTGGTCGTCGTGGACCAGCAGCGGCACCGCCGCCGCGGGCGGCACGTCGAACTCGATGCCGGCGCGCATGGGAACGCGGCGGACCAGCGCGGCGGCGTCGACGGGCAGCGCGGGCGTTGCGTCGAAGGCGTCGGGCAGCGGGCTGGCCCCGCTGAGCGCCGCCTGGCTGGGCGCGGCGCCGAGGGCCTGGAGCAGCTCGCCGGCGTTGCTGATGGCGGCGCGGTCGGTGGCCAGCACCACCTCGCCGCCGCCGCGCACCATGTCGACCACCTGCTGCGCCTGCTGCGCGGTGAACGCGGTGCTGGGCTCCGCGACGACGAGCACGTCGGCGGTGCTGGGATCGAAGTCGCCGCTGAGGCGCTGCACCGGCAGGCCGAGCCGCGAGAGCCACTGGTAGAGGGCCAGCGTCCCGGCATTGCCGGTGCTGCGCGACGACGGGTCGCTGTCGTCGGGCGCGCTGTGGCTGAGCAGGGCGGCGACGGCGCCGATCACCAGGAGTGCGGCGAGCAGCGCGGCGAGGGGGCCGGCGGAAACCCGCCTCACGGCCGGCTGCCGGCGGCCGCGCCACGGCGCCGTGTCGACGCCAGCTGGCGCACGGCGCCGCAGCGTTCGCGCGCGGTGGTCCAGTCGGCCTCGGTCACCGGGCGGCCCGAGTACCAGGCGCGGTCGAAGCAATCGGCAGCGGGGGCCAGCGCGGCGACGAGGTCGGCGTCGGCGCGCGCCCGGGTGAGCAGCTCGGACGTGGTCCAGGCGGCGTCGACGTGCAGCCGCCCCGTCTCGGCGACGGCGAGCAGCGCGCTGCGAAAGGCGTGGCGCACCGCTTCGCGATGGTCGCCGCGCGCCGCGGCGTCGGTGGCCAGGCGCCACTCGTCATCGACGTCGACACCGCGGGGAGCCTTCTCCTCGGCGACCCGCCGCCCCACCTGGCTCGACCCGCTGCGCTGCAGGCGCCAGAGGACGAAGCCGACGATAGCGGCGATCACCAGCCCGGCGAGGATCAGCGTGGGCACTGTGCCCAGCGCGCCGACGGTGTGGTTGGCCAGCCAGCGAAAGAAGTCGACCACGGCGCGGCCGATGCGGGTGAGCAGGTCGTCGCCGTGCTGGCGCGTGCCCAGGCCGGAGAACTGCGACTGGCTGTAGACGTCGTGCAGCGTCTTCTGCGCGGCGTGGGGGTCCTCGGCGACGCTGCCCTGGGGGAAGTCGGCCGCGGCGATGAGCGTCTGCAGGTCCTGGCGCGCGTCGCGCAGGTCCACCGGGTTGCGGTCGAGATCGGCAACAACAGGGGCGACGGCGGCGGGGTTGGGCGAGAGGTCGCGGGCCAGCTGCAGTGGCGCGCGCACCCGCGCCAGCGCGGGGTCGCCGGAGGTGGTGGTGTCGGCGGGCGGCAGGGCGTCGAGCGCGTCGCGCAGCGCGGCGACATACTGCGGGCCGGGTGCGGCCGGCTGCTGCGCGCGGGCTCGCAGCGGCGCGGTGACCAGCGTCATGCTCGCGGCCGCGACCAGGGCCAGCAGCAGCGCGGCGGCGAGCCGGCGCCCGGTGGCGATCACAGCGACGCGGCGAGCATCTCGATGTCGAACCCCTCCCGGCGGATGCGCAGGTCGTAGTAGAGCAGGGTGAGCGTCACCAGGGTGATCGGCGCGATGAACACCGCGACCACCGCCTGGGCCACCTGCCCGACCAGCTCCTGGGTGGTCAGGCTGGAGCCGGAGATCACCGCGTTGACCGGCAGGGTGATCGCGGTGGCGGCGATGCCCTGGATGATGCCGAGCAGGATGCGGATGCCGAGGATGCGCCAGAACGACCGGTCGGTCAGTCGCATGCTGCGGCGGATGCCGGCCCAGCCGCTCAGCCTTTCCAGCACCACCGCCTGCGGCGCCACCGTGGTGCGCACCAGGATGATCACGTAGAAGACGACAACGGCCAGAACAACCAGAGTGAGCAGCGCGTTGGAGCCGATCAGCACGGCGATCAGCACGCCGACGGTGAGCGGGACGGCGACCAGCAGCACCAGCCAGCCGATCATCGCGATCAGCGAGCGCCAGCGCGTCAGCGCGGCGGCGTAGGAGGCGCGGACGCTGGAGGGCTGGTCGAGGTAGCGCGCGCTGACGGCGCTGGTGGTCGCCGCCTGCGAGAGGGGATAGACGACGAGGAACTGGAGGATGAAGACCGAGGCGAAGTAGGCGACCAGGCCGCCGACGTCGGAGAGGAGGGCTGAGGACTGTCCGGGGGTGAGGACGAAGTTCTGGTTGCTGATGTCGCGGGTGAGGTTCTGCAGGTCGCTGAGCCGGCCACCGATGTCGGTGATCTCGAAGACGATCAGCGAGATCAGCGCGAAGGGGACCTGGACCACGGCGGCGATGGCGACGAGGAGCAGGAAGTTGCGGCGGTAGAGGGTGAAGGCGCTGTCGAGCAGCTCGCCGACGCCGCGCGGGCGGAGGCCTCCGGCGCCGGAGGCGGGGAGGTCGGGGTTCCAGTAGGCGCCGGCCGTGGCGTTGGGCGGATAGCCGGGGGGCGGGGGGATCCAGCCGCCCGGGGGCGGAGGAGCCCACTGCGGCGGCGAGCCCTGGGAGCCGGGAGGCACGGGGTTCCAGCCGGGGGGGGAGCCCTGGGAGCCGGGGGGCGCCGGGTTCCACCCGGGGGGCGAGCCCGCCGGCGGAGGCGGCCACGCGCCGGCGGCCGGCGGCGTGCCGGGGGGCGCGGGGTTCCAGCCGGGCGGCGATGGCGGCGCTGGCCGCACGGCGGGCGGCGCCGGGGTGCCCTCCGGGTCGGGTGCGCCGCCCGGGGCGCCGGGATCGCCCGTCTCCATCAGCGCTACATTGTGCACCCCCACCCAGCAGGGAGAGTTCGATGACCACCACGGCCACTCCACCCTCGACGGCGCTGCCCGCCGGTGCGACCCGCATCGAGCACTTCGCCGCGGCCGACGCCGCCGAGCAGGCGGGCGTGCAGCTGCGCCTGGTCCGCGAGGCGGCGCCGCGCTTCCGCGAGTGGTTCGCCGCCACCGGCACGCCCGACTACGTCGGCACCTTCGACCTGGTCAGCCTCCCCTACCCCACCAAGTTCGGCCTCTGGCGCGCCGCGCTCTCACCGGTGCCCTTCGTCACCATCACCAACCGCCTCCTGGTGGTGCGCTGGAAGGAGCCGGACGGCCGGGTGCGCACGCTGCTCTTCGAGCCCAGCGAGGTCTCGCTCGGCAGCAACACGCCGTACTTCAAGAACCTGCGCGAGTCGACGCCCAAGCAGTTCGAGCGCTTCACGGTGAAGTACCACGGCACCGTCGAGGAGCACCTGCGCCGCCTCGGCATCCGCCCCGAGGAGGTCGACTACCTCACCTTCGACCACCTGCACACCCAGGACGTGCGCCGCTGGATCGGCACCACCGTGCCCCAGGCCGACATCTCGCCGAGCAAGCCCGTCGAGCCCTACTTCCCCAACGCCAGGCTGATCGTGCAGCGCACCGAGATCGAGGCGATGGCCGAGCTTCATCCCCTGCAGCGCCCCTGGTTCCAGCCGGAGACCTACGTCGACCTGCGCCGGGAGTCGCTGCTGCAGATCGACGGCGACGTGCTGCTCGGACCCGGTGTCGCGCTGCTCAGCACACCCGGCCACACCATCGGCAACCACTCACTGGTGCTCAACACCGCGACCGGCATCTGGGCGAGCAGCGAGAACGCCATCGCCGCCGAGTGCATGTCGCCGGAGCACAGCCGCATCCCGGGTGTGCGGCGCTGGGCGGAACGCTGGGGCCAGGAGGTGATCATCAACGCCAACACCATCGAGAACACCGCCCAGCAGTACAACTCGATGGTCAAGGAGAAGAGCATCGTCGACCGCAGCCGCGTCGACCCGCGCTTCCTCCAGTTCTTCCCCTCCAGCGAGCTCACCGCCAACCGCCTCAACCCGGGCACCCAGCCCACCTTCAACCACTACGCCATCGCCCACGGCGCGCTCAGCCCCGGCCGCGCGTAGTACGCCACGATGCGCGCCCTCGTCGTCGACACCGCGCCGGCCCGCGCCCTCTACACCGTGGCCGCGTCGCGGGTGCGCCACGACGCGGCGTGGAGCGGGCGCGCCGGCGTGCTCAGCATGCGCGAGGTGCCCACACCGGCGCTGCCCGGACCCGGCTGGGCCATGATCCGGCCAACCCTGGCAGGAATCTGCGGCTCCGACCTCAAGCTGCTCCACGTCACCGGCTTCAGCCCCATCCTCAGCGCCTTCAATCCCAACGTCCGCGCCATCCCCGGCCACGAGGTCGTCGGCGTGGTGACGCGCACGCTGGGCACCACGCGCGTGCGCGAAGGCGACCGCGTCATCGTCGAGCCCATCCTGCGCTGTGCCCACAAGGGACTCCCCGACTGCGCCCGCTGCCGCGCCGGCGACTACCACCTCTGCCAGAACCTCGCCGCCGAGGGCTCGCTGCACTGCAGTGGCCAGGGCATCGGCTTCGGCGAGCGCGTCGGCGGCGGCTGGAGCGAGGCGCTGGTCGCCGCCGACGACATGCTCTTCCCCGCCGACGGCATCAGCGACGAGCGCGCCGTCGTCGCCGAGCCCGCGGCCGTAGCGCTGCACGCCGCCCTGCGCTGGCAGCGCAACGGCGACACGGCGGTGGTCATCGGCCCCGGCTCGCTCGGCCTGCTGGTGATGATGGCGCTGCACCGCCTCCATCCCGACCTCGACATCACCGCCGTCGGGCCGCCCTCCGCCAACCCCGACGGCCCGCCGCCGTTCGGCGCGGCGCAGGCTGAGCGCGCGGGTGCGCAACGCATGTGGGTCGGCCCACCGGACGCAGTTCTGCACCAGGCCGCAACCCATACCGGGTCGCACCTGCTCAAGCCCCGCCTCGGCAGGCTGCCGGTGCTGGACGGCGGCGTCGACCTGGTGGTCGACTGCGTCGGCTCGGCGCAGACCGTCGACATGGCGATGCGAATGCTCCGCCCGCGCGGAACGTTGGTGATGCTGGCCACCGCGGGCAGGCAGAGGTTCGACTGGTCGCTGGTGTGGTTCCGCGAGCTGACCGTGCTCGGCACCGTCGTGTACGCCACCGAGCGCGACGGCCGGCGCACCTTCGACGTGGTGCGCGAGTGGTTGCAGGACGACGCCTATCCCGCCGGCATGATCCTCACCCACCGCTACCCGCTCGACCGCTACGCCGACGCGCTGCACACCGCCAGCGCCGGCCCGCGCGCGCAGGCGATCCGCGTCGCCCTGGAGATCCCGCCCGCCTAGGCGGCGGTGAGCCGGGCCGCCGCCTCGAAGCAGGCCGCCGCCCCCTCGAAGTCCTGCCGCCGGCGCAGCACCGCGCCGTGCCGCAGCAGAACCTGGCGCCGCTCCATCACCGCCGCGATGTCGGCGATGCGCCGCGCGTCGACGAACGCCTCGTCCGACGCCGCCCGGTCGCCGGCCAGCTCGTGGGCCTCCGCCAGCACCGCGTAGGAGATGGCCAGCAAGCCGTTGTCGCCGCAGGCCCGCGCCGCCTCGATGGCGCGCTGCGCCTGGGCGATGGCGACGTCGGCGTGGCCCTCGGCGACCTCGAGGGCAGCCAGCCGCTCCAGCGAGTAGCCGGCGATCTGGCTGTTGTTCATCGCCCGCGCCGCGGTGAGCGCCTGCTCCTGGAAGGCGCGGGCATTGTTGAGATCACCGCTGTCGGCGTAGACGTGGCCGAGGTTGTGCAGGATCTGGGCCTGCAGCTGGCGCATCTCGATGCGCTCGAAGAGGGTCACGGCGCGCTCGGCGTGGGCGATGGCGGAGGGCAGGTCGCCGCGCTGCCGGGCCGCCTCCCCGAGGCCGGTGTGGGCGATGGCCAGCTGCCAGAGGTCCTCGGCGTCCTCGGCGGCGGCGCGGGCCGCGTCGTAGGCCTGGATGGCGTGGGCCGGGTCGCCCAGGAGCATGTGGGTGTTGCCTCGGTTGGAGTGGACCAGCGCGCGCACCGCGGGCGAGACGCCCTGGTGGCCGGCCAGCGCGGCGGCGCGGTCGAAGTAGAGCAGCGCAGCGGGCTGGCGGCCGGCGAGGTGGTGGATGCGGCCGATCAGGTTGCAGGCGCGCACCGTCTCGTCGGTGGGCTCGCCGCTCGACACCTGGTCGAAGGCGGTGAGCGCTTCGTCGAGCGCCTCCTCCAGCTCCGACTTCTGGATCAGCATCTCGCCGCGCAGCCGGTGGAACCAGGAGCGCTCCCCGGGGGCGCTGAGCAGCGGCCGCACCTCCTCGAGGAGGAGCTCCGCCTCGCCCCGCTCGCCCGCCTTGACCGCCGCCTCGGCGGCGCGGAGCAGGAAGGCCTGCTGCTGGGCCAGCTCGATCCCGGGCAGCAGGGCGACCAGGGGCACGCCCAGGCGCAGGGCGATGAAGCGCAGCGACTCCGGCGACGGGCGGCTGCGCCCCGACTCGATCTGGGAGATGAAGCCCTTGCTCAGCCGGCCGGCGGCCAGCTCCGACTGGGACAGCCCCCGTTCCAGGCGCAGCCGGCGGATGCGTTCGCCGACCGGGACCTCGCCGACCATGTCGGCCGGGGCCATCGCCTCCTGGACCGCGGGGGCGTCCACCGGACGCGTGGCGTCCTGGGCCCCCGTCACCTGTGTCATGTGCTGCTCTATCGCCCCCCGGCCCGGTGGGCACCGGACCCGTTTCCGGCGGCCACGCTGCCCCCGTCCTTGGCTCGTTCCGCGGCCAGGCGGTCACGCTGCGCCTGCAGGATGCGCTTGACCCCTGCATTGTCAACGACCATGCGGGTGCTCCGCTTTCGGTCGCGACCGCGCAGCCGGGCCAGCTCGCGCGGCGAGAGCAGCGCGTCCTGGTCGCGAGCGTCCTGGTCAGCCATGGCGAGCTGGATTGTACCCCCGGATCGGCGATTTTCCCGCAGTTGGGACACGGGCAAAGCCGACAGCGCCACTGGGCGGCTGGGTTGCGACGGCGGGCTCAGGCCGCCTGCAGGACGCCGGGAGCGCCGTGCCCGCGCCGCTGCAGGGCGGCGACACCGGCCACGCCGACCACCGCCAGCACCGCTGCGGCGGCCCCGCCGATGACCGCGGGACGCAGCCCGCGCTGCCCGAGTTGCGGCCATGCCAGGCGCAAACCGGCGTGCCGGCGGGCGGCGGGGAGGTCGAGGGCGCGGTCGTGGATGCGGGCGCGCTCGGTGGCGCTGAGCACCGGCCGGTGCAGCACCTCGCGAATTTCGGTCGCCAGTGACACGAACCCGGCCATCGGGTCGGCGTCGGGGAGTCGCAGCACCGGCGCGGCGCCGGACGCGTCGCCGGTGCGCTGCAGCGGGTCGCGGTCGAGCGCCTGGTCGAGCTGCTCGGCGAGGTCGATGCGCGCCGGCGCGTCGTGGTCAAGCATGCCGTCTCCCTCTCGACTGCTCGTCGCGCTCGGCCGGCAGCGGCGCGCCGAGGCGGCGGCGCAGCGTGGTCATGGCGCGGAAGGTGAGCAGCTTGATGGCGCCCTCGGAGCGCCCCATGATCTCGGCGATCTCCCGGTTGCGCAGGTCGCCGCCGAAGCGCAGCATCACCGCCTGGCGCTGGTCGGGCGGCAGTTCGTCGACGGCGGCGCGGATGTGCGCGTCGCGGTCGAGCCGGGCCACCTCCTCCTCGGGACCCTCGCCGTCGTCGGTGACGTGTGGCGAGAGCTCGATCCACCCGGGACGGCGCCGGTCGCGGGCCACCAGGTTGGCGGCGACGCGGTACAGCCAGGCCGAGTACGGCACGCCGCGCCACTCGAAGCGCGGCAGCTCCTCGACGGCCCTGGCGAAGGTGGCGGCGGTCACGTCCTCGGCGAGCTCCCGGTTGTGGGTCAGGCTGTACGCGTAGGCGAAGATCTGGTCGACGTAGCGCTCGTAGAGCGGCGTGAACGCCGCCCGGTCGCGCTGTGCGGCCAGGATCAGGTCGCGCTCCGCGGCCAGCTCCGAATCTGTCTTGTGTGCCATCAGAATCCGGGCTCGCGCACCGCGTTACGCCCGCCTCAGGCCGAGCTCGGTGCCGGCGTCGGCGAAGGCGTCCAGCGCACGGTCGAGCTGGGCCTGCGTGTGGGTCGCGGTGACGATGGTGCGCACCCGCGCCTGGCCGCGGGGCACGGTGGGAAAGCCGATGCCCTGGGCGAAGACGCCGCGCTCCATCAGCATGTCGCTGAGCCGCATCGCGGTGGGCGCCTCGCCGCACATCACCGGGGTGATCGGCGTCTCGCTGCGGCCGAGATCGAAGCCCAGCTCGGTCATCCTGCCCTTGAAATAGCGGGTGTTGGCCCACAGTCGCTCGATCAGCTCGGGCTCCTGCTCCAGCACGTCGACGGCGGCGATGCAGGCGGCGACGACGGCCGGCGGATGCGAGGAGCTGAACAGGAACGGGCGTCCCTTGTGGATCAGGTAGTCGCGCACCGCCTGGGTGGAGGCGATGTAGCCGCCCAGCACGCCGACCGCCTTGCTCAGCGTGCCGATGTTGAGGGCGACGCGGCCGTGCAGGTCGAAGTGGTCGGTGGTGCCGCGGCCGTTGCGCCCCAGCACTCCCGACGCGTGCGCGTCGTCGACCATCACCGCGGCGCCGTAGTGCTCGGCGCGCTCGACCAGCTGCGGCAGCGGCGCGATGTCACCGTCCATGGAGAAGACGCCGTCGGTGACCAGCAGGATGCGCCGGTAGTTCTTCTGCCGCGCCTCCTTCAGGGCGCGCTCGGCGTCGTCGACGTCGGTGTGCTCGTAGAGGATGCGGTCCGCCTTGGTGAGGCGAATGCCGTCGATGATGCTGGCGTGGTTCAGCTTGTCGCTGACCACCACGTCGCCCTCCTCCAGCATGGCGCCGAGGACGCCGACGTTGACGGTGTAGCCGCTCTGGAAGGTGAGCGCGGCGGGCGTCATCTTGAATGCGGCGAGGCGCCGCTCCAGCTCCTCGTGCAGCGTCTGCGTGCCGGCGATGGTGCGCACCGCGCCGCTGCCGGCGCCCCACTCACGCGCCGCCTGCACCGCGGCATCGATGAGCCGGGGGTGGGTGTTGAGGCCGAGGTAGTTGTTGCTCGACAGGTTGACCAGCGAGCGGCCGCCGATCACCACCTCCGCCGCCTGCGGCGATTCGAGCACCCGCAGGGGACGGAAGAGGCCGTCTTTGGAGAGCTGGTCGAGGTCGCCCTGCAGCGACTCGTCGAGCGCGGCCACCGCCGCGCTGAGCTTGGGGGCTTCGGGAATCATGCTGTGCTCGGCCTCAGAGAAACCTTTCCGCACTGCCCGCTGCGCATCAGCTCGATCGCCGTGTCGATCTCGGCGATGTCGAAACGGTGGGTGAGCAGCGGGCTGACGTCGATGCGATGGTCGGCCAGGTAGGCGCTGGTCTGCTCCCACGTCGAGAACATGCGGCGACCGGTCACACCGTACAGCGTCAGGCCCTTCATGACCACGTCGCGGGAGAGGTCGAGGGTGGCGGCGCCGTCGCCGATGCCGAGCAACGAGATCCAGCCGCCGGGGCGGACCAGGCGCGTCGCCGCCGCCACCGCCTGGGGCGCGCCGCTCATCTCCAGCGCGCCGTCGAGCGGGCCGCCGGCGGCGTCGAGGATCGCCTCGTCGCCGAGCCCGGCGTCGACCACCGCGGTGGCGCCCATGGCGGCGGCGAGCTGGAGGCGGTAGGGGTTGCGGTCGACGGCGACGACGCGCGACGCCCCCTCGGCCCGGGCGATGCCGACGCACATGCAGCCGATCGGCCCGCAGCCGAACACGGCCACCACCTGGGAGCGGAGCTTGCCGTAGGAACAGGCATGCGCCGCGTTGCCGAAGGGCTCCATCAGCGCGCCCAGCTCGGGCGGCAGGCCCGGCGCGACCGGCCAGGTGTTGTGCGCCGGGATGGCGACGTACTCGGCGAAGGCGCCGTCGACGTCGACGCCGAGGATGCGGGTGTTGGCGCAGACGTGGAAGTCGCCGCGGCGGCACTCGGGGCAGTGGCCGCAGACCAGGTGGGTCTCGACGGCGACGCGGCTGCCCAGGCGCACCGAGCCGGCGCCCTCGCCGCGGGCGACCACCTCGCCGCACATCTCGTGGCCCATCACCCGCGGCGGGTGGACGCGCTGCGCCGCCCAGGGATTCCACTCGTAGAGGTGCACGTCGGTGCCGCAGATCGACGCCGCCTCGACGCGGAGGACCACCTCGCCGGCTGCGGGCGTGGGGTCGGGGACGGTGGTCAGGGCGAAGCCGGGCGCCGGGGAGGGTTTGACGACGGCCTTCACTACGTTGGAGTGTATCCGCAGCGGCGTCGAGCGGCGTCCGTGCCCGGTCACACCCCCTTGGAGGTCATGTCGCCCATGTATGCCCTGGTCGTCACCGTCGCCGTCGAGTCCGCGGGCGATCCCGAGGAGATGCGCAGGGACGTGGAGGAGAAGGTGATCCCGCGCGTGCGCATGTCGCCCGGCGCCATCGCCGGGCACTGGCTGGCACCGGTCCGGTCCGGCGGCAATGGCATGTCGGTCATCTTCTTCGAGAACCGCGAGAACGCCGAGGCGGCGGCGGCCGCGGTGCCCGACCACCCCGCGCCCGGCGTGACCCGGCTCGGTGTCGAGGTGCGCGAGCGGTTCACGGGTTTTTGACAGCAGCGGCAGCTACTCGACTGCCTGGCGGTCAGCGGCGGCGGTCGCGGCGCCGCTCGCGGACGGTCGGCGCGTGGTAGGCGCGCCGCGCCAGGGCGACGAAGTGGAGCACGGCGCTGACGCCGAGCAGCGGGATACCCATGCCCAGGGCCACCGCGTCGACGGGTCCGCCGGCGATGCGCACCCACATGAGAGTGAAGACCACCACGCCGGTGTACAGCGTGTTGCGGCGTCCCCACACGGTGTGCACCAGCTCGGGCCGGCGGCGCGCCAGGAAGACCACCGGGGTGGCCAGCAACGGGCCCACGTAGCGCACCAGGGTGAAGATCATCAGCCACAGCGGCACGATGCCCAGCCGCCAGGCGGCGTAGAAGCCGGCGCTGAAGAACAGTGCGTCCATGCCGGGGTCGAAGGCGCGGCCCAACTCGGTGATGGGGCCGACGCGGCGCGCGATGAAGCCGTCGACGGCGTCGAGCAAGCCGGTGGCACCGGCCACGGCGCACCAGATGACGAAGCCGGTGCGTCCCGGCGTCGACACGGTGACGGTGATCAGCAGCGGCACCACGGCGTAGGCGCGCAGCGCGGTGAGCCCGTTGGGCACCCCGTAGAAGTCGATGAACGGGCCGCCGTGCGGCGGGGTCAGCAGCATCGCGCCGCCGGCCAGCACAGCGCTGACGACCAGCCACCAGGCGGCGCAGAGGATCGCCGCGACGTACACCGCGTGGCGCGAGTCCATCTGGGCCACGCCGCAGCCCAGCGCCTCGGTGAAGACCAGCCCCAGGGCCGCCCAGACGGCGAACGAGCCGCGCAGGTGGGCGCTGGTGCGGAAGCGGCCCAGCGCGTCGCGATAGAAGGAGGCGAAGCCTCCGAGGCCGACGCGCCCCTCGACGACGGCGGGTCCGCCGCCCCCGGCCTCGGTCACCGTGCCGGCTACTCGACCGCCAGGCAGGTGATGGTCTTGAAGACGCCCTCCTGGCGCTGGACCTTCTCGACGATCAGCGCGCCGATGCCGGCGATGTCGGCCGCCTGGACCTGGGCGATGACGTCGTACTCACCGGTGATGGCGTCGACCGAGGCGATGCCGTCCTGCCCCCGCAGCTTGCCGGCGACGTCGATGGCCTTGCCGGGAGTGGCGCTGATCAGAACGTAGGCACGCACCATGGGGACGGCTCCTCCGCGCTCGCTGCCGATGCCGGGCGACTGTAGCACGCTGCTGCGGGCGCCTTTCGAAGCCGTCGGGAAGGACATCCGGTGGGCGCGTGGTGGCACAATGGGCCTGCGGTTCGTGGCGATCGTGGGTTTCAGGGGAGACCCCGCGTGAGCGACCGCCAGGTGGCTGCGCCGCCTGTCTCCGTGCACTTCACCCCTTCCTGGCGGGCGGACCGGCAACGGTTCGCCCGCTCATTTTTTGACAGGGGGGTGGCGCGCCGCACCAGCGCCGTCGGGCGCGCGGTGCGCGATGATGGCGCCGCGGTGGACCGCTGCTGATGCCTCTCGCGCTGCTCGTCCGGCTCCTCTCCCGGGTGGCCCTGCTGCTCGGCGTCGTCCTGCTTCGCCGCCGCGGGCGCGGCGCGGTGCCGGTGCCTCCCCCCTACCGCACCCCCGGCGTGGGCGGCGGCTCGGGACGCGTGCCGCCGTGGCTGGGGGCGCTGGCCGGGCGCACCTGGCTGGGGCGGCGCATGCCCGACGTCGTCGAGGGAGCGCGCCTGGCGGGGTTCGCCCTCGCCTTCACCGCCTTCGGCGGCGTGACCCTGGTGCTGATCTCTGCCGGCACCACCCTGGCCACGCTGGGGCCGCGCTGGCTCGGCATCGTGCTGCTGGGCCTGGCCGTGTTCTTCGGCGTCGCCGCGGTGCGCGAGGCGATCTGGCTGCGCCGCGCCGTCATGCTGCGGCGCCGGCGACGCTGGGTGCGGCGGCTGGGCACCTCCGGCGACGAACCCTACGACAGGTAGGGGGCCACTCCGGCGGTGACCTGCGCCGAGTCCATCACCAGCTCGCTGACGGTGGGGTGGGCGTGGATGATGTCGCCGAGCTCCTCGGCGGACAGGCCGTCGCTGATGGCCACGCCGATCTCGTGGATGATCTCGACGGCGTGGGCACCCATGATGCAGGCGCCGATGATCAGGCCGCTTTTGGCGTCGGAGAAGATCTGGGCGACGCCGTCGGGCTCGCCCTCGCCGAGCGCCTTGCCGTTGCCCAGGTAGCGGGCCTGGCCCACCTTGACCTCGTAGCCGGCGGCCTTGCCGGTCTCCGAGTTGAGGCCGACCATGGCAATTTCCGGGTGGGTGTAGATGCAGGACGGCACCACGGTGCGGTCGATGGCGCGGGGGTGGTGGCCGAGCGCGTTCTCGACGGCGCGCTCCGCCTCCTTGGAGGCGAGGTGGGCCAACTGGAGGCCGCCGATGCAGTCGCCGGCGGCCCAGATCCTGGGGTTGCGGGTGCGCAGCATGTCGTCGACCACGACGTGGCCGCGCTGGTCGATCTCGACGCCCGCGTCCTCGAGGCCGATGCCTCGCGTCTCCGGCTTGCGGCCGATGCTGATCAGCATCACGTCGGCGTCGACGGTGGTGCCGTCGTCGAGCTTGGCGGTGAGGTCGTCGGCGCGGTACTCGACGATGGAGTCGAGCTTGCGGCCGGTCATGAAGGTGATGCCCTGCTGCTCCATCAGCTTGCGGAACTGGGTGACGACGCGGGGCTCGACGCCGGCGAGGATCTGCGGCAGCATCTCGACCACCGTGATCTGCGTGCCCAGCGGAGCGAAGAACGAGGCGAACTCGCAGCCGATGACACCGCCGCCGATCACCAGCAGGCGCTCGGGGATGCGCTCCAGGCGGAGGATGCCGTTCGACGTCACCACCGACGGGTGGGCCATGTCGATGCCGGGCAGGCCGGCGGCCTCGGTGCCGGTGCAGACGATGAGGTGGTCGTACTCGTAGCGCTGCTCGCCGACCACCACCGCGTCGCCGTCGACCACGCCCTGGCCGCGCACCACCTTGACCTTCTTGCGCTTGCAGGCCGCCTCCACGCCGGAACGCATCTTGAGGACCACCTCCTCCTTGCGTTCCATCATCCGCGTGAAGTTGACATGGATGTCTGAAACTTCGATGCCGAACTCCTCGGCGCGGCGGATCTTGCGCAGCAGGTCGGCGGTGGCCAGCAGCGACTTGGTGGGGATGCAGCCCCAGTTGAGGCAGGTGCCGCCGAGCTCGGCGCGCTCGACGAGGGTGACCTCGGCGCCGAGCTGCGCGGCGCGCAGGGCGGCGACGTCACCGGCGGGGCCACCGCCGAGAACCACCACGCGTTCCGTCACGCTTCGCTGCTCGGGGGTGAGAGGACCATCGGCCCCTTCTCGGGCACCTGCTCCCAGCTCTTCAACGCGGTGGTGATGATGCGCTCCTGCTCGATCTGGTGGGCGCCGCTGAAGCCCTCGCTGGGGCTGGCCCGCCGCGGGCGGCCGATGTAGTCCCAGCGGATGTCGTAGGGGCGGCGCTTGCCGATGCGGCGCGCCAGGTGGTACCAGGCGCCCATGTTCACCGGCTCCTCCTGCACCCAGAATATCTGTTGCAGGCCGGGATACGACTTGATGAGCTGCATCACCTCGTCGATGGGGAAGGGATCGAGCAGCTCGATCCGCGCGATGGCCAGCCGCTCCGCCTCCTGGCGCAGCGGGTGCATGGCCATCTCCCAGTAGATCTTGCCGGTGCAGAGCAACAGCGTGCTGACCTCGCGGCGCTGCTCCCTGCTCACCTGCGGGTCGTCGATGACGTGGCGGAAGCGGCCCTTGACCAGCTCCTGCATCGGCGAGATCGCCTCGCGCACGCGCAGCAGCCACTTGGGGGTCATGATCACCAGCGGCCGCGGCTTGGGCGCCAGCGCCTGCTGGCGCAGCAGGTGGAAGTACTGCGCCGCCGTCGAGCAGTTGGCGACGCGGATGCTGCCGTTGGCGCTGAGCTGGAGGAAGCGCTCCAGGCGCGCGCTGGAGTGCTCGGGACCGGCGCCCTCGTAGCCGTGCGGCAGCAGCAGGGTGAGCCGCGACTGCTGCCCCCACTTGGCCTGCCCGCTGGCGATGAACTGGTCGACGATCACCTGCGCGTTGTTGACGAAGTCGCCGAACTGTGCCTCCCAGAGCACCAGCGCGTTGGGCGCCGCGGCACTGTAGCCGTACTCGAAGCCGAGCGCCGCCGCCTCGCTGAGCGGACTGTTGTGCAGCTCGAAGGTGGCGGTGGCGCCGACCAGGTGCTGCATCGGCGTCCACACCCCGCCGGTGGTGGCGTCGTGGAAGGTGAGGTGGCGCTGCGAGAAGGTGCCGCGCTCGGTGTCCTGCCCGGTGAGCCGGATGGGACGGCCCTGCAGCAGCAGCGAAGCGAAGGCCAACGACTCGCCGGTGGCCCAGTCGATCTGGCCGGACTTGACCAGTTCTCGGCGGCGCTCGACCTGGCGGGTCAGCTTGGGGTTGAGGTCGAAGCCCTCGGGGAGGGTGAGCAGCTGCTCGTTGAGGGTGACCAGCGTGTCGGCGGGGACGCCGGTGTTGGCGGCCATGTCGCGGGCGTCGGCGCTGCCATGGTCGGCGGGGTCGGCGGACGGCGCCGCGGCGAGGCTGGCCTTGACGCGCTGGTGCGCCGCGGCGACGCGCTGGTACGCCTCCTCGGCGCGCTGGTCGGCCTGCTCCTGGGTGATCAGGCCCTCGTGCACCAGGCGCTGGGCGAACAGCTCGCGCACCGGTGGATGCTCCTTGATGGCGTGGTACATCACCGGCTGGGTGTAGCCCGGCTCGTCGGCCTCGTTGTGGCCGAAGCGGCGGTAGCCGACCAGGTCGATGACCACGTCGCGGTGGTACGTGCGGCGGTAGTCGTAGGCCAGCCGCATGGCGTGGATGCATGCCTCGACGTCGTCGGCGTTGACGTGGATCACCGGGATGTCGAAGCCCTTGGCCAGGTCGGAGGCGTAGCGCGTGCTGCGCGCGTCGCACGGGTCGGTGGTGAAGCCCACCTGGTTGTTGGCGATGAGGTGCACCGTGCCGCCGGTGCTGTAGCCCTGCAGCGACTGCAGGTTGAGCACCTCGGCGACGACGCCCTGCCCCGGGAACGCGGCGTCGCCGTGGATCAGAACCGGCATCGCCGCCTTGGGATCGACGTGCAGCGCGGCCGACTGGCGGCGCGTCTGCGCCGCGCGCGTCCAGCCCTCGACCACGGGGTCGACGGCTTCGAGGTGGCTCGGGTTGGGGAGCAACTTGACCGAAACAGGCTTGCCCGACTCGGTGATGTAGGTGCCCTCGGAGCCGAGGTGGTACTTGACGTCGCCGGTGGGATCGGTGGCGTCCTGGCCGACCGGACGCTTCTGCTCGCCCTGCTCGAAGGTGACCAGCACCGACTCGTAGGGGCGGTTGACCACGTGCGCGGTGACGGCGAGGCGGCCGCGGTGGGCCATGCCCAAGATCACCTGGTCGATGCCGTCGTCGCTGACCATGGTGACCAGCTCTTCCAGCATCGGCACCATGGCGTCGAGGCCCTCGATGCTGAAGGTCTTCTGGCCCAGGAAGCTGCGCCGCAGGTAGCGCTCCATGGCGTCGACCTTGGTGAGGCGCTGCAGCAGCTGGAGGCGGCGCTCCGGCGACAGCGGGGTGCGGTGCTTGTTGGACTCGATGTGCTCGCGCAGCCAGACACGCTGCTCGTGGTTGCCGATGTGCTCGATCTCGTAGGCGATGGTGCCGCAGTAGGTCTCGCGCAGCCGCGGC
>CAZCJX010000018.1:0-42257 GCA_964499205.1 uncultured Actinomycetes bacterium | reverse complement strand
GTTCGTGCCCAAGGAGTCGTGGACCCTCGACGCCATCCTCACCAAGAACGGCGACAACGTGACGGCCCGCCTCTACGGCACTCGCGCCGACGGCAAGAAGATCGAGCTGGGCACCGAGGCGGACGCGCTGCAGGTCATCGAGAAGCTCGGCCTCAGCAAGGACGGCAAGCCCGGGGCCAGCACCCCGCAGTTCAAGGTCGTCGCCGTCGAGGCCAAGGAGACCAGCCGCCAGGGCCCCATCCCCTACACCACGAGCACCATGCAGCAGGACGCCAGCACGCGCCTGCGCTTCTCGCCGCGCCGCACCATGAGCGTCGCCCAGGAGCTCTACGAGGGCGTCGACATCGGCGACGGGCCCACCGGCCTGATCACCTACATGCGCACCGACTCGACGCGCATCAGCGACATTGCCCGCGACGCCGCGGCGCAGATGATCACCAAGCAGTTCGGCAAGGAGTACGTGCGCAAGGGGGGGCCGCGCGTTGCTGCCAAGGCTGGCGCGAACGTGCAGGACGCGCACGAGGCGATCCGCCCCACCGACGTCACCCGCACCCCGGAGATGCTCAGCCCGCATCTCACCCCCCAGCAGGCCAAGCTCTACGACCTGATCTGGCGCCGCTTCGTGGCCAGCCAGATGGCGGCGGCGCGCTTCGACACCACCCGTGTCGACTTCGAGGCCGGCGACTGGATCTTCCGTGCCAACGGATCGGTGCTCCGCTTCGACGGCTTCACCCGGGTCTGGCGCCGCGACGACGACAAGGACGACCGCAGCCTGCCTCCGCTCAGCGAGGGCGACTCGCTGCCCTGCGTGGAGATCAAGCGCGAGCAGCACTTCACCCAGCCGCCGCCCCGCTACACCGAGGCCTCGCTGATTAAGGAGCTGGAGGAGCGCGGCATCGGCCGCCCCTCGACCTACGCGCCCACCATCGAGGTGATCCAGGAGCGCAACTACGTGCGCCAGGAGGAGCGCCGCCTCCATCCCACCGAGCTGGGCAAGACCGTCGACATGCTGCTCCGCCAGCACTTCCCCGACATCGTCGACGTCGCCTTCACCGCCGACATGGAGAAGCGCCTCGACGGCATCGAGGAGGGCCAGCGCCAGTTCGAGCCGACCATCGCCGAGTGGTACGTCCCCTTCGCCGCCGAGATCGAGAAGGCGCAGGAGGGCATGGAGCGCGTCAAGGTGCCGGCCAAGAGCACCGGCGAGGCCTGCCCCGAGTGCAACGAGGGCGAGCTGGTCGAGCGCGAGGGTCGCTTCGGCAAGTTCGTCGGCTGCTCGCGCTATCCCGAGTGCAAGTACATCAAGGGCAAGGAGCAGTCCCAGCCCGTCGCCACCGGCGAGATGTGCCCGCAGTGCGGCAAAGAGCTGGTGGTGCGGCAGGGGCGGCGCGGCCCCTTCGTCGGCTGCAGCGGCTACCCGTCCTGCCGCTACATCAAGGGCGACGTCAAGGTGGTCGCCGCCGACGGTGAGGCGGCCGCCGAGGGCGAGGGTGCCGTGGCCGCCGCGACGGTGCAGGTGGTCACCGAGGACCTCGGCGCCTGTCCCCAGTGCGGCAAGGCGCTGGCCCGGCGCACCAGCCGGCGCGGCTCCTTCGTCGGCTGCACGGGATATCCGAGCTGCAAGTACATCCAGCCCTCGGCGGCGGGCGCCGCCGGTGCCAAGGGCGAGGGTGGTGCCTCGTCGCGGCCCGCGCCCGAGCCGACCGGCGAGACCTGCCCCGACTGCGGCAAGCCGCTGGTCAAGCGGCAGGGCCGCTTCGGCCCCTTCGTCAGCTGCTCGGGCTACCCCAAGTGCAAGTACCGTCCGCCCAAGGGCGCCGCCGGCAGCCAGTCTCCCGCTCCGGCGGAGGAGCCGGTCGGGTCGCCGTCCTGATGGCCCCGCGCGGACGCGGCCACGACGACGCCAGGATCCGCGCCACCACCATCGTCGCGGTCAAGCGCGACGGCCGGGTGGCGGTGGCCGGCGACGGCCAGGTGACCGTCGGCGACGTGGTCATGAAGCACGGCGCCACCAAGGTGCGCCGCATCTACCGCGGCGAGGTGGTGGTCGGCTTCGCCGGCGCCGTCGCCGACGCCTTCACCCTCTTCGACAAGTTCGAGCAGCACCTCGAGAAGCACCACGGCAACCTGCTGCGGGCGTCGGTGGAGCTGGGCAAGGAGTGGCGCACCGACAAGTACCTGCGCCACCTCGACGCCATGCTCGTCGTCGCCGGGCCGCGGCAGCTGCTGCTGCTCAGCGGCGACGGCGAGATCATCGAGCCCGACGACGACATCGCCGCCATCGGCAGCGGCGGTCCCTACGCCCACGCCGCCGCCAAGGCGCTGCTGCAGGACACCGACCTCGCCGCCGAGGAGGTGGTGCGCCGCGCCCTGGAGATCGCCGCCACGCTGTGCATCTACACCAACGACCACATCACCGTGGAGACCATCGAGCAGCCCGTCGCCGTGGTGGAGGCGGAGCAGTCACAGGCATGAACGACCCGCAGTCCCAGGCGCACGAGCCCCAGCGCACCCCCGCCGCTGCGCCCGGCAGCGAGGCCCCGCTCGCGCCCGCGCCCGCAGTCGACCGGCCGGCAACGGCCCCCGAGGCGCCCGAGGTGCCCGAGGCCCCAGCGCTCAACGGGGCCGCCGAACCGGCGACCGGGCTGGGCCCCAGCGACGCCGCCGGCGGGGCCGAGTCGCCACAGCAGGCCGCGACGGCCGAGCCCGACAAGAAGCCGGCCGACGACGACCTCCGCCCCGTCGAGATCGTGCGCCGACTCGACGAGTACATCGTCGGCCAGGCCGAGGCCAAGCGCTCGGTGGCCATCGCCCTGCGCAACCGCGTCCGCCGCCAGCGCATCCCCGACGACATGCGCGACGAGGTCCTGCCCAAGAACATCCTGATGATCGGCCCCACCGGCGTCGGCAAGACGGAGATCGCCCGCCGCCTCGCCCGCATGACCAACTCGCCGTTCATCAAGGTCGAGGCCACCAAGTTCACCGAGGTCGGCTACGTCGGCCGCGACGTCGAGTCGATCGTCCGCGACCTGCTCGAGCAGACCATCACCGACGTGCAGAACGACCGCGTCGCCGAGGTCGAGGAGCGCGCCCGCGAGATGGCCGAGCAGCGCATCGTCGAGGTCCTGCTCGACGCCGAGTTCTCCGCCAAGCCGCCCGCGCAGGACGGCAGCCGCCGCGCCGACCCAGCCGCGGAGTCGACCGCACCGGCAGCCGAGACGGCCCCTCCCAACGGCGCATCGGCCACGCCCGACGCCGCGTCGCCCGAGGCCGCGTCCGGCGCAGCGGAGACCGAAGAGCAGCGCCGCCGCCGCCGTCGCCTGCGCCGCCGCCAGCTGGAGCGCAAGCTCGCCGCCAAGCAGCTCGAGGACCGCGAGATCGAGATCGAGGTCGAGGAGCCCTACCAGCCGATGTACGAGTCCTTCAGCGGCACCAGCATGGAGGACATCGGCTACTCGATCTCCGAGTTCTTCACCCAGATGGCGCCGCCGCGCAAGCGCAGCAAGCGGATGACCGTCGCCGACGCGCGCACCGTGCTCACCCAGGAGGAGACCGACCACCTGGTCGACATGGACCGCGTCTACGACGACGCCATCAAGGCCGTCGAGGACGACGCCATCGTCTTCATCGACGAGGTCGACAAGATCGCCGGCCCCGCCTCAGACCACGGCCCGGACGTCAGCGGCGAGGGGGTGCAGCGCGACCTGCTGCCCATCCTCGAAGGCTCGACCGTCCACACCCGCTATGGCGCGGTGCACACCGACCACATCCTCTTCGTCGCCGCCGGCGCCTTCAACGTGGCCAAGCCCAGCGACCTCATCCCCGAGTTCCAGGGCCGCTTTCCCATCCGGGTGGAGCTGAAGTCTCTCACCGAGCACGACCTGGAGCGCATCCTCGTCGAGCCCGGCAACGCGCTGACCAAGCAGTACGCCGCCCTGCTGCGCACCGAGGACGTCGACCTGCGCTTCGCCCCCGACGGCCTGCGCGCGCTGGCCCACCAGGCGGCGCTGGTCAACGCCCAGGACGAGAACATCGGTGCCCGCCGCCTGTTCACCATCATGGAGAAGGTGCTCGAGGAGCTCTCCTTCAGCGCCGAGGACCACGCCGGCAGCACCGTCACCGTCGACGCCGACTACGTGCGCCGGCGGCTGACCGACCTGGTGCGCAACGAGGACCTGCGCCGCTACGTCCTCTAGGCGGCCGTAGACGCGCCGGAGCTCGGCGCTCCGCCCCGCGCTCGGTCGCACCCGGCCCAGGCGCGAGCCCGCCGCCCGGCTGGTACACTGCCGCCAACGGCTCGCAAGCCGATTTCGCACGCCCAGCCGACGCAGGCGACGGGTGCCCCGCAGCACGGAGCGGCGGGGTGGTCGCCACGAGACCGCGGAGGACGCCGGGCGAAGGCTCAACCCCCACCCCAAGGAGACGACGACAATGCCTGTCGCCACCCTCCGCCAGCTGCTGGAAGCCGGAGTCCACTTCGGCCACCAGACCAGTCGGTGGAACCCCAAGATGCGGCCGTACATCTTCACGGCCCGCAACGGCATCCACATCATCGACCTGCAGCAGACCCAGTCCATGCTGGACGACGCCTGCGACTTCGTCCGCGACCTGGTCGCCGGCGGCGAGAAGATCCTCTTCGTCGGCACCAAGAAGCAGGCCCAGGACACCATCAAGGAGTCCTGCGAGCGCAGCGGCCAGTTCTACGTCACCCATCGCTGGATGGGCGGCATGCTGACCAACTTCACCGTCATCCAGCGCCAGCTGCGCCGCCTCCAGGAGCTGCGCGCCATCCGCGACCGCGGCGACTTCGAGCGGATGACCAAGAAGGAGGCCAACGTCCTCGAGGACGAGCTGGACCGGCTGGAGCGCAACTTCGGCGGCATGGTCAACATGAAGCGCCTCCCCGGCGCCCTGTTCGTGGTCGACTGCCGCAAGGAGCGCCTCGCCGTGGGTGAGGCCAACAAGCTGGGCATCCCGGTTATCGCCATCACCGACAGCAACTGCGATCCCGACCTGATCCAGCACGTCATCCCCGGCAACGACGACGCCATCCGGGCCGTCCGCCTGATCACCAACCTGATCACCGACGCCATCGTCGAGGGCTCGCAGCTGCTCGGCGAGCGCGAGCTGCGCGAGCGTGAGGCG
The DNA here is from genome assembly GCA_964499205.1 of uncultured Actinomycetes bacterium. GTDB lineage: Bacteria > Chloroflexota > Dormibacteria > Aeolococcales > Aeolococcaceae > DASRDZ01. The sequence continues at coordinate 37,112 of CAZCJX010000018.1, read as the reverse complement.
GCCGCCGCCGCGGCGCGCGAGCAGGAGGCGGCCGAGCGCGCCCGTGCCGAGGCCGAGGCGGCCGCCGCCGCGGCCCGCGAGAGCGAGGCCGAGAGCGCCTCCGAGCAGACCGCCGATCCCGTGGCCGCCGCGACCGGCGGCGAGGAGGCATAGCGAACGTGGCAGAGATCAGCGCCGGACTCGTCAAGCAGCTCCGGGAGATGACCGGGGCGGGCATGATGGACTGCAAGCGCGCCCTCACCGAGACGGGCGGCGACGTCGAGAAGGCCAAGGACTGGCTGCGCGAGCACGGCATGGCCCGCGCCGCCGGCAAGGCCGGCCGCTCCACCAGCGAGGGCGTGGTCGAGGCCTACGTGCACCAGAGCGGCGGCGTCGCCAAGCTGGGTGTGCTGGTCGAGGTCAACTGCGAGTCCGACTTCGTCGCCAAGACCGACGACTTCCGCAACCTGGCCCGCGAGATCGCCCTGCAGGTGGCCGGCGCCAACCCGCAGTACGTGTCGCGCGAGCAGGTGCCCGCCGACGTGCTGGAGCGCGAGCGCAACGTCTACCGCGCCCAGGTTTCTGACAAGCCTGCCAACATCCAGGACAAGATCATCGACGGCAAGCTGGAGGCGTACTACGCCGAGATCTGCCTGCTCGACCAGCCCTGGATCCGCGACGAGAAGCGCAAGAAGAAGGTCGGCGACCTGGTCAAGGAGACCATCGCCAAGCTCGGTGAGAACATCACCGTGGCGCGCTTCGCCCGCTTCGCGGTCGGCGAGGCGGCGGCCCAGGAATCGCCGAACGGCGAGCCCGCCGGCGTCTCGGCCGAGTAGCCGGGAAAGGCGGGCAGCGGTGGAGGTGGCCACGACCGGCAGGGTCGAGAGCAGGCAGCCGGGCACGCCCCGCTACACGCGCGTCGTCCTCAAGCTGAGCGGCGAGGCGCTGATGGGCGACCTCGGCTACGGCATCGACCCCGGCGTGGCGACCTTCATCGCCCGGCAGATCGAGGGCGTCGTCGCCCGCGGCGTGCAGGTGGCGGTTGTGGTCGGTGGTGGCAACATCGTCCGCGGCATGGAGGCCAGCGCCCAGGGCGTCGACCGGGTCACCGGCGACTACATGGGCATGCTGGCCACCATGATCAACGCGCTGGCGCTGCGCGACGCGCTGGAGCGGCGCGGCCTGCAGTGCCGGGTGCAGTCGGCGATCGCCATGCACCAGGTGGCCGAGCCCTTCATCCCCCGGCGCGCGGTGCGCCACCTGGAGAAGGGCCGCGTGGTCATCCTCGGCGCCGGCACCGGCAACCCGTTCTTCACCACCGACACCACCGCGGCCCTGCGCGCCGCCGAGATCGGCGCCGAGGTGCTGCTCAAGGCCACCAAGGTCGACGGCATCTACACCGCCGATCCCAAGAAGGACCCCGCCGCGGAACGCCTGCACCACCTCAACTACCTGGAGGTGCTCAACCGCGGCCTGCAGGTGATGGACAACACCGCGCTCACCCTCTGCATGGACAACCGCACCCCCATCGTGGTCTTCGACCTGCTCAGCGAGGGCAGCATCGAGAGCGTGGTGATGGGCGCGGACATCGGCACCCTGGTCGACGACACCGACACCGGCGAGACGGAGGCCACCCGGACACCCACATGATCGACGACTGGTTGAAGGACGCCGAGGCGCGCATGGAGAAGAGCGTCGAGGCGCTGCACAAGGAGCTGGCCGGCATCCGCACCGGCCGGGCCACGCCGGCGCTGGTCGACCGCCTCCAGGTCGAGTACTACGGCGCGCCGACGCCGCTGCAGCAGCTGGCCAACATCACCGCGCCGGAAGCCCGCCTGCTGGTCATCCAGCCCTACGACCGCAGCGCCATGGCGAGCATCGAGAAGGCGATCCAGAAGAGCGAGCTGGGCCTCAACCCGTCGAACGACGGGACACTGATCCGCATCCCCATCCCGCCGCTGACCGAGGAACGCCGCAAGGAGTTCGTCAAGATGGTCAAGCAGAAGGCCGAGCAGGCGCGCGTGGCCATCCGCAACATCCGCCGCGACGAGGTCGACCACGTCCGCAAGATCGAGAAGGACGGCGAGGTGGGAACCGACGAGGTCGACCGCGGACTGCAGCAGATCCAGAAGATCACCGACCGCTTCGTCGCCAAGGTCGACGAAGTGGCGCACAAGAAGGAGCAGGAAATCCTCGAGGTGTGAGAAACCCTCGCACCGGGTGATCCCGTTCCCTGATCGTGATGCAGCGCCCGCCTGACCCGAACCCGGTCCCGGCTCCGCCGCACGGCGGGCTGCCCCGGCACATCGGGATCATCATGGACGGCAACGGTCGCTGGGCGAGCCGGCGCCACCTGCCGCGCGTCGCCGGGCACCGCGCCGGGGTGCGGGCGATCCGCCCGGTGATGCAGGAGTGCGACCGCCTCGGGGTGCACGTGCTCACCCTGTACGCGTTCTCCACGGAGAATTGGTCACGGCCGTCGGCCGAGGTGGGGGCGTTGATGCGGCTGTTCGTCGAGACCATCCAGCGCGAGATCGACGAGCTGCACGAGAACGGTGTGCAGGTGCGCATCCTCGGCCGCCGGCAGGAGCTGTCGCCCCGGCTGCAGGAGGTGGTGCGCGACGCCGAGTCGCTCACCCGGCACAACTCCAACGCGGTGCTCAACATCGCCATCAACTACGGCGGCCGCGCCGAGATCGTCGACGCGGTGCGCTCGCTGGCGGCGTCCGGCGCCGACCTCACCCAGCTCGACGAGGCGGCCATCTCGCGCGCCCTCTACACCGGTGGACTGCCCGACCCCGACCTGATCATCCGCACCGCGGGCGAGCAGCGGGTCAGCAACTTCCTGCTCTGGCAGGCGGCCTACGCCGAGCTGTGGGTCACCGAGACGCTGTGGCCCGACTTCGGCGCCGTCGAGCTCGGCCAGGCGCTGGCCGACTTCGCCGAGCGGGAGCGCAAGTTCGGGCGCGTCGGCGGCGGCAAGGCGGCCGCGGGCGACGCTGCCGGCGGGGGCGTGCCGAACGGGCTGGGCGGGGCGCTGCGCACGGGATGAGGCTGGGCCTCCGGCTCGGCTCCGCCGCCGTCCTCCTCACCCTCCTCGTCTCCGCCCTGTGGGTGGGGGGCGGATACCTCGACGTGCTCGCCGGGCTGGCCATCTGCGTCGCCGGCTGGGAGCTGAGCGGGCTGCTGCGGCGCATGGGGGTGGCGCCGCTGGCGTGGGTGCTGTACCCGCTGGCCCTGTGGCTGCTGCTGCGGCACCGCTACCCGAGCGGCTGGCAGGCGGTCGACTGGGGGTTGGGGGTGGCGGTGGTGGTGGGGTTGATCGGGACGCTGGGGCGGCCGGCGGAGGCGATCAGCAACGGGTTCCTCCGCTGGGCGGCGTCGATCGGTGGGGCGCTGTACCTCGGGTTCACCGTCGGCTTCCTGCTGCTGCTGGCCAACGCGCACGGCTTCGGCGTCTACGCCTACTACACGCTCTCGCCCTCCGGCGCGGTGCACTACGTGGGCACGGCGGAGCATTTCCGCTTCTGGATCGTGGCCATCGCCCTCGGCTCCGCCATGGTCGGCGACACGGTAGCGCTGTTCGTCGGCACCGCGATCGGCCGCCGGCCCTTCTTCCAGGCGATCTCTCCCCGCAAGTCGGTCGAGGGCGCCCTCGGCAGCGCGCTCGGCACCATCGTCACCTGGGTCGCCGCCGCTCCGCCGCTCACCGGCATCCCCTGGTACCACGCCGCCGTGCTCGGCGCCCTCGCAACCGTCGCCGCGCAGGGCGGCGACCTGGTCGAATCCGCCCTCAAGCGCGCCGCCGGGGTCAAGGACTCCAGCGAGCTGATCCCCGGCCACGGCGGCCTGCTCGACCGCCTCGACAGCCTGCTCCTGCTCGGTCCGGTGGTCTACGCCTACCTGCGCCTGGCCGGCCTGCCGTGACCCCATCCCGGCCGGGCGGTCGCCGCCCGGTGGCCGGTCTATATTGCGTAGCAGCGTGACCACTCCCGAGCCGACCCGCCGCCGCGTCGTCCTGCTCGGCGCCACCGGCTCGATCGGCCGCCAGGCCTGCGAGATCATCGGCCGCTACCCCGAGCACTTCGAGCTCGTCGGCGCCGTGGCCGGCTCCGACACCGCCGCCCTCGCCGAGGTGGTCGAGCGCTTCCGCGTCCCGCGCAGCGCCGTGGTCGCCCCCCGCGATGCCAACGCCGCCCTTCCCAGCGGCTGCGCCACCGGCATCGACGCCGCCTGCGAGGTCGCCGCCCTCGACGCCGACGTGGTCTGTGTCGGCATCGCCGGCGCCGCCGCCCTGCGTCCCACTCTGGCCGCCCTCGACCACGGCAGCGACGTGGCCATCGCCACCAAGGAGGTGCTGGTGATGGCCGGACCCCTGGTGCGCGAGCGCGCCCGCAGCACAGGGGCGCGCCTGCTCCCCGTCGACAGCGAGCACAGCGCGCTCTGGCAGTGCCTGCGCGGCGAGGACCCGCTGACGGTCAACCGCCTGCTGCTCACTGCCAGCGGCGGCCCCTTCCGTGACCGCCCGTTGGACACCCTGGACCAGGTCACCGTCGACGAGGCGCTGCGCCACCCGAACTGGTCGATGGGTCCCAAGATCACCGTGGACTCGGCGACGATGATGAACAAGGGCCTGGAGATCATCGAGGCCCACTTCCTCTTCGACATCCCCTACGCGCGCATCGACGCGGTCATCCACCCGCCCAGCATCGTGCACTCCTGCGTCGAGTTCGTCGACGGCGCCACCATGGCGCAGATCGGCGTGCCCGACATGCGCGTGCCCATCGCCCTGGCGCTCGCCGACGGCCGCCGCCTGCCCGGCATCTGCGCGCCCGCCGACCTCGCCGCGCACAGCCCGCTGGAGTTCCACCCCGTCGACCCGCGCCGCTTTCCCGCGCCCGCCCTGGCGCGGCGCGCCGGCGAGATGGGGGGCGCCGCGCCCTGCGTGCTCAACGCCGCCAACGAGGCCGCCGTCGCCGCCTTCCTGCAGGGCCGCTGCCGGTTCACCGACATCGTGCCATTGGTGGCAGAAACGCTCGAGGCCGCCGCCCTGCCGGCGCAGCCACAGCTCGACGACCTCGTCGAGCTCGACGCCTGGGCCCGCCGCACCGTGGAGCACGGCGTCGACATGGCGCCACCGGTGACCGCCTGACATGGACGTGCTGCGCACCGTCGTCGCCATCGTCGCGGTGCTGCTGGTGGTGGTCATCGTCCACGAGCTGGGCCACTTCCTGGTGGCCAAGCGCGCCGGCATCCAGGTCGACGAGTTCGCCGTCGGCTTCGGTCCCAAGCTGATCTGGCGCCGCGTCGGCGAGACCGTCTACGCGCTGCGCGCCATCCCCGCGGGAGGCTTCGTTCGTCTCGCCGGGATGATGGACCTCCCCGGCGTGGAACGCGATCCCGGCCCGCGCGCCTTCTGGCGCGCCAGCATCCCCAAGCGCACCGCCACCATCCTCGCCGGCGGCGTCTTCAACCTGGTCTTCGCCGGCATCGTCTTCAGCGCGCTGGCGATTCCCGCGCACCCGTCGAGCATCACCGCGCCCAGCCCGCTGGCCGCCGCCGGACTGCACAGCGGCGACGCGGTGCTCAGCGTCAACGGCATGCGCATCGATCGCAGCGACCAGGACTCGGTGACCAACGGGCTGCACGCCGCCACCGACGCCACCAAGGGACAGGTCGCCACCGTGGTCTACCGCACCGCGTCCGGTGAGGTGCGCACGGCCCGGGTCAAGCCGTTCCTGGTGCTGCTCAGCGAGGACGCCAGCAGCAAGCTGCCCCAGTCGCAGACCTTCGTGGTCGACACCGTCGACGGCAAGCCGGTGGGCACCGGCGATCCCACCGCGCTGTTCGGCAACGGCGCGACCGTGCATGTGACCGGGCACATGCTCGACGATCCCAGCAAGAAGGCGAGCGGCACCGTCTCCGGGGTGAGCACCGGCGCGGGACAGCTGGGCGCGGTGCAGGCGCAGTGGCGCTTCGGCTTCGACCCGGGGTGGAACGGCAACAGCCCCGCCTACGCGCTGGCACGCGGCTTCGGCCAGGTGCCCGTCGACATCGCCGGCACCTTCACCGGGCTCTACCAGATCCTCACCACGCCCAACAGCGGCGGGCTGTCCGGCAACGTGTCCGGTCCAGTCGGCATCGTGCGCATCACCGGCCAGACGGCGCAGTTGGGCTGGGGCGACTTCATCAACTGGGTGGGCCTGCTGAGCCTCAACCTCGGCCTCTTCAACCTGCTGCCCATCCCGTTCCTCGACGGCGGCCGCTTCGTGTTCATCGCCCTGGAGGCGGTACGACGGCGCCGTGTCGATCCCAGGCGGGAGGCGGCCATCCACTACGTGGGCCTTATGCTCATCCTGGCCTTGGTGTTCTACGTCACCATCTCCGGAGACATCGGGGGTCGCTCATGATTCCGCCTAATCGCCGCCGCACCGTCCCGGTCAACGTGGGAGGTGTCGTCGTCGGCGGCGCCGCGCCGGTGTCGGTGCAGACCATGACCAAAACCCAGACCGAGGACGTGCGCGGCACGCTGGAGCAGATCGAGCGCGCCCACGCCGCGGGCGCCGACATCGTGCGCGTCACCTGCGACACGCCTGAGGCCGGTGTGGCGATGCGCGACATCGTCAAGGGATCGCCGCTGCCCATCGTCGCGGACATCCACTACGACGCCCCGCTGGCACTGCGCGCACTCGAGGCCGGCGTCGCCTGCCTGCGGCTCAACCCGGGCAACATCAGCGACCCCGACAAGGTGCGCGACATCGCCCGCGAGGCCAAGGCGCGCGGCGTGCCCATCCGCATCGGCGTCAACGCGGGCAGCATCCCGCAGCGCAAGGACCTGGAGCGCGGCCGCGGCGGCAGCGTCGAGGAGGCGGCGCAGAACATGGTCGACGCGGCGATGCACCACATCCGCATCCTCGAAGACCTCGACTTCACCGCCATCAAGGTGTCGCTCAAGGCCTCCGACGTGCCCACCAACCTCGCCGCCAACCGCTACTTCGCGTCGCTCGACAAGCCCTACCCGCTGCACCTCGGGCTCACCGAGGCCGGGCCGGTGGAGTCGGGGTCGATCAAGTCGGCGATGGGCATCGGCATCCTTCTCGCCGAGGGCATCGGCGACACCATCCGGGTCTCGCTGGTCGGCGATCCCGCCGAGGAGGTGCGCGTCGGCCGGCAGATCCTCGCCAACCTGGAGGAGAAGGGCAGCGGCCCCAACCTGATCGCCTGCCCCACCTGCGGGCGCCTGGAGATCGACATGTTCCCCATGGTGGCGCGGGTCGAGGAGGCGCTGCAGCGGGTGCGCCGCCCCATCAACGTGGCGGTGATGGGCTGCGTCGTCAACGGCCCCGGCGAGGGCATGCACGCCGACATCGGCATCGCCGGCGGCCGCCAGAAGGGCATCCTCTACCGGGGCGGCAAGGTGATCGCCTCGCTGCCCGAGAAGGAGCTCATCGACGCCCTGCTGCGCGAGCTCGACACCATCGCCGACGAGGACGCCCGCCTGCTCGCCGCCGGCGAGCCGCTGCCCACCGGGCTCGGCGACGGGGTTCTCTCGCGCGGCTGAGCCGCGCACGAGAGGAGGGCAGATCCCTCCCCTGGCGGCTTGAACGCCGCCACCCTCCCTCGCGGGCATGCCCGCACGCTGACGCGTGTGCTGATGCCGCGACACTCACGCCCGAAGGAAACGGGCGCGGGCCGTCACCGACCCGCGCCCGCCTGGTGATGAAACCTTGCCGGCGAGGCTACTGGCCGCAGCCGGACTGGATGCCGTGCATCGTCTGCCGGTTGGGCACGCCCTTCTTGCAGATGGCGCTCCTTTCCAGCAGCCACGCCTCGATCACCGGCCCGGTCGCGGTCTTGGCCACGTTCTGGTAGTTGCCGTGGCTGTCGGGGAAGGTGACGCCGAAAGCACTGCCCACGTTGGTGCCAGGTGGAGAGAAGCCCCACGCCGGGAACGGCACTCCCACACTGGGCAGCCACACCCAGTTCCCCTCGATCACCGGCGACGTGCAGCTCATCCCGCATGCCGGCGCGGCGCGGCTCACGTTGGCGCAGGAGTCGGCGAGCGCTGTCGCCGGCGCGGCGAGAGCTGCCGCGGCTGCACCAGCGGCGACGAGAAGCTTCAGACGGGTCATCGGCTTGCCCTCCGAGCACCCCACCCGCTTGTCCTGCGGGCGCGCTGTCCAATCCGCGCCCCGGCGGATGGTGCGCGCGTTGCCGCCATTGCGCAACGGATCAGGCGTTCGCTGTCACCTTTGATGATCTCCCGGCATGAGCGCCTGGCGACGAACTGCAGAGGGACGACCGCCCTCCATCCCTATACTCGCCACCCGATGGCCCAGCGAGACCCCAAGCAGATCACCCCCAAGAGCGAGGACTTCGACCGCTGGTACACCGACGTGGTGCGCCGCGCCGAGCTCGCCGACTACACGCCCGTCGGCGGCTGCATGGTGGTGCGTCCCTACGGCTGGGCGCTGTGGGAGAACACCCGCGACGCGCTGGACGCGATGATCAAGCGCACCGGGCACGAGAACATGCAGTTCCCGCTGTTCATCCCCGAGTCGCTGCTGGTCAAGGAGGCGCAGCACGTCGAGGGGTTCGCGCCCGAGGTGGCGTGGGTGACGCGCGGCGGCAGCAAGGAGCTGGAGGAGCCGCTGGCCATCCGGCCCACCAGCGAGACCATCATCTGCACGCTGTACAGCAAGTGGATCCACTCCTGGCGCGACCTGCCGGTGCTGATCAACCAGTGGGCCAACGTGGTGCGCTGGGAGAAGCGCACCCGGCTCTTCCTGCGCACCACCGAGTTCTGGTGGCAGGAGGGCCACACCTTCCACGAGACCACGGAGGAGGCGGCCCGCGAGGTCGACACCATGCTCGGCTGCTACCGCGAGCTCGCCGAGGACTGGCTCTGCCTCGCCGTGGTGCCGGGCCGCAAGACCGAATCGGAGAAGTTCGCCGGCGCCGACTACACGCTGAGCATCGAGGCGGTGATGTCGGACGGGCTGGCCCTGCAGGCGGGCACCTCGCACCACCTCGGCCAGAACTTCACCAGGGCCTACGAGATCAGCTACACGGATCGCAGCAACGAGCTGCAGAATCCCTTCCAGACCTCGTGGGGACTGTCGACCCGGATGATCGGCGGGGTGATCATGGCCCACGGCGACGACCAGGGACTGGTGCTGCCGCCGCGTGTCGCGCCGGTTCAGGTCGTGGTTGTCCCGATCTCGCGGAGCAACGACCCCGACGGGGTGCGCCTGGTCGAGGACGCGGTGGAGAAGTTGGAGCGCGAGGTGCACGGCAGCGGCGTGCGCCTGCGCGTCGACCGCCGCGAGGGCATCCGCCCCGGCGAGAAGTACGCCCACTGGGAGCTGCGCGGCGTGCCCCTTCGCGTCGTCGTCGGCGCCAAGGACCTCGCCGACGGCATGGTCACCGTGGTCCGCCGCCTCGACGGCGAGCAGACGCGGGTGCCGCTGGACACCCTGGCGGTGCAGCTGCCGCGGATGCTCGACGAGGCGCACCACGCGCTGCGCGCCCGGGCCCTGCGGATGCTCGACGACGTGAGCCGCGAGGTGTCCACTCTGGACGAGTTGAAGGAGGCCTTCGCGGACGGCCCGGTGTGGGCCAACGCGCCCTTCTGCAACACCGCCGAATGCGAGATCGCCGTCAAGGCGGCGGTCCATGCCGTCACCGTGCGCTGCCTGCGCTCCGACCGGACTGCCGGCGGCGCGCCCTGCATCGCCTGCGGCCAGCCCTCGGAGCACGTCGCCCTGATCGCCCGCGCCTACTGAGGCCTCGCCGGCCGGCCGTCCCGAGCGGCGGGTGGGCACCGGCCGGCGCGGGGTTCCGTGCGGACGGGACGCGGGTACACTCACGCTCACAGATGCCCCTGGCTGAGCTGCTCCCGAAGGCCGCCTACCTCCCCGAGGCGGACCAGGACGTCCTGAGACGGGCGTTCGAGGTTGCCCGGCGCGCCCACGAGGGCCAGTTCCGGCTGAGCGGCGAGGCCTACATCGAGCACCCCGTGGCCGTGGCCGAGGTGCTCGCCGAGCTGCGCCTCGACGCCGACACCCTGGCCGCGGCGATCCTCCACGACACCGTCGAGGACACCGAGGTCACCCTCGAGGACCTGAGCCGTGAGTTCGGGCCAACTGTGGCCAAGCTCGTCGAGGGCGTCACCAAGCTGGGCAAGATCCACGTCCGCTCCCAGGCGCAGGCCCAGGCGGAGAACATCCGCAAGATGCTGGTGGCCATGGCGGAGGACATCCGCGTCGTCCTCATCAAGCTGGGCGACCGGCTGCACAACATGCGCACCGTCGAGGCCCTGCCCGCCGAGCGCCGGGTGCGCATCTCCCGCGAGACCCTCGACATCTACGCGCCGCTGGCCCACCGCCTGGGCATCTGGCAGATGAAGGGCGAGCTGGAGGACCTCGCCTTCAAGGTGCTCGATCCCGACAACTACCACATGGTCGAGCAGCGCCTGACCAAGGCCCGCGAGGAGCGCGAGACCTTCATCAACCACGTCACCGAGATCCTCGACCGGGAGATCGAGTCGATCGGTCTCAGCGCCGAGATCAGCGGGCGGCCCAAGCACGTCTGGTCGATCTACGAGAAGATGCGCAAGAGCCAGAAGGGGTTCGACGAGATCTACGACCTGATGGCGATCAGGGTGCTGGTCGACTCGATCAAGGACTGCTACGGCGTGCTCGGCGTGGTGCACTCGCTCTGGAAGCCGATCCCGGGGCGCTTCAAGGACTACATCGCCATGCCCAAGGGCAACGGCTACCAGTCCCTGCACACCACGGTGATCTCGCACACCGGCGAGCCGATGGAGATCCAGATCCGCACCTTCGAGATGCACCAGACCTCGGAGTTCGGCGTCGCCGCCCACTGGCGGTACAAGGAGGGCACCCAGTCCTCGCGCGACGCCCACTTCGACGAGAAGTTCGGCTGGCTGCGCCTGCTGCTCGACTGGCAGAAGGAGGTGCTCGACGCCGAGCGCTTCGTCGACGCCGTGCGCGTCGACATCTTCCAGGACGAGGTCTTCGTGTTCACCCCGAAGGGCGACGTTCGTTCGCTTCCCGCCGGTTCGACGCCGGTCGACTTCGCCTACCGGGTGCACACCGACGTGGGCCACGCCTGCATCGGCGCCAAGGTCAACGGGCGGATGGTGCCGCTCGACTACCACCTGCAGAACGGCGACATCGTCGAGATCCTCACCACGCGTGGCCAGCACGGGCCCTCGCGCGACTGGCTCAACTTCGTCAAGACGTCGTCGGCCCGGGAGAAGATCCGCGGCTGGTTCAAGAAGGAGCGGCGCGAGGAGAACATCCAGAAGGGCCGCGAGGCGCTGGACAAGGAGTTCCGGCGGATGCGCCAGATCGCCCTCAACAGCGTCAAGGACGACCGCCTCCTCGACCTCGCCAAGGAGTTCAAGTACACGACGGTCGACGACTTCGTCGCCGCCGTCGGCTACGGCGACATCAGCGCGCGCACCGCGGTGCTCAAGTACACGGCGATGGAGGAGGGGGTGGCTGCCCCGGAGGCCGACGGGCATCCGCTGAGCATCCCCCTGACCAGCGTCGCCAAGACGGACGGCAGCGTTCGCGTGCGCGGCGTCGGCGACGTGCTGACCTCGCTGGCGCGGTGCTGCAAGCCGGTGGTGGGGGAGTCGATCCGCGGCTACATCACCCGGGGCAAGGGGGTGACCGTGCACCGCGCCGACTGCGTGAACGTGGTCAACGCATCGGATCCCGACCGGTTGGTCGACGTGGAGTGGTCCGCCGGGTCGCGGCAGCTGTACCCGGTGGGGATCAAGATCGAGGCCTGGGACCGCACCGGGCTGCTGCGCGACATCGCCGCGGTGATCGCCGAGTCGAAGATCAACCTGAGCGGTGCTGACGTGCAGGTCTACGACGACCGCACCGCGGTGATCTCCACCGTGGTGGAGATCCAGAGCCTCACCCAGCTCAGCCGGCTCCTGGAGCGCCTCGAGTCGGTGCGCGACGTGCACACGGTCGCCCGCGAGGCGGGCTGAGCGCCACCCGGCTGGCTCTCTGAACCTCGCCTGAGCTCGGCTTCCCTCGCAAGACTTGTAAAGATCACACCACCGCATCGTGCCCGGTTCGCCGCCGGCACTGCGAAGGCAGCGTGGAACATGGGCCGCAGAGATGCTCCGCATGCCCCCACTTCGCGGCAGGCGCCGCCGCGCCCAGCAGGGCCTGAGCGTGGTGGAGTTCTCCCTCGTCGCACCGGTCTTCGTGGTGCTCACGCTGGGGGCGTTCGTCCTCGGCGTCGTGGTGATGAACCAGATGCAGCTGGCCAACGCGGTGCGCGACGGCGCGCGCGCCGCGGCGGTGTGCGGCGGCCCCAACCGCAACAGCCAGCCGGTCGCGCCGACGTTGCCCGACGGCCATACGCTCTGCGACAGCACCGCACTGATCAGTTACATCAACAGCCGCCTCAGCGCGGTGCCGGGCGGAGCCATCACCAGCGTCTGCGTCTACGTCGGCTCGCAGGACGGCGACACCGGGGGCACGTCGTGCGTTGCCAGCGACCCCGTCGACCCCAACATCCTCGACAAGTGCAACAAGGGCACCGTCGTCGAGGTGGACATCTCCTACCCGCAGCAGCTCTACGTGCCGGTGGTGGGCAACCTGCTCGGTGACCACGGCACCACGGTGCGCACCCTGCACGCCGCGGCCCAGGCCGTGTGCGAGCAATGAGCGCGCCCCGCCTGCGGCTGCGCCTGCGTCTGCGTCTGCGCGCCCGGAGCAAGCGCGGCCCTCGCGGCCTGCGGCATCTCCGGGGCCAGTCGATGGTCGAGATGTGCCTGATCGCCCCCGCCATGGTGACCCTCGCCGCGGGCGGCGGCCAGGTCGGCATCATCGCCTACGGCGCGGCCTCGGTGGAGACGGCGGCGCGCGCCGCCGCCCGCGTCGCCGCCGAATATCCCACCAAGTCGCTCGACTTCGTCACCACCCTCAACGAGACCACCTACGTCTGTGGGGTCGCTCCCACCGACCCGCTGACCGAGGGCTCGGTGTGCAGCGCCGCGCGCGACGCCGCGGGCCTGCTCTCCGGCAGCGCACTGACCGTCACCGTGTCGGTCGCCTCGTCCATCTCGCGCGTGCCCGACGACGTGGTCCGCACCGGCAATACCTGCCCGGGTGGCGCGCTGGAGACCGGGACGGTCAGCGGCCTGCCCACCGGCACCGTGGCGGCGATCTCCTCGCCGGGGCAGGCCACCGCGGGCACGGTGCTCACCGACAGCCTTGGCAATTACTCGATCTGCCTGTCGGCGCCGAATGCATCGCAGGGCAACCAGACCACTTCGCTCACCGCCACCGCCGTCGACAACGCCGGCTGCGTCTACAGCGTCTCCACCTCGGTGGTGGTGACCACCGGCAAGACCGCGGTGCCGGCGCCGGCCGGCATGGCGCTGCCGGCAACCGGCACCTGCCCGACGCCGCAGCCCTCGCCCTCGGCGACCGCGACGTCCACCCCAGTCCCCTGGGCGCCCGGACCCGTGCCCAGCGATCCGCCGGCGCCGACCTGCACCACGACCGTCTCCGACACCTCCTACGTCACCGTCAGCGTCGCCTACCACGCGCCGGTGTTCGTGCCATTCGTGGGCCGATACCTGGAGTCGCCGCAGGGCTCGGGATCGCGCACCGTCACCGCCAACCAGCGCATGCAGGTCGAGCCCTGCACCATCACCCAGGGCGGGTGACCGGCTGATGCACGCACCGCGAAGGCACCGCCACCGCACCCAGCGTGGACAGGTCGTCCCCATGGCCGGCCTGCTCTCCGTGCTGATGCTGGGCGGCGCCGCGCTGGCCGTCGACCTCAGCCTGCAGACCGACCACCACCTCGACCTGCAGAACGCCACCGACGCCGCCGCGCTGGTGGCCGCCCGCGACCTCGGGGTGCACAACGGCGGCCTGGCCAACCAAGCTGACCGCAACACCGCCGCCATCGACGCCCTGCGGGTGGTCTACGACCACATGGGCTGGGGCAGCAGTGGCACCAGCTGGGCCACCGGCGCGGTGGGCAGCCTCTGCGGCAACGGGGTGAGCGGCTCCAACTGCCACGTCACCACCACCGGCGCGGGCACGGCCGGCGCCGGGGTCAGCGTGGAGGTGGACATCCCGCCGCGCAACGCGCGCAACACCGCGTACGACGAGGTGCTTAGCGCACCGGGCACGCCCTGGGGCTACGTCGAGGTCGACATCACCGAGACCGACAGGGCCAGCTTCGGCGCATCCGTCGGCTTCACCAAGGAGCACACCGGCGCGCACTCGATCGGCTACCACTTCCCCGCGGGCCAGCCCTTCGGCTTCGCCCTGTACTCCGGAACTCTGGTCAATGGTGGCAACAACGGCGAGGTCATCGACGGCAACGTCTACGCGTACCGCGACGTCCAGCCGCAGAGCAACGGCCAGGCCGGCTTCTGCGCCGCCACCGACAGCTCCGGAAACCCCGGCCACATCGTCCTCGGCTCGCCGCAGAGCGGTCCCTACCCGTCGCCCGACCCCGCCGCCGGCGCGGCCTACCAGTACCAGGTCACGCCGAACGACGCCGACCAGATCAAGCACGTCTCTGCCTGCTCCGCCAACCCCGGCAAGCAGGTCAGCCAGACGGCGGCATTGGGGGACTGCGGCTCGCTGACCGTGCAGGGCGTGGTGATGAACACCATGCAGGACTCGCGTTCGCTGGCCTGCATGGCCAACCCGCCGATCGCGCCGCCCAACCTGCAGGCCCCGGCGCTCACCGGCAACGTGGTTACTCTCGACGGCTCCAAGCTGGGCAACAACCAGTCGGTGCTCACCGTCACCTCACCGCTGTCGCCGGGCATCTACGATGTCAAGCACAACCCCAACTGCTCGGCGCCCAGCTGCACCGACGTGGTCATCGACGGGCACAGCGCGACATCGAACTGCACCGGCGCCTACGCCAGCGCCTACAGCGTGTGCATGATCGGGGTCACCTTCTGGCTCGACCAGGGCGCCACCATCGGCGTCAGCAACGGCGCCAAGGTGATGCTCAGCCCCTACCTGCCCGCAGGCGACACCAGCCTCGACCCCAACGACGGCTACTACTCGGTGTACGCGCCGGCGGGATCGGCGGCGGGGATCTACGAGACCAACGTCAGCACCGTGCTGGTGATGACCGGCACGCTGTACATGCCCAGCGGCTCGATGAACGTGTCGCAGAACGCCCTGCTCAGCATCGTCGGGCAGGCGGTGGTGCAGAGCTGGAACGTGCAGAGCGGCAACTTCACCAACCCCGAGATCACCTACGACCAGCAGGCGGTGGCCAAGCAGCGCGAGGTGCTGCAGCTGGTCGAGTAGGCCGGCGCCGCGCGCGAACTCAGTGCCAGGTGCAGACGCGGCGCGTCGAGCCGGCGATCGGCGCGGCGATGCAGTCGGGGGTCGCGGCCGGCGCCGTCGCGCCCAGGCCCGCACCGCCGGCACCCGCGCCCGCATCACCGACACCCGCACCCGCACCCGCACCCGCGGCCGCGCCGCTGCCGCCACCACCACCCGGCAGGTGCACCGTCCCGCCCGAGGCGATCACCACCGTCGCCAGCGACACCGCCACGACGGCGACGAACATCCCCACCACCAGCTCGACGCTCCAGTGCAACCCGCGCTCGCGCAGGCGCTGCCGCCACGGCTTGCGCGGGGTGCGCTGCGGCCGCCACCGTCGCGCCTCCTGGATGCGGCGGTAGAGGCCGGCGGCGTACCAGGGCTGCGGTCGCTCTTCCACGCGTCCCACGGTAGCCGGCGGCCGTCGCGCCGCTGCGGCGGAGGCGGTCACGAGAGGGTGGCCCGGCAAACCCGCCCGGTAGACTTGCCCCCCATGCCCGGAATCGCCGCTCCGCGCGGCACGCGCGACCTGCTGCCCGACGCTGCGCCGGCCTGGGAATGGCTGCACGGCGTCCACCGGCGCGTCGCCGAGAGCTTCGGCTACCAGCTGGTCGAGACGCCGGTGTTCGAGCACACCGAGCTGATCGAGCGCGGTGTCGGCACCGGCACCGACGTGGTCGACAAGGAGATGTACACCTTCGAGGACCGCGGCGGCCGCTCGCTGACCCTGCGCCCCGAGGGCACCGCCGGGGTGCTGCGCGCGGTGCTCGCCGCCAACCTCGTCCAGGAGGTGCGCCCGCTGCGGGTGCGCTACCAGGGTCCGATGTTCCGCTACGACCGTCCTCAGGCGGGCCGCTACCGGCAGTTCTTCCAGGTCGGTGTGGAGTGCATCGGCGAGCGCTCGCCGCATCTCGACGCCGAGGTCATCGAGCTGGGCTGGCAGTTCCTGCAGGGGCTTGGACTGAGCCGCGTGTCGTTGCAGGTCAACAGCCTCGGCGACCTCGCCGACCGGCAGCGCTACCGCGAGGCGCTGGTCGGCTACTACGAGCCGCACTACCAACGACTCTGCGAGGACTGCAAGCGGCGCCTGCGCATCAACCCGCTGCGCCTGCTCGACTGCAAGCGCGACGCCGACCTGGTCGCCGACGCGCCGCGCATCACCGACTCGCTGAGCGAGGAGAGCCGCGCCTACTTCGAGGCGGTGGTCGCCGACATCGAGGCGGCGGGCATCCCCTTCGAGCGCAACCCGCGGTTGGTGCGCGGGCTCGACTACTACGCGCACACCTCCTTCGAGTTCTGGCACAGCTCGCTGAAGGGTGCGCAGAACGCGCTGGGTGGGGGAGGGCGCTACGACGGCCTCGCCGAGGTGCTCGGCTTCCCCGCCACACCGGGCATCGGCTACGCCTTCGGCGTCGAGCGGCTGCTGATCATCGCCGCCGAGGAGGGCAGCGCGCCCGGTCCCCAACCCGCCTGTGACGCCGTGGTCGCCAGCGTCGAGGCGGACCAGGTGCAGGTCGCCGCCGCCTGCGCGCGCAGCCTGCGCGCCGCCGGGGTGCGCACAGTTCTGGACGTTTCTGACCGCAAGATCGACCGCAAGCTGCGCGCCGCCAGCCGGCTCGGCGCGCGCGCCTGCGTCATCGTCGGCCCCGACGAGCAGGCGCAGCAGACCGCCGCAGTGCGCGACCTGGCCACCCGCCAGCAGGAGTCGATCCCCGCCGCCGCCGTCGCCGACCGCGTGCA
Organism: uncultured Actinomycetes bacterium; assembly: GCA_964499205.1. GTDB lineage: Bacteria > Chloroflexota > Dormibacteria > Aeolococcales > Aeolococcaceae > DASRDZ01. The sequence continues at coordinate 20,028 of CAZCJX010000018.1, read as the reverse complement.
CCAGCTCATGCAGAACGAGCCGATCCAGGAGGCCACGACTCGATGACCACCACCCGCACGCCCTGCGGCACCCCCCGCGCCGGCGACGCCGGCAGCAGCATGGTGGTGTACGGCTGGGTGGACCGCCGCCGCGACCAGGGCGGCCTGGTGTTCATCGACCTGCGCGACCGCAGCGGCATCCTGCAGCTGGTGATCAACCGCGAGACCGCGCCCGAGGCCCACGCCGCCGTCGAGGACGTGCGCCTGGAATGGGTGCTGCGCGCCGAGGGCGAGCTGCGCCGGCGCGAGCCGCAGAATGTCAATCCCCGCATCGGCACCGGCGACGTGGAGCTGCACGTTCGCAGCGTCGAAGTGCTCAGCGCAGCGAAGACGCCGCCCTTCGCGGTCAACGAGGACGGCGAGGTCGACGAGCAGCTGCGCCTGCGCCACCGCTACCTCGACCTCCGCCGCAGCCGCCTGCAGCGCAACATCGCCGGCCGGGCGCGCTTCCTCATGGCGCTGCGCCACGCCATGGTGCAGCAGGGTTTTCTCGAGATCGAGACGCCGCAGATGATCCGCGCCACCCCCGAGGGCGCGCGCGACTACCTGGTGCCCAGCCGCATCTTCCCGGGCAACTTCTACGCGCTGCCGCAGTCGCCGCAGCTCTACAAGCAGCTCAGCATGGTGGCCGGCTTCGACCGCTACTTCCAGCTCGCCCGCTGCATGCGCGACGAGGACCTGCGCGCCGACCGCCAGCCGGAGTTCACCCAGCTCGACGTCGAGATGTCCTTCGTCACCGAGGAGGACGTCTACGCCGTGCTGGAGTTCGCCATCTCGCGCGCCTGGGAGGAGGCGGAATTCTCGGGCTCCGTGCCCACGCCCTTCCCGCGGCTGACCTGGCAGGAGTCGATGGACCGCTTCGGCACCGACAAGCCGGATACCCGCTTCGGCCTGGAGATCCGCGACCTCACCGAGGCGCTGCGCGGCACCCAGTTCCGCGTCTTCGCCGGGGCCATCGGCGCTGGCGGAGTGGTGCGCGGCATCTGCGTCGAGGGCGGCGCCGACATGACCCGCGGCGAGATCGAAGGCGAGCTGACCGACGTGGTCAAGGCCCACGGGGCACGGGGACTCGCCTACGTGTGGCTGCGCGAGGAGGGCTGGGTCAGCAACGTCGCCAAGCTGCTGAGCTCCGAAGAATTGGCCGAGATCGGCAGGATCACCGGCGCCGAGGTGGGCGACGCGGTGCTGATGGTCGCCGACCGCCAGCGCGTCGCCGCCGAGTCGCTCGGCGCGCTGCGCAACCACCTCGGCCGCAAGCGCGCGCTGTACGACGAGAACCGCCTCGACTGGCTGTGGGTCACCGACTTCCCGATGTTCGAGGAGGACGCGCTGACCGGCGCCATCTCGCCGGCGCACCACCCCTTCACCATGATCCGCCGCGAGGACCTCGACCTGCTGGAGAGCGATCCGCTGAAGGTGCGCAGCCGCGCCTACGACATCGTGCTCAACGGCCGCGAGATCGGCAGCGGCAGCATCCGCATCACCGATCCCTCGATCCAGCAAAGGGTTTTCCAGGCCATCGGCATTGCGCCCGAGGAGGCGCAGCGCAAGTTCGGCTTCCTGCTCGAAGCCTTCCAATACGGCGTGCCGCCGCACGGCGGATTCGCCGCCGGCGTCGACCGGCTGGTGATGGAGGGGCTGCGCGAGGAGAACATCCGCGACGTCATCGCCTTCCCCAAGAACCAGCAGGCGCAGGAGCTGATGACCGGTGCACCGGCGCCGGTCGACGACGCGCAGCTCGTCGAGCTCGGCCTGCAGCTCAGGAAGAAGCCGCCGGCGTAGGCGAATTCACTTCGCCGTCAGCCGGCACCGAAGCCACGCTGAGAATCCGCGGCGGTCGGGGGCGGGATTCTCAGCGCCACCGGTCGCAACGCTGCAACGAGGGTTGACCAGCGGCCGGGTGCGGTACGCTACGGGCCGTCCCTGGCCGGTCGCAGCCCTCCCACGTGGCTGGACCAACATTTCCGACATCGGGGCTCCTACATCCGGCGCCTGCCCTCGGGCCCCCGCCTGAAACACGGCAGAGGGGAAGGGGAAGACGGCGACGTGCGGAACCCCACCTGGTCCTGGGGCTCAGCCCAGGACGGCGCGGTCGGCGCAGGGACAATCCTCATCCCATCCGCACACGGCGCACGCGACGCGCCGAGACATCTGCAGCATGCGTCCCAGCCCGGGTCTCGTCCTCGCCGTCCTGCTGGTGCTGATCCTCACCCAGGCAGTGCGGGTGCTGCTGCCCGGACGCGGTCCCTACCTGTGGACGCTGCTGCTCTCCATGGCCGGGCTGGTCGCCGGCGAGGTGATCGCCGCGTCGGGGCACCTCAACGCTCCCGCCGTGGGCGTGCTGCACCCCCTCGCCGACGTGCTGGTGATCGCCGTGCTCCAGGGCGCCGGGGCGCTGGTGGCCGGGAAAACCCAGGCCTGACCGGGAAAATGGCGTCGCCGGGTGCGGCGCCTATAATCGCGCCCATTCCCGTCCGCCCTCGGCGCCCAGGAGGGTCCCTCCCATGTCCCTTCGTTCCGCTGCTCGCGGCATCGTGCTGGTCGTCGCCGGCGCGGCGGTGGCCACCGCCGTCGCCACCATGCTGAGCCCCTCGCTGCGCCGCACTGCGCTGGGCCTGGTGCGCCGCGGCGCCGACGCCGAGCCGCAGCAGCCGACCCACATCGTCCTGCCCGACCGGCTCCCCGCCGCGGCATGGGGCACCCAGGACGACGACGCTGTCGAGACCGACAGCCTCGACGCCGGCGTGGCCCTGACCGGCGCCTGACGGACGGTTTGGCAGCCGCCGTGCTGGGGTATCCGAGAGGCGAGATGTCCTCGACCACCACGTCGGAGCTGCGCATCCCCGCGGATCCGCAGTACATCCTCGTCGCCAAGCGGGCCGCCGCCGCCTTCGGCTCGGTGGCCGGGTTCGGGGTGGAGGCGGTCGACGAGCTCAGCATCGCCATCGCCCAGGCCTGCGAGAACGCCATCGGGCTGGCCACCTGCGTGATGGGCACGCCGGGCCGCGGCCAGGTCCGCATCCTCTTCACCGTCGACCAGGAGAACCGGCTCGACGTCGACGTCCGCACCGTCTTCGGCCGCGCCGAGGAGGGCGCCGCCGAGGTGCAGCGGGCCCAGGTCGAGGTGACCCGGCGCACGTCCGAGGCCCCCGCGGTCCCGGGCGTTCCCGGCCAGCCGACCCCCGCCGCGGCCGCGGCGGCAGCCGCCCAGCGCCACAGCGAGCGCGAGGCGGCCCTGCAGCGCCAGCTCGCCGCCGCCGACATGGCGCTGCGGCTGATGGGACTCTTCGTCGACGACTGCCGGTATCGCGTCGACCAGCGCACCGGGGGATTGCGCGTCCGTCTCACGAAGTACCGCGTCGCCTCGTGACGCGCACCCCGCAGAGTGGAGCGGGTGCCGCCACGGGGACGGTCCGGACCATCCCGAAGCCTGGTCCGGACGCGCAGCGCGACGAGGTCCGCCGCCTGCTGCGCGAGTACGCCGCCACCCGCGACCCCGAGATCCGCGACCGCCTGGTCCAGCTCAACGCCGACCTGGTCCACTTCATCGCCCGCCGCTTCGCCAACCGCGGTGAGCCCATCGAGGACATCGAGCAGGTCGGCTTCCTCGGCCTGATCCAGGCCATCCAGCGCTTCGACCCCTCGCTGGAGAACGAGTTCAGCACCTTCGCGACGCCCACCATCATGGGCGAGATCCGCCGCTACTTCCGCGACAAGTCGTGGGCGGTGCGCGTGCCCCGGCGCCTGCAGGAGAACTACCTGCGGGTGGTCCGCGCCCAGGAGGAGCTGACCCGCACCCTGTCGCGCCAGCCCTCAATCGCCGAGATCGCCACCCACCTGGGGCTGGGGCAGGACGAGGTGCTGGCCGCCCTGGAGGTGTCGCCGGCCCAGCACACCGTCTCCCTGGAGTCGACGCCGACCGGCGGCACGGTGGAGGACGGCAGCGAGCTCGGCGAGCGGATCGGGCGGGAGGACGAGAACCTGGAGCGCGTCGAGATGAAGGCGCTGCTGGAGCAGGCGATGGCCCATCTCACCCCCCGCGAGCGGCAGATCATGGTGCTGCGCTTCTTCGACCAGCTGCCCCAGACCGAGGTGGCCAAGCGGCTGGGCATCTCGCAGATGCACGTCTCCCGGCTGCAGCGCGCCGCGCTGGAGCACATGCGCGCGGAGTTCCCCGAGCCGCCGCCGGTCTGAGCCGGGCTGGCGGGGTCGTAACAGACGACCCGATCGGCCCGTTCCCCCCAGAGCCGGGACGATGCTCGGCCCGCTGATATGATCCGGGGGTTTTCGGCCCCCCGCTGCGCACGCGTGCCTGGCGGGGCCCGGCCTCCCCCTCAAGACGAGACGTGCGTAGCCCAGAGATCCGGGAGCGTTTTCTCCACTTCTTCGACGACCGGGGGCACCACCGGCTGCCCAGCGCCTCGCTGGTCACCCACGACGACCCGTCGGTGCTGTTCACCGTTGCGGGCATGGTTCCTCTGAAGCCGTACATCCTCGGTGTCCGCACGCCTCCGGCACCGCGGGTGTGCTCCTGCCAGAAGTGCTTCCGCGGCAGCGGGATGCGCGACGACATCGCCGAGGTGGGCGACACCACCCACCACACCTTCTTCGAGATGCTGGGCAACTGGTCGTTCGGCGACTACTTCAAGGAGGGCGCCATCGACCTCGCCTGGGAGCTGCTCACCAAGGACTTCGGCCTCGACCCCGCGCGCCTGTGGCCCAGCGTGTACCCCACCGACACGGTGTCGGAGGACCTGTGGGTGAAGCGCATCGGGGTGCCGCGTGAGCGCATCTCGCATCTCGAGGAGAACTGGTGGCAGGCCGGCCCGACCGGTCCCTGCGGCTACGACAGCGAGGTCTACTTCGACCGCGGCGGCCCCTGCTCGTGCGGCCGCCCCTCGTGCACGCCGCAGGACGAGTGCGGCGGCGACCGCTGGGTGGAGATCTGGAACCTCGTGTTCATGGAGTTCGACCAGCACGAGGACGGGACGCGCACCACCCTGCCGAATCCGGTGGTCGACACCGGGATGGGGCTGGAGCGCATGGCCGCGGTGATCCAGGGCGTGCGCAGCAACTACGAGACCGACCTGTTCGCGCCGCTCGTCCAACGCTTCGTCCACGACGCCGACCTCGGCCCCGACACACCGCAGCGGCAGATGTCGTTCAACGTCCTCGCCGACCACTTGCGCAGCGCCGCGTTCCTCGTCGCAGACGGCGTGACGCCGTCCAACGAAGGACGCGGCTACGCGCTGCGCCGGGTGATCCGTCGCGGCGCCATCCATGCACGGCGGGTGCAGCTGAACGGGCGGCTGATCACGCCGCTGCCACAGCTCGTCGAGGTGATGGGCGGCGCCTACCCCGAGCTGGCGGAGCGGCAGGAGCACATCGATCGAGTCGTGCGTGGTGAGGAGGAGGCGTTCGAGCGCACCCTCGAAGAGGGTGAGCAGCGCCTCGACGCGTTGATCGCGCGGGGCGCCGGCCGCATCGAGGGCCGCGACGCCTTCCGCCTGCACGACACCTTCGGCTTTCCCATCGAGCTGACCGTGGAGCTGGCCCGCGAGAAGGGCGTCGAGGTCGACATCGCCGGCTTCCACGCCGCCATGGAGGAGCAGCGGCAGCGCTCGCGGGCGCACACCGAGCGCGTCGGCTTCACCGGCGGGCCCCAGCTTCCGCCCACCACCTTCGTCGGCTACGAGACGTTGGAGGTGGAGGCCGAGGTCATCTGGGTCGGCGAATCCGACGCAGCCACCACCGTGGTGCTGGAGCCCTCGCCCTTCTACGCCGAGTCCGGCGGCCAGGTCGGCGACCGCGGCACGCTGCAGTGGGACGACGGCTTCGCCGAGGTGCTCGACACCCAGTTCCTGCCCGGCAGCGAGACGCGCGCCTCGACGGTGCGGGTGATCCGCGGGCACCTGCGCGAGTCGATGCGGGTTCTCGCCGCGGTCGACGCAAACCGCCGCGCCCAGACGGCGCGACACCACTCCGCCACGCACCTGCTGCACAAGGCGCTCAAGGAGGTGCTCGGCGACGAGGTTGTGCAGCGCGGCTCGCTTGTCGAGCCGACCCACACCACCTTCGACTTCTCCTTCGGGCGCGCCCTGACCGCCGAGGAGGCACGCGAGGTGCAGCACCGCGTCAACGACGCGGTCCGCCGCGACCTTCCGCGCACCACCACGGTGATGCCCATCGAGGAGGCGCGCCGGACCGGCGCGGTGGCCCTGTTCGGCGAGAAGTACGGCGAGCAGGTCCGCGTCGTCGACTTCGGCGGCTGGTCGCGCGAGCTCTGCGGCGGCACCCACGTCACCCGCACCGGCGAGCTCGGCGCCGCCATCATCCTCAGCGAGTCCAGCATCGGCCAGGGCACGCGGCGCATCGACATGGTGGTGGGGGAGGCGGCCGAGCAGTATTGGACGACTGTGGCGGCATCTCTGCGGGAGGCGGCGCAGCAGCTGCGCGTCAAGCCCGAGGAGGTGCCCGAGCGGATCACCGCGCTGCAGCAGCAGGCGCGGCAGCTGGCCCGCGACCTCGCCGAGGCGCGGCGCAGCCGGGCCGGCGGCAGCCCCGTCGACGCCGCCGAGGTCGAGGAGCTGGGCAGCGTGCGCTTCGCCCACCTGCTCATGGACGGCGACGCCGACGAGGTGAAGGCCGCGGCGGACACCCTGTTCGCCAACCGCCTCCAGGCCGACGGCGTCGCCGTGGTGGCGGGCAGCGCCAGCCTCGCTGTCAAGGTCGGCGGCGGCGCGCTGCAGGGCGGCGTCCGCGCCGGCGACCTCGCCCGCGTCGCCGCCCAGGCCACCGGCGCCAAGGGCGGCGGCCGTCCCGACTTCGCGGCCGGCGGCATCGGCGATCCCAACCGGCGCGCCGACGCCCTCGACGCCGTGCGCCGCGCGCTGGGAGCCGGCAGCCGATGAGCGCGCTGAAGAGCGCGCTCCGGCGCGTCACCGCCCTTTGCGGGCACGCGCCGAGCGGGGGGAGGAGCGCAGCGCGGCTCAGCCGCGCGGAGCGGCAGGGGGGCGCGATGGCCCCCCTCCGGGAAAACTGATGTCCAAGCGCAAGTTCAGTCTCCTGCGCCGCCGCGAGGAATACCACTCGCACTACACCGCGCTGGACATCGGCACCGAGGTCATCAAGGCCCTGGTGGTCAAGCGCGAGGGCGACAAGGGCATCGTCATCGGCGTCGGCAAGGTCCGCCAGTCGCTCACCGACATGCACGCCGGCGCCGTCGCCGACATCCAGGCGGTCATCGACAACTGCGACCGTGCCCTCACCGAGGCCGAGGACATGTGCCAGATGATCCCCGGCCAGGCGGTCATCGGCATCGCCGGCGAGCAGGTCAAGGGCTTCAGCACCAGCGTCAGCGTGCCGCGCTCGCAGCCGCAGTCGCGGATCACCGAGGCCGAGCTGGCCCAGACCCTGCAGCTGGTGCAGCGGCGCGCCCTGCGCGAGGCGGTGCGCCAGATGTCCACCGAGCTCGGCGTCAGCGAGGTCAACGTCAAGCTGGTGCACAGCGCCATCACCAGCGTCATGGTCGACGGCTACGCGGTGAGCAACCCGCTCAACTTCCAGGGCCGAGTTCTGGACGTCACCGTCTTCAACACCTTCGCCCCGCTGACCCACATCGGTGCCCTGCAGACCATCGCCCAGGAGCTCGACCTCGAGCTGGTGGCCACCGTCGCCGAGCCCTACGCGCTGGCGCGCGGCTGCGCCACCGACGAGATCTACGAGTTCGGCGGCATCTTCGTCGACGTCGGCGGCGGCACCACTGACGTCGCCCTGGTGCGCAAGGGCGGCATCGAGGGCACCAAGATGTTCGCCCTGGGCGGCCGCGCCTTCACCCGGCGCATCGCCACCGACCTGAACATGAACCTCGAAGAGGCCGAGCAGTTCAAGATCTCGCACGGTGAGGGCCGCCTGCCCGCCGACCAGCGTGCGCTGGCGCACAACGCGGTGACGCCGAACGCGGAGGTGCTCGCCCAGGGTGTCGCCCTGACGCTCGAGGAGCTCGCCCACGGCGAGATGCTGCCGCCCGCCATCTACCTCGCCGGCGGCGGCGCCGCGCTGCCCGAGATCGCCGACCAGCTCGGCCTGCTGCAGTGGACCGAGTACCTGCCCTTCAGCAAGCAGCCGTCGATCCGCGTGCTCACCCCGCAGGACGTGCGGGACGTCTACGACACCACCGGCCTTCTCGTCGGGAGCCAGGACATCACCCCGATGGGCCTGGCCCACCACGCCATCCAGCTCGACACCGAGGAGGACCAGCCGCTCGGCGGGCTGATGCGCCGGATCATGAAGGCGATGAAGGTATGAAGCGACCGCAGGGAGCCCGGCGCGTCACCGCCCTCTGCGGGCACGCGCCGTGCGGGGGGAGGAGCGCAGCGCGGCTTGGCCGCGCGGAGCGGCAGGGGGGCGCGACGCCCCCCTCCGGGAAGAAGGTATGAAGCCAGCCGCGTTGAAGCCGGCGGCCAGGGGATGCAGCATCCCCTGTCCGCCTGCCGGTCGGAGTTCGCATGTCTAAGGTGCTGTACGTCGAGCCCGACGACGAGATCACCGACCTCGTCGAGAAGATCCGCCGCAGCGGCGAGGAGGAGGAGCTGGTCTTCGTCCTGCCCCACCGCGGCAGCGTGCTGCAGTCCCCGCTCAACCTGCGCCTGCTGCAGCAGTACAGCCGCAGCTTCGTCAAGCGCACCGCCATCGTCAGCGGCGACCCGCGCGTGCAGCAGCTGGCCAAGGGCGCCGGCTTCCCCACCTTCGCGTCGGTGCAGGCCTACGAGCGCGGCGTCGAGGTGGTGCGCCCGCATTCGCCGTTCGAGACCGCGTCGCCGCTCGATGACGACGAGGAGGACGCAGCCGCTCTGCGCGGCGGCGACGGCATGGCCCCGGTGGGCGCTGCCGCGCGTCCCGCGGCGGCGGCGATGGTCACCGAGCCGGCCTGGGCGCCCACCCCGGAGCGTGCGCCCAGCCCGACCCGCATCGCCGGCCCGCCCGCGCGCCGTCCCGGTGGCCCCATGCCGCTGCCCCGCCGCGGCCGCGACCGCCGCCGCGCCTACTACTACGCCGCCGGCGCCATCTTCCTGGTCGGCCTGCTGCTGCTCTTCCTGGTGGCGCCGTCGGCGACGGTCACCCTGACCCTCGCCGCCACCCCGATCCAGACCAACAACCCCATCCAGGGCACCACCGACCCGTCGCTCGCCGGCTCGCCGGACCACGTCCTCACCGCCGTCGAGACCGCCGACGAGACGCAGCAGTTCCAGGCAAACCCCACCGGCCACAAGACGCTTCCCGCCACCGCGGCCAGCGCCCAGGTGGTGATGCAGACCGACCTCAAGAACGTCGCCGACTTCACCGTGCCCAAGGGCACCGAGTTCGACACCTCCACCACGCCACAGATCAAGTTCATGGCGACGCAGGACACCGTCGTCCACTTCGGCGAACCCGACCCCGGCACCGGCATCGCGACGAGCAACCCCATCCCGGTGCAGGACGCCACCGCCGAGGGCGCCGGCAACGTCGGGCCCAACACCATCACCCAGTGGCCCGACAACCCCTGCGGTCCCAACGGCCAGTACAACAAGATCTGCTCGCCCAGCGACCTCACCGTCACCAACCCCCAGGCGGCCAGCGGCGGCGCCGACGCCAAGCAGGTGGTGGTGGCGCAGGCCAGCGACGTCTCCAGCTGGCAGAAGCAGATCGACGACCTCAAGGGCTCGCTCGGCGACAAGGTCAAGCAGGACATGCAGGGCAAGGCGGGCAACGGCATGGTGGTCGCCGTCGACCCCGGCGGCGCCGGCCAGGTGATCAGCTACGACATCACCCCGCTGCCCAAGGTCGACGAGCAGTACCAGGCGAGCACCATCAGCGTCGCCGTGCACGGCAAGGCCGCCTTCTACAATCCCGCCGACGTGAAGAAGATCGTCAAGCAGGACCTCCTCTCGCAGGTGCCCAAGGGCGACACGCTCGCCGACTCGCCGACCATCACCGACCCCAAGGTGACCCAGGCCAGCGAGGACGGCCAGGTGATCTTCGCCATCACCGGCAGCGGCTTCAGCCAGCCGGTGATCGACGTGCAGGACCTCAAGAACCGCTTCACCGGGCAGAGCCCGGACTCGGTGCGGCGCATCGCCCGCGAGCTGATCAGCCAGCTGCAGGACGTCAGCATCGACCAGAGCTTCTTCCACATCTGGTCGCTGCCCTTCTTCTCGGGACGCATCGAGGTCAAGCAGAAGGTCGTCTCGGAGGCGCCGACGCGGTGACGGCTGCGCTGGGTCTCGACGCGGGCACGGTCCGCGTCGGCTTGGCGGCGGCCGACCCGACCGGCACACTGGCGAGCCCGGTGGCGGTTCTGCCACGCTCCCGGGTGCGCGAGCTCTGGGATCGCGTGCGGCGTGAGGCCGCGGACCGGGGGGCGGACACGGTCGTGGTCGGCCTGCCCCGCGAGCTGGACGGCTCCGAGGGGCCGGCGGCCGAGGATGCGCGCCGGCTCGCCGCCGACGCGGAACGGGAGACTGGATTGCGGGTCGAGCTCTGGGACGAGCGCTTCACCTCGGCCGAGGCGGAGCGCGCCCTCATCGCCGGGGGCATGCGGCGGGATCGGCGGCGGCAGACGGTCGACGGCGTGGCGGCGGCCCTGATGCTCCAGGGCTGGCTCGACGCGCAGCGGCAGCGGCCTCAGCGATCGCGGGCACGGTGACGGCGCCCCGCCGCCGTGGCCGGGGGCTGGCCTGCGCCTTCGCCGTGCTCGGCGTCCTCGCCGTGCTGGTCGTCGCCGGTGGGGGAGTGGTGCTCTACGCGCGCTCCCAGCTGGAGGCGCCGGCCTCGTCGCACGGGCAGGTGGTGACCGTCGAGGTGAAGCAGGGCGAGTCGGTCGACCAGCTCGCCGACGACCTGCAGGCCATGGGCGTGGTGCGCAGCGCGTTCTTCTTCAAGTGGTTCGCGCGCATCAAGGGGCTGGCGTCGCACCTCCAGGCGGGGCGCTTCAAGCTCGACACCGGCATGGGCGCCAGCGCGGTGGTGCAGCGGCTGGAGGGGGCGCCCGACGTGACCGTGGTCACCGTCACCCTGCCCGAGGGATTCACCGCCAAGCAGATGGCCAAGGTGATCGGCAACTCCGGCGTTGGTGTCACCGCTGACCAATACATGAACGAAGTGCTGAACGGCAGCTTCTCCGAGCCCTTCCTGGCCGGCCGCCCCGCCGGCGCGTCGCTGGAGGGCTTCCTCTTCCCCGACACCTACGCCATACCCAAGGGCGCGACCGCGCACCAGGTGGTGCAGATGCAGCTCGACGACCTCGCCAAGCGGGCCGGCGCGGTGCTGCAGTCGCCGCCCAAGGGCTACTCCGCGTACCAGGTGATGACCGTCGCCTCGATGGTCGAGCGCGAGGCCCGCTTCGCCGACGACCGGCCCAAGGTGGCCAGCGTGATCTACAACCGCCTCGCCGCCGGCATGCGGCTGCAGGTCGACGCCACCGTCACCTACGGTCTCGGCATCACCGACCGGGAGCCGAGCCCGGACGAGCTGAAGCAGGACACCCCGTACAACACCTACACCCGCGACGGCCTGCCGCCGACGCCCATCGCCAACCCCGGCCTCAGCGCCATCCAGGCCGCCGCTGCGCCGGCGCACACCACGTATCTCTTCTACGTCTCGGACGGATGTGGCCACAACCACTACAGCACCACCCAGGCGCAGCACGACCAGGCGGCGGCGCGCTACGTGAACAGCCCGTGTCCCTCGGCGTCTCCGTGAGCGCGTCGGCCGCGCTGTGGCTGATCGGGCAGGGGATCAGCGCGTCGCCCTCGCCCGCCATGCAGAACGCCGCCCTGCGCGCCTGCGGGCTCGACTGGGAGTACTCGATCCGCGACGTGTCTGCCGCTGAACTGCCCTCGGTGCTCGCTGCGCTGCGGGGCGGGGCTGCGCGGGGGGCCAACGTGACGATTCCCCACAAGCGCGCCGTGGCGGCGGCGTGCGACTCGCTGGTGGGCGATGCGCAACTCACCGGCGCGGTGAACACGGTGATCGTCGACCGGCGGCGGCTGGTCGGCGACAACACCGATGCGCTCGGGCTCGAAGAGGCGCTGCAGCACCGTGATTTGTGGCCCTCGCCCGGCGCCGCGGTGGTGATCCTCGGTGCAGGCGGCGCAGCCGCCGCCGCGGCGTTGGCGCTGAGCCGGTCGGCTCCGGCCTCGATCTCCCTGGTGGCGCGCCGGCAATCGGCCGCGGAGGGGCTGGTCGCCCAGCTGCGGCCGCACATCCCTACCCTTCGCTCCGCGCCCTGGGGCACCGTGGCCGTCGACGCCGCATCGGTGCTGGTCAACGCCACGCCGGCCGGTGTGGGCGATCTTCCCGTCGACGTCGACGCGCTGCCGTCCACCTGCATCGTTGTCGACCTGCGCTATCGCCCCCGCCCGGTCGACCTGGTCGCCGCCGCGAAATCCCGTGGCCTGCGGGCGACCGACGGGCTGGAGATGCTCCTCCACCAGGGCATGCTCTCCTTCCAGCGCTGGACCGGCCAGTCGCCGCCCTGGGACGCCGCCCGCGCCGCGCTCCGCTCCGCCGTATGGGCGGCGACCGCATGACCCACCCCGTCGCCATCGCCGGCGCCGCTGTGGGCGGCGCCCTGGTCGGCGTCGCCTCCGGCCGTCTCGCCGTCTGGCTGGAGCGCGTCGAGAAGCTGGAGGAGGAGGAGGCCGAGGAACGCGGCGCCTACGAGCAGGAGGTCGCCGCCGCAGTGCAGGCCGCCGCCAACCGCGAGCAGCTCGCCCCCATCGCCGAGCCCTGGCACGGCGACCGTTATGGCATGACCTGGCTGGAACGTTGGCTCTCACCGGTCCTCGCCGCCGCCGGATTCGCCGCCTTCGTCGCCCACGACGACCCCGGCGCGGGCATGGCCATCCACCTGCTATGGGTCGCCGTGCTGGTGCACATCCTCGCCTTCGACCTCAAGCACCGCCTCATCCTCAACCGCATCACCTACCCGGCCGTGGTGGTGGCGCTGGCCCTGTCACCACTGTCGCCGGGACTGACCTTCACCCGGGCGCTGCTCGGGGCGGTGATCATCTGGCTGTTCTTCATGGTGCAGAGCCTGCTCTTCGGCGGCAGCGCCATCGGGCAGGGCGACGCCAAGCTCGGCGCCCTGGTGGGCGCTACCACCGGGCTGGCCTTCGACAGCACCCATCTCGGTGCGCTGTACGCGGTGATCGCGGCTGTCCTGCTCGGCGGCGCCGTCGCAATCCTGCTGCTGATCACGCGGGTCAGAGGTCTCAAGGACCCGATACCCTATGGCCCGTTTCTCTGCGCCGGCGCGGCGCTGATCATGTTCCACGGGCCCTGACCTTCCCGGGGCCGGAAGCGGAGGAGGTGGCCAGCGTGCCCCAGCTCATGCCGGGCGAGCATCCCATCCGGGTGGCGCGCCAGCACTGGACGATCTTCATCCCCACCGGGCTGGCCTGCTTCCTCGCCCTGGTGGTCGGCTTCGTGCTGTTGGCCATCACCCCGTCGACCGTGTCGGGCCACGACCTCGGCGAGGTGAAGCTGCTCATCGGCCTCGGCCTGGTGCTGGTCGTGGTGGCCATCGCCCTGGTCCGCTACGTGCAGTGGCGCTGCCTCAGCTACCTGCTCACCGACCACCGCATCGTCGTCCACCGCGGCGTCCTCGCCCGCTTCACCGAGTCGATCGCCCTCGACCGCATCCAGGACTCCCGCGTCCGCCAGCGCCTCCTCGCCCGCATGCTGTCGTTCGGCGACATCGAGATCGAGTCCGCCGGCCGCGACGGCACCGAGACCCTCCACCATATCGCCGACCCCGGCGGCCTCAGCAACGACCTCCTCCTCGCCATCGAAGCCCGCCGCACCGGCCAGCCCGCGCCCACCACCACCTCCCCGCTGGGCGCCGACCACGGCTCCTACGCCCCGCCCGGCGCCGCCCAACCCGGCCCCTACAGCCCCGCCCCCGGCTACCCCCGCGGTCCCGACGGGCTCTGAGCCGAGGCCGGCCGTTGGGTGTACATTTGCACCCATGAAGCGGACGTACAACCTGGACCCCGAGGTGGTGTCCACGGTCCGCCGTGAGGTGGAGGAGGGCGCGGCCAGCTCCCAGGACGCCTTCGTCGCTGCCGCCATCCTCAACTGGGCGCGCGAGCTGCGCGAGGCGCGTGAGGCGCTGCGCTGGTCTGAGGCGGGCCGCGACGCCGGCTTCCAGCGGGAGGCCGCCGACATCGAGCAGGCGCTCGCCGCCGAGGAATCGGCGGCCTGGGAGAGATGAGCACGCTGCGGTGGGCGGTGCTCGTCCTCGACCTCGACCCTGTGACCGGCCACGAGCAGGGTGGCTCGCGGCGCTGCCTGGTCGTGTCGTACGAGCCGTTCCACAACTCCGGCCTGATGACCGTCTGCCCGATCACCCCCGCACGCGACGCTGCGCGATACCCCAACGAGGTGGAGATCCCCAGGGGCGAGGCCGGCCAGACCCAGCCGGGTGTCGTGCTCTGCCACCAGGTCCGCACCGTGTCGATTCGCCGGGTGAGCGCGCTGGCGTCGAGCGGGGCGCTGGTGGGCTACGTCACCTCCCCGGAGATCAGGGCCGCGGTGCGAGAGGGGCTGGCCCATCACCTCGGGCTCGACGTCATGCCGATCGCCGACGGGGCGCCAGCCGTGGCCGGCCACTTCCGCCGGTAGCGAGCTCGCGGCCACCTACAATCGCGGCCACCATGCTCACCACCTCCCCGCACGGCGCCACCCCGGCGCCGGTGACCGCGGTGCGCCGCGTCGCCCTGGTCGGGCTGCCGGGGAGCGGCAAGTCGGCGGTGGGGGAGGCGCTGGCGCGGCGGCTGGGCTGGCGGCACGTCGACACCGACGCGCTCATCGTCGCCGCCGCGGGGCTGGAGATCACGGAGATCTTTGCCGCCGAGGGCGAGGCCGGCTTCCGCGCCCGCGAGCTGGCGGCGCTGCGCCAGGCGCTCGCCGGCGACGAGCCAACGGTCCTCTCCTGCGGAGGCGGGCTGGCGGCGCATCCGCAGAGCGGGCCGCTGCTCTTCGACGGCGCCTGGGTGGTCTGGCTCGACGCCGCCGACAGCGTGCTGCTGCGCCGCCTCGGCGCCGCCGCGGACCGTCCGCTGCTGCGCGACGACCCGGCCGGCAACCTGCGGCGACTGCGCGCCGAGCGCGCCGCTGCGCACAGCCGTGCCAACCTCCGCGTCGACGTCGACGACTGGGACGTGGAGCAGGTGGTCGACGCCGTGGTCGACGCGCTGTCCGGGGCTCGGCTGCCAGCCTGCCGGGCCGCGAGCAGCGGCCGAACCACCCCGCCGGCCTCGGCCGCCGTCGTCCGCCGCGACCTGGTGGTCGACCTCGGCGCCCGCAGCTACCCCGTCGCCGTGGCCCCCTCCGCCGTCGAGGAGGTCGCCGCCGTGCTGCCGGCCGGCACCACGCGCGTCGCCGTGGTCACCGACCGCGCGGTGCTCGCCGCCGGCCGCCGCCTGGCCACCAGCCTGCGCCGCGGCGGCGTGCAGGCCACCGTGATCCCGGTCGCCGGCGGCGAGGCCGTCAAGACGTGGTCCTCCGCCGGCCGCCTGGTCACCCGCCTCGCCGCCCTCGGCCTCGACCGCGGCGACTGCGTCGTCGCCGTCGGCGGCGGCACCGTCGGCGACCTCGCCGGCTTCGCCGCCGCCAGCTACCAGCGCGGCATCGCGGTGGTGCAGGTGCCCACCACCCTGCTGGCCATGGTGGACAGCGCCATCGGCGGCAAGACCGGCGTCAACCTGCCGCAGGGCAAGAACCTGGCCGGCGCCTTCTGGCAGCCGAGCGCGGTGATCTGCGACGTCGACCTGCTCAGCACCGTGCCCGAGCGCGACTGGCGCGCGGCCTTCGCCGAGATCGTCAAGTACTCTATGATCGCCGCCGCCGACCTCCGCGCGGCGCTCGACGGCGCTCTCGACGCCCTGCTCGCGCGCGATGCCGCGGCGCTCGTCCCCGTGATCGCACGGTGCTGCGAGATCAAGGCGGCGGTGGTGTCCGACGACGAGCGCGAGGCCGGACGACGGGCCATCCTCAACTACGGGCACACGGTGGGACACGCCTTGGAGACGGTCACGGGACACGGTGACGCGCTGGTGCACGGCGAGGCGGTCGCCGCCGGCATGCGCGTCGCCGGGCTGCTCAGCGTGCGGCTCAACGGCTGTCCCGGCGACGACGTGCGCTGGCAGGACGAGACGCTGCGCCGCTGCGGGCTCGGCGCCGTGCCGCAGGTCGATCCTGCCCAGGTGATCGCCGCCACGCGCGCCGACAAGAAGTCGCGCGCCGGCGCGGTGCGCTGGGTGCTGCTCGACCGCCTCGGCGCGGCGAGTTTCGGCCACCTCGTGCCGGAAGACGAGGCCGAGCGCGCGCTGCGCGAGGTGCAGGCGGCGTGACTCGAGTTCTGGTCCTCAACGGCCCCAACCTGGGCGGGCTGGGCCGGCGCGAGCCGGAGGTCTACGGCAGCATGACCCTGGCCGGCATCGAGTCGAGCATGCGCGAGCGCGCCGGCCGGCTCGGGCTCGAGGTGCGCTTCGAGCAGAGCAACCACGAAGGCCGGCTGATCGACATCCTCGAGGAGGAGCGCGACAGCGCCGACGGCTGCATCCTCAACGGCGGCGCGCTCACCCACACCAGCATCGCCCTGGTCGACGCGCTGCGCTTCTTCGCCAAGCCGGTGATCGAGGTGCACCTCTCCAACATCCACGCGCGCGAGCCCTACCGGCACACCTCGCTCACCGCCGCCGCGGCGCGCGGCATCATCGCCGGCCTGGGCCCGCACGGCTACCTGCTGGCCCTCGACGCGCTGGCCCGCATCCTCGGAACCACCACGGAGAAGACGGCATGATCAGTGCGGGAGACCTTCGTCCCGGCAACACCGTCGAGCGCAACGGCGAGCTGCTGCAGGTGCTCGACTTCGCCCACGTCAAGATGGGACGCGGCACCGCCATCGTCCGCGCCAAGTTCAAGAACGTCAACACCGGTGCGGTCACCGAGGAGACGTTCCGCCCCGAGGAGAAGTTCGGCCGGGCCCGCATCGAGCGCACCCCGGCGCAGTACCTCTACAAGGACGGCGACAACTTCGTGGTCATGGACAGCAGCACCTACGACCAGTTCCCACTCAGCCCCGACACCGTCGGCGACGCGGCGCAGTGGTTGCGCGAGAACGACGAGCTGTTCCTGCTGCAGTACGACGGCAAGGTGCTCGGCGTCGAGCTGCCCATCACCGCCGAGCTGGAGGTGACCTATACCGAGCCCGGCTTCAAGGGAGATACGGCCACGGGTGGCACCAAGCCGGCGACGGTGGAGACCGGCGTCACCGTCGACGTGCCGCTCTTCGTCAGCACCGGCGACCGCATCAAGGTCGACACCCGCACCGGCCGCTACATCGAGCGGGTATGAGCACCGACAGCGGCTCGCAGCCGCCGCTGCAGCTGGCCGAGCAGCCGGGCCGGGAGCGGCTCGGCACGGTGCGCGTCGCCAACGAGGTGGTCGCCTGGATCGCCGCCCTGGCCGCGCTGGAGGTTCCCGGCGTGCACGCCATGTACCAGGCGGGCGCGCCGCAGATCGACCGCATCCTGCGCCGCCCCGTCGCCCACCGCGGCGTCAAGGTGGTGATGCAGCCCGACGACACGCTGCAGATCGACATGCACGTGGTCATGCAGGCCGGCGCCAACCTGCCCGAGATGGGCGCCGACGTGCAGCGCCGGGTTACCCGCGCCATCGAGAAGATGCTCGGCCTCGACCTCACCGAGGTCAACGTCTACGTCAACGAGGTGGTGTTCGCGTGACCTCCGGCGCCGGGCGCCGCCACCGTGCGCGCGAGCTGGCGCTGCGGGTGCTCTTCGAATTGGAGGGCACGGACAAGGACGCGGACACCGCGCTGCGGTACCAGGCCGAGGACATCGGCGCCACCGAGGACGTGGCCGGCTTCGCGGGCCAGCTGGTGATCGGCGTGCTCTCCGAGCTGCAGAGCGTCGACGACGCCGTCGCCGCCGCGTCGAGCAACTGGCGCCTTGAGGAGCTCGGCAAGGTGGAGCGCGCCGTGCTGCGCCTGGGCACCTACGAGCTGCTCTACATCCGTGACACGCCGGTGAGCGTGGTCATCGACGAGGCGGTGGAGCTGGCCAAGGCGTATGCCGGCGAGGAGGCGGGTCGCTTCGTCAACGGCGTCCTCGGTCGCATCGCCTCGGAGCGGGTGTGAGCGCCATGGAACAGCGCCCGCGCGTCCTCAGCGTCACCGACCTGACCCTGCTGGTGCGCGGCGCCATCAGCACCGTCCCCGAGCTGGAGGACGTGCTGGTCGAGGGCGAGGTCAGCAACATCCGCATGCCGGGCTCGGGGCACATCTACTTCACCCTCAAGGACAAAAACGCCAGCGTGCGCTGCGTCGTCTTCCGCCGCGAGGCGGCGCGCATACCCTTCCATCCCCAGAACGGCATGGTGGTGATGGCGCACGGGCGTGTCGACGTGTACGAGGTCGACGGCACCTATCAGCTCTACGTCGACCGCCTCGATCCCGCGGGCGTCGGCGCGCTGGCCATGGCCCTGCAGCAGATCGTGCAGCGGCTGCGCGCCGAGGGGTTGTTCGACGAGCGGCGCAAGCGCGCGCTGCCGGTGCTGCCGCGACGCGTCGCCGTGGTGACCTCGTCGACGGGCGCAGCGGTGCGCGACGTGTGCACCGTGGTGCGGCGGCGCGGGCGCGGCGCGGTCGGCGCCGTCGTCGTGCCCACCCCGGTGCAGGGAGAGGGCGTCGCGGCGATGATCGTCAACGCGCTGCGGCGGGCGCAGGATCTCCCCGGCGTCGACGTGATCCTGCTGGTGCGCGGTGGCGGCTCGCTGGAAGACCTGTGGGCCTTCAACGACGAGCAGTTGGCGCGCGCCATCCGCGACTCGCGCGTGCCGGTGGTCACCGGTGTGGGCCACGAGACCGACCAGACGGTCGCCGACCTCGCTGCCGATCGGCGCGCGCCGACGCCCTCGGCGGCGGCCGAGCTGGCCGTGCCCGATGTTGCGCTGCTTCGCCAGGAGGTCGAGGCGCGCGCGGTGCGGCTGCGCCAGGCGGTGCGCCAGGAGGTGACGCTGAAGCGTCGCGAGCTGCAGGCGTCGTCGGCGCGATTGGCCGCGGTGTCGCCGCAGCGCCGGCTGCCCCAGATGCGCCAGCAGCTCGACGGGCAGATGCTGCGGCTGCGCCATGCCCTGCTGGCGGATCTCGCGGTGAAGCGGCGCCGTCTCGACCAGTTGCGGTCGCGCTTGGCGCAAACGTCGCCGGCGGCGCGGCTGCCCGCGGAGCGCGAGGCGCTGCTGCGACGGCGTGGCGCGCTGGTGGCTGCGGCGCGGGCGCTGCTGGCGCAGCACCGTTCGCGCCTGGGCGCGGCGCAGGCCCACCTCGGCGCGCTCTCGCCGCTGCGCACCCTGGAGCGCGGCTACTCGATCACCCTCGACGAGGCCAGCGGCGCGGTGGTGACCTCGGCGGAGACGCTCACTCCCGGCGCGCGCCTGCGTACCCTGTTGCGGCAGGGGCAGGCGGTCAGCGAGGTGGTCGCCGCGGAGATGCCGGCCGAGGGCTCCGAGCGGTCGACAGGATGATGCGAACGGATGTACGATACCGGCCCACAGACCGTGTTGCCCCCGCGGCGAGGTGTCCATGAGCACTGACGGCGACGTCGCCGTTCTCACCTACGAGCAGGCGCTCGGCGAGCTCGACACGCTGATCCAGCGCCTGGAGCGCGGCGCCGTCGACCTCGACGAGGCGATCGCCTGCTACGAGCGCGCCTCGCGGCTGGCCCAGCACTGCGCCGACCTGCTGGACCGCACCGAGCAGAAGATCACCCAGCTGGTGGTCGGGCCGGCCGGACCCCAGGAGCGCGCCTTCTCGCCGGAGGCGGTGCCCGCTTCGGCGCCGGCGGCGCCCTCGGGTGCCGCGGCCGCTGCGGGCGGGCCGGGACCGGTGCCGTCGCCCGCCGGCGGTGCGGGCGGGCCGGGACC
>CAZCJX010000017.1:23048-43365 GCA_964499205.1 uncultured Actinomycetes bacterium | reverse complement strand
GGCTCACAGAGTGCGGGGGTAGGAGCTACCATCCTGACTCTGCAGGGGCGACGCAGGTGGGTCCATCCCGTGGTGACCGGCAGGTCAAGAGCGCAGTCGGAGACAGAGCAGAACTAGGAAGTTCTCCCGATGCGGGCGCGGTCTCGATTCCGTAGCTTTCCTACGGCGGTAGATAACCGCTTTGCAAGCGGGACATTGGTGATCCTGACAATCACGAATGTCGAGCGCACGAGCGGTTCCTGGCGATCCTCTCGACCAAGGGTGCCGAAAAGCGCCGGCACGCGTCGACGGCACCATCGACTTTCGTCCACAGCACACAACCAAAGGAGACAGGCATGAGCAGCCCTGCGACCAAGTCACCTGGGTACCGTAAGTATGTCCTGCGCTGGGACGAGCGTCCGGCAGCCGGAACGCCCGAGTACGAGGCAACTCAGTCTCGCATCCTCCAGGTGTTTCGCGAGTGGAGCACTCCCGAGGGGCTCACGATCCACCAGTTCGTCATCCGCGTCGGCGACTGGGGCGGGTACATGGTCTTCGAGACCGACAACCTCGCCGACATCCACTTCCTCAGCACCGCCCTCGCCGGCTTCACCTTCCAGCTCGAGCCCGTCATCGACGTCATGGACGCGGTCGCTGTCGAGCTCCAGGCGATGGAGTGGCGCGGGAAGGTCGCATAGGCGGCAACCCAGCTCGGCCTCCGAAGGTGCGGACACCTCAGCGGAGTGGTCGCGCCTTCGGGAGGTCGCGCAGCACAACCGAGGGTCCACTCGCCGGTCCCGAACGGTCGCCCTCTCGGCGACGGCCCGGTAACGGAGCGACCAACGTTCGTAAGGACGCGGACCAGCCCGGCCGGGGCTGACTAGCCTAGGTGGTCATGGAATGCCCGTCCTGCCATGCTGCCGTTGAAGACCCATCCGCCACCTGCCCGTCCTGCGGCAGCCGGCTGCACACCGCAACCCCCAGCGCCGCGCAGACTGCTCACCAGGTAGGGGCGCAGCTCGTGGAGGCGCGGCGATCGCTGCCCTACGGCTCGATCCACGTTGCGGCGGCCGGCTTCGCGGCTGCTGCGCTGGTCCTGAGCCTCACCTCCTGGGGAGCCCGGCCGGCGTGGTGGTTGACCATCCTGACCCTGCTGGGAGTCGGCATGGTCGCCGCTGGTGACCTGCGCGGGCGCGGCGCCTTCCAGGTCGCGCGGTGGCCGCTCAGCCCGAGCCAGGAGACGCTGCTGGCCGCAGCCACCGCCATCCTGCTTGCCTCGACGGCGCTGATCAGCGCGCACATGACGCTCGGGTCGCTGATGTGGGTGCTGGCGCTGGCCAGCTTCGGGTGGGGCGTCTGGCCGGTGCTCAGTCCCTATGTCGACGTCACGCCCAAGCGGCTGCTGGGCGGTTACCGCGTCCTGGCGGTGGGCGGGGTCGTGGTGCTGCTCGCCGCGCTGACGCAGAACGCCGGCCAGGGGTCGAGCAGCCTACTCCCCGGATACGGGTACGGCTGCAGCCTCAGCGGCTGCGGCTATGGCGTCAACTACGGGTTCGGCGCCGTCACCGTCTTCGGCGTCATCTACCAGGGCGTCGGCATCGAGTGGGCGGAGTTCATCGTCGTTGCCCTGTTCGCCGGCCTGGCCGCGCTGCTCGCCACCGGCGCCTGGCGGCCCGCCTGGCTGCGCCTGGTGCCGCTGGCGACCGCGGCGCTGACCATCATCTGGCTGGTCTGGGCCATGTTTGGCAGCATCCTGGTCAAGGCGGGCAGCAAGCAGCTCGCTTGGTGGATCGCCATCGCCGCGCTCGCGGTGTACACGCTTGGCTGCGCGTTCCTCGCCCGCGGGCAGGAGGACGGCGCCTATGCGCCCGCGCATATCGCCCGGCGTCTGCGCGGAGAGCAAGCGGCCAGCTGATCGCCGAATCCGCAGGTTGGAGGCTGTCCGCACGGCGCGTGGACGACCGGCGTCGAGGCCTGCCCATCACGGGCGTTGGGCGCCGCTGGTGGCCTGGGCGGTGCCCCGCCCTGGCAGGTCCCTGCACGCGGACTAGCTTGGTGAGGTGCACGCGCGGAGCTCGTGGGAACAGGTTCTTTGGGAAACGTCGCCGTGCGGCGGTGGACGGAGCTCGATGCCGCGTGCTTGGCCGCCATGTATGCACGCAATCGCGACGAGATCACCGCTACCGAGCCGTGGAGGACCGCGGCGCACTTCACAGAAGACGGTCAGCGCTCGCGGCATCCAGGCCGGTCGCAAGGACCCGCCGTTCAAAGGATGGATGGTCTTGGAAGACGGTATTCCGGCGGGCACGGTGGGCTTGGACGACATCCGCGATGGCTCGGCCACCCTCGGTTATTGGATCGATGCGTCGAGAAGGGGACACGCTTCCAGACTACCGCGCCTCACGCACCGTCCTGGAGCGTCTCGGCTTTCAGCGGAACGGATCAGTGATCCTGGGGCCGCAGGGCCGACACTTGCGGTTCATGCTCTCCCACCGAGCATGGAACTTCTCGAACGATGAAGGCCCTGGTGTTCGGGATGGTCCGGGCGACATGCTCCGTCTGTAGGAGTCAACCCAGTTTCCCGCGCGTCGAACCGGACGCGCGCTCTGCTGCAGTTGGGACGGCTGGTGCGCGCCGCCGTGCGGGTTCGAGCCTGCGGGCGGAGAGGTCGAAGCCGAGTGCGTCGCCGGCGTGCAGGACCGCCGCAGATGAGTAGAGCGCCGGGCCCGCGTTGGACCCGGCGCTCCGCAAAAGTCAGGCCGAGGTCAGAAGGGCGCGTAGCCGTTCGGCGGAGCGGCCATTCCCACGATCGGGCGAGTGAGGTGGATGCCGCCGGCCGAGCCCAGGCCCATGGCATCGCCGAAGGCGAAGATCTCGCCGTCGGCCGCCACCAGCCAGTACCCGTTGCCGGTCGGTGAGGTCGCCATGCCCATCATGGGCTGGTTCAGGTGAATCCCGCCGGCGGAGCCGTGGAAACCGGCGTCACCGAAGGCGAAGATGCCGCCGTCGGACGCCACCAGCCAGTAGCCGCCGCTGTCCGGGGTGGCGGCCATGCCCACGATGGGCTGGTTGAGGTGGATGGCGCCGGTGGAGCCATCGAACCCGGCGTCGCCGAAGCTGAAGATGCCGCCGTCGCGGGCGACCAGCCAGTAGCCGTGCCCGCTCGGGGTCGGGGCCATGCCGACCACCGGTTGGTTGAGACGGATGGCGCCGGTGGAGCCGTAGAACGCGGCGTCACCGAAGCTGAAGATGCCGCCGTCGGACGCCACCAGCCAGTAGCCGCCACCGTCCGGGGTGGCGGCCATGCCCACGATGGGCTGGTTGAGGTGGATGTTGCCGGTGGAGCCGTGGAACGCGGCGTCACCGAAGGTGAAGATGCCGCCGTCGGACGCCACCAGCCAGTAGCCGCCGCCGTCCGGGGTGGCGGCCATGCCGACGATGGGCTGGTTGAGGTGGAGGTTGCCGGTGGAGCCGTGGAACGCGGCGTCACCGAAGCTGAAGATGCCGCCGTCGGACGCCGCCAGCCAGTAGCCCTGGTGGGGCGGTGCGACGGTCTCGCTGAGGCCACCGCTGCTGGCGCCGAACAGTCCGGTCGGGCTGAAGGATGCGGAGAGGCTGTGCACGCCCGGGCTCAGCGCACTGGTGGTGAACTGCGCGTGGCCGGCGCCGTCGATGGCGGCTGTGCCCAGCGAGCTGCCGCCGTCTGACAGGGTGACGCTGCCGGTGGGAACGCCGCTGCCGCTCGACACCGTGACGGTGAAGGTCACGCTGTGATGCAGCAGCACCGGGTCGGCCGAGGCGGCCACCGCGGTGGTCGTGGGGATGAGCACCGTCAGGTTCTGCTCCGGTGCCGTGCTCGGGCTCCAGGTGTTGTCACCGCTGTAGGTGGCGTCGACGCCCTGCGAGCCGAACAGGACGCGATCCGCGCTGACGCCGCTGAGGGTGGCGCTGCCGTCGCTCTGCAGCGGCGCGGTGCCCAGGGTGGTCTCGCTGGAGGGGTCGGTGAAGATCACACTGCCGGTCGGCGTGGGTGCGGGCGAGGCCGAGCCGGTGCCGACGTGGGCGGTGAAGACGAGCGAGGGAACGTTGTTCTGAACCACCGGGCTCATCGAGATGCTGAACGACGTTGTGGTCGGCAGTGTCACGAACTGGTGGATGGAGTTGGACGTCCCGGCGCCGTTGTTGGCGTCACCGCCGTACTGGGCGGTGATGACGTGCAGGCCCGGCGAGAGCGTGGTGGTCAGGGTGGCCACCGATGTGCGGTTGGGATGCGGCGCCAGCGGGCTGCTGCCGATCGGCGTGCCACCGTCGAGGAAGCTGACCGTCCCCGTCGGCGTTGCCGTGCTGCCGGTGATCAGTGCGGTGAAGGTGATCGGCGTGTTGGCCGGGGAGACCCAGTCGCTGGAGTTTTCGTCGGTCGAGCGCGACCCGGTGGTCGACAGGGTGACCGACTGCGACAGCGTGTAGACGTTCAGCCCCGCCGAGCTGCTCGGCGTATAACTGTCGTCACCGGAGTAGGTGGCGCTGAGGGTGTGCTTGCCCGCGCTCAGCGGGGCCGTGGTGCACTGCGCCGTGCCGCTGGGATCGAGTGTCTGCGTCCTGATCAGGACGGCGCCGTCGAAGCAGTTCACCGTGCCGGTGATGGTCCCCGCCGTCGCGCTGGCGACGTGGACGGTCATGGTCACCGCCGTGCCCGCGGGCACAGTGGTCTGGGGCACGGTCACCGTGGTGGTGGTGGGCGCCGTGATGTTCTGCTGCAGCATCGAGGAGCTGCTGCTCGCGTGGGTGCTGTCACCGCCGTAGCTGGCGCTGATCTCGTGCACACCGATGGACAGCGCCGCATCGGTGAGCTGGGCGACGCCCGCCGAGACCGGGCTGCTGCCCAGCGTCGTGGCGCCATCGTAGAAGGTCACGCTGCCACCGCCCGGCGTGTCGGAGCTGCTCACGGTGGCGGTGAAGGTCACCGGATTGCCGCTGGGCACCGCGTGGTGACCGGCGGCGTTGAGCGGCGAGGAATCGAGAGCCGTCGACGTCGCGAGTGCGTTGATGTGCTCGACCATCGCCGGCGAGGTCGACCCGCCGTAGGTGGTGTCGCCGCTGTAGGCCGCCGTGATGCTGTGGTCGCCGACAGCCAATGAGCTCACCGGCAGGACCGCCTGGCCCCCGCTCACCGCCACCGGGCCGGCCAGCTGGGCGCTGCCGTCGAAGAAGGTGACGGTGCCGGTGATCGGATTGCTGACCTGGTTGTCGCTGCGGGTCACCGTCGCGGTGAGGTTGACCGGCTGGCCGACGTTCTGCGGGTTGTTGTCAGGGCTGACTCCAACTGTTGTGCCGACCGGCCCGAGGGCGGTCAGCACCACGTCGCCGTTGCCGAGGTAGTTGATGCGGAAGCGCTGCGGTGTGGCGTCGGCGGAGAACAGCTCGCTGCCGTCCGGCTGGTTGGCGAAGTTGCCCACCGGCGTGCCGCTGTGCAGGATGGTGAAGGTCTGGGCCACCGAGGGTACGAAGCCGGCGGTGGTCACCTGCAGGTGCGCGGCGCCGCCGCTTCCGGACAAGGAGACCCCCAGCGGTGCGGTGAGCGTCGCAGGGGTCGCCCCGACCTGGGCGACGTAGGTGTCGCTGGCGTTGGCCAGGTTGACGTGGCCGTCGGCGGTCAGGGTCGGGCCCTGGGCGGGCATGATGGTGCCACCGCTCGGGGCGGTCGCGGTGATGCCGCCCACCGTGCCAGTCCCACCGAGGGTGCCGCCGAGCAGAGTGACGTTGCTCTGCGGCTGGTTGTCGTCGACCAGCAGCGTGGCGTTGGCGTTGATCGTGGTGGCGCCGCTGTAGGTGTTGGCGCCGAGCAGCTGCACGGTGCCGGCCAGGACGGGATCGATGGTGAGGCCGACCGGCGAGCCGTTGTCGGTGATCACCGCGGGGATCTGCAGCCAGCCCGCCACGTTGACCATCGCGGACAGCGTCGCGCCGCCGGGTGCGGTGAGCATCGTCGGCGCGTGCGGGTTGCCCGAGCCGAGTTGGGCAGGAGCCAGCGCGGTGGAGTCGGGCGTCACGATGGCAGGCGAGCCGAAGAGCGTCAGCGCGCTGGGCTCCAGGTCGCCACCGCCGTGGACGATGGCCTGATTGGCGACCACCGGACCACCGTTGACCAGGGCGCCGCCGCCGACCTCGAGGACGTTGAAGGTCGACGAGGGCAGGGTCGCGATGCCGAGCCCGGCGAGCGCGCCGGAACCGTTGACGGTGAGGTTGCTCGGGTTCGGGTTGGTCAGCGTGCTGACCGTCAGGTTGCGGTCGTGATCGACCAGAACAGTGGAGTTGTCGAACAGGGTGAGGTTGCCGACCGACAGGGCGCCCGGCGCCGGGTTGTCGTCGACCATCAGGGCGGCGTCGTTGCCGCTCAAGCCTGCGCCGGCGAGATCGACGTTGGCGATGCTGCCGCTGGCGACCAGCCGGCTGCCGGCCTGCACCGAGATGGCGCCGGACGGCACGTTGGCATTGTCGAGGGTGACGGTGACGCCGCCGGGGGGTGTGCTGCCGCCCAGCGTCTCGAGGATGAGTGTCTGGCCGCCGTCGTTCAGGCCATTGAGGACCACGGACCTGGTGGCGCCGCCGCTGACCGACTGGCCGGCGAGGTCGGCGCTGCCGGCGAGGTTGAGCTGCCCCACGTTGAGGGCGATGTCACTCTCGTCGTCGAGCGTCGCGCCGCCTTGCAGGGTGACGGTGGCGAGCAGGGCGCTGGTGCCGCCGGTGGTGCGCAGCGTCGCGAGGGTGCCGTTGCCGGCGCCCACGTCGATGGTGAGGTTGTTGAGCGCAGGGTTGGCCACAGCCAGGATCCCGTTGCCGATCACGGTCAGGGTCTGGGGAAGGTCGTCGAGCTGCGACACGGTGAGCACGCCGGTGGCGGACACGGTGGCGTCGGAGGTGAGCTTGAGCTCGGCGACGGTCAGGTCGCCGGTGCTGACCAGTGCCGCGGAGGGCTCGCTGAAGCCGACCCAGCTGCCGCCGGTGCCGGCGGCGTCGACCTCATGGAGCGAGCCTTTGGCCACCAGCGCGCTGGTGGCGGGCACCACGACACGGCCGCTGCCCGCCGAGGTGCTGTCGAGGATCAGCAGGGCACCGGGATCGAGGGTCAGGGTGTGGCCGTTGTCGATCAGGCCGCCGGCGCCCTGGACATGGACCACGCCGCTGCCGATGAAGGCGTCGCCCAGGAGAGTGAGTGAGCCGCTGAGCACAGCCGTGTCCGGGGAGAAGTCGGCCAACCGGCTGCCGGTGCCCAGGGTCGCGCTGCCGAGCGTGCCGCCGGCGGCGAGGGTTCCGCCGCCCGGGAGGTAGACGCTCAGGTCGGGGGCATTGAAGGCCGGGCCACCGTCCATCACCGTGCTGCCGCTGCCGTCCAGGGTCAGCGTCGCAGGCGAATCCTGGATGAGGCCGATGGTCAGCTGCTGCCCGCTGGGCACCAGGACCCGGGTGTCGGCGGCACCCACCGAGAACACGCCGGCGTCGTTCAGGCCGCCGCTGTCGACGACCAGCGCGTGGTCGCCGGGGCCCGGCCCGAAGCCGGACAGATTCAGGGCGGGGACCGCACCGCTGGTGTGCAGGGAGGCGCCCTTGTCGATGATGATCTCACCGCCGGAGAAGTTGGCCGGGTTCAGCCCGTCGGCGACCACGGTGACGCCGGGGCCGCCGCCGGCGGGGCCGGTCAGCTCGATGGTGGCGCCGGTGTCGGCGATGCCGTTGCTGGCCAGGGTGATCGTCTGCGCGTTGCCAGAGAGGAAGACGCTGGAGCCCGTGCCGGTTGCGGTGAGCAGGCCGTTGACGGCCAGCGGACCACCGTCGGCGCCGAGGGTGGCGCTGTTGTCCATGGTCACGTTCCACAGCGCTCCGGTCGCATCGAGAGTGCCGGACACCATGTGGATGGCTTCGCTGGTGAGGCTGGCGTTGTCGGCGTAGGTGGTCCCCCCGCCGGTCAGGGTCAGCGTTGTCGCGGTGTTGTCGAGCTTGCCGATCGTAAGGGTGTACGAACTCACCACGTCGACGGTGCTGTCGGTGGCCGGGTTGAGCTCGCCGACGGTGACGGTACCGTCGGACACCAGGGCTCCGCCCTGGCCGGGGGCGCCACTGCCATTGAGGGTGACCAGGTGCAGGGTGCCGTCGTCCATGAACAGCGTGTTGCCGGAGTTGACCGTGACCCCTCCGGTGCTCTTGCTATACGTG
Organism: uncultured Actinomycetes bacterium; assembly: GCA_964499205.1. Taxonomy (GTDB): domain Bacteria; phylum Chloroflexota; class Dormibacteria; order Aeolococcales; family Aeolococcaceae; genus DASRDZ01. The sequence continues at coordinate 35,175 of CAZCJX010000017.1, read as the reverse complement.
TTGACGACGTCCAGGGTGACGTTGGAGCCGGGGTCGAGGATGAGCGTGTGGCCGTTGTCGTTGAGGCCGCCGTTGGCGCTGAGGAGGCCGCCTGTGGTGCCCGCCAGGTGGGCGTCGCCAGCGAGGTTCAGAGAGCCGAACAGAGTGACGTTGTGGGCGCCGAGGTTCAGCGTCCCTCCCGAACCAAGAGTGACCTGACTGAGGAGCATGTCACCCTGCACGACGAGGTTGCTCGCGGCAAGCTGCACCAGGCTCAGCTGGTCGGAGATGCTGTAGCCGAGATTCGCGGTGCCCGTGCCATCGAACTGCAGATTCACCGGCGTCGGCGGGTTGGCCAGCGTCGATGCGGTCAGGGTGTGGCCGGCGAGGTCGAGGGTGCCGGTGGCGGACGCGGTGAGCGAATAGACGGAAAGGTTGCCGTCGAGATGCGCGGCGTCGCCACTGCAGCACCCGTCGCTGACGATGAGGTTCTGGAGGGTGCCCGAGGTGTTCAGCGTCGCGCCCGGCTGCACCGAGATGGTTCCGGTCAGTCCCGACGCATTGTCCAGGGTGACGTGACCGCTCACCAGCTGGAGGACGTGTCCGTTGTCGACCAGCCCCGGCGATCCGGAGAGGGCCAGCGTGGTGGTCCCGCTGCCGTCGCTGAGGTGGATGGCGGCGTTGCCGCCGAGAGTGAGGGTGCCGCCAATGGTGAGCGCAGTCGGGGCGGTCTTGTTGTCGATCTCGGAGCCACTGCCCAGCGACACGTTGTGCAGGCTGCCGTTGTAGCTCAGCGCCATTGCCGGCCCGATGGCCAGGTCGAGATGGCTCAGCGCGGCGCTTTCGAACTCCAGCACCCCGCCGCCATTTGCGGTCAGCGTCGCCGCCGGATCGTTGACGGAGAAGAAGTCCACCGTGTGGGCGGCGTTGTCGATCGTCGTGGAGTCGCTCACGGTGAGGGAGTTGACCTGGAGGTCGCCGGTGAGCTGCAGCGCACCGGAAGAGCCCGACGTCCCGGTGCCGCCAAGGGTCATGCTGCTGATGCACAACCCGCCGCAAGCGTCGCGCGTCTGCAGCACGTTGCCGTCGGCGACGATGATGCTGTTGACGGCGCTGGTCGCCGGAGCGATCAGGGTGACGCCGCTGGGTGCCCCGCCGTTCAGAGTGAGCGAGTTCGCCGGGGGCACGGACAGGGCGTCCGATGTGAGCGTCGTGGCGACGCCGGCGATGCTGTAGTTGTCGTTGACGTTGAGCGACGCGAGCGTCGCGCTCTTGTCGAGGGTGGTGGCGAGGTGGCCGCTGTTGAAGGCGAGGACGATGTCACTGTGGGGATCGTCGACGGGGTCGAGGATGGCGGCGGTGCAGACGCCGCTGCAGCTCCAGTTTCCCGGCGTGGACCAATTGGTGTCCGCGCCTCCGCCCGTCCAGGTGAACGTGTCGCCGCTCGACGGCTGTGCCTGCGCGGGGCGGACCGCACCGATGCCGAGACCGAGAATCACCGCACCCGCTGCGCTGAGCAGCGCGTGCCGAAGTTGGATCCGCCCTGAGCTGGTTCCGCGATGGGCACGGCAAAGCCGCGCGTCCGCGCTGAGTGGTCCCACCCGTGTACGCCTCCGATGCGTGGCGACGTCGCCCCACCGCCGCGCGGCAAGTGCCCGTCAAGGTTCGGGAGTATGCGGTCCAGCGGGGCACAGTGCGGTTGCTCGTAGACGAGCTAACAGCATGGTGACGCGCACGTGACCGTCTGCGCCCGAGGCGCTCTCCCGTTATGCCCCGGCTGTGGTGTTCGACTTTGTCCGGTGGCTCGGCCGCCTGCGCAGCCTGGGCGACCGCCCGGGCGAGCTGCGGTCTGTTTGGTGGAGGCGCCGGGTATCGAACCCGGGTCCGAAGCCGCGTCCCGCGGGACCTCTACGAGCGTAGTCCCGGTATTGATCTCACCGGAGTGACGCCCTGGGACCAGGCTTCGCTCGCGGCCAGCCTCGGTGGGTGTCCCGCCCGGCGCCGAGGCGCCACCGGGCGGCGAGGCTGCTGGCATTAGCGTCGGGTCCGGTCCCCGCAGTCGAGGGGCCGGTCGACGTCAGGCCGAAGCCTGAGCTTTTCTGCTACTTACGCAGCGAGCGCAAGGGCAGGGGTGCGGTCATTCGCACTTGTATGTTTCCCGGTTTTACGAGCCCGGGGCTCGGCTCGCCATCCCGCAATCCACGACCCCGTCGAAACCATACGCCCCCAGCAACCTGGGGACCGCAGGCCCAAAGCGGAGCTGCGATCGCCGTCGTGACGCCCCTCATGGTACCCGGAGCGGGACTGGGCGACACCTCGCCGGAACGCGCGAGGCGCGTCCTTCCCGTACGCTTGCGGCCGTGCCGCAGACCGAGACCCTGAGCGGCGCCGACCCGGCGGTCGGTGCCACCCTCACCACCGTCCTCGTCCTCGGCACCCATGCCGGCGGCTCGGCGCGCCCACGTGCCGAGGTCGAGCTCGACGAGCTGGAGGAGCTGGCCCGCACGCTGGGGGCCACGGTGGTCGAGCGCCGCCTGGTCAACCTCCGCGAGCCCCACCCGGCCACCTTCCTGCGCTCCGGCACGGTCACCGCCGTCGGCGACGCGCTCGCCGAGCTGGGTCGCCCCGCCGTGCTGGTCAACGACCCCCTCACGCCGCGGCAGCAGCGCAACCTGCAGCAGGCGTGGAACGTCCCCGTGCTCGACCGCACCGAGGTGATCCTGGCCATATTCGCCCGCCGGGCCAGCACCGCCGAGGGCCGCATCCAGGTGGAGATGGCCCAGCTGGAGCACCTCCTCCCCCGCCTCGCCGGCGGCTGGCGACACCTCGAGCGCCAGCGCGGCGGCGTCGGCCTGCGCGGCGGCCCCGGCGAGACGCAGATCGAGGTCGACCGCCGCCTCATCGGCCAGCGCCTCAAGCGCCTGCGCGAGCGGCTGCGCGAGATGGAGCGGCGCCGCGGGGTGCAGCGCGGCGCACGGCAGGCGGTGCCGCTGGCGGCGTGCGCGCTGGTCGGCTACACCAACGCGGGCAAGTCGACGCTGCTCAACACGCTGACCAACTCCACGGTGCTCGCCGACGACCTGCTCTTCGCCACGCTCGACCCCACCAGCCGCATCTACTCGCTCCCCTCGGCGCGCCGCATCATCCTCACAGATACTGTCGGTTTCATCCAGAACCTGCCGACCGAGCTGGTCGAGGCCTTCGCCGCGACGCTGGAGGAGGTGCGCCAGGCGCACATGCTCGCCGTCGTGGTCGACGCGTCGCATCCGGACGCCGAGGCGCAGCTGACCACGGTGCTGGAGACGCTGGAGTCGATGGGCTGCCGGCAGCCGGCGATCCTGGTGATGTCGAAGATCGACCGCCTCGACGAGCAGCGTCGCGCGCTGATGGCGGGACGACTCGGCGCCATCGCCGAGAGCGCGCCGGTGATGGTCTCCTCGCGCACCGGCGAGGGCATGCGGGAGCTGCGCGCTGCCATCGACGGCATCGCTGCACACGTGGTGCCGCAGACGCGCGCCAACCTGCCGACGCTGGGACTGATCGACCAGGACGGCCACGCCTCCCGCTGATCGACGGCGGGTGCGCTCAGGCGCGTCGCACTCTCGACGACCGGCGCCGCGTCGCGATGAGCACGGTCACGACGGCGATCACCCCCAGCACACCGAGTCCGGCCGCAGCGGCGAGCGCGGGCACGACCCACGACGGTAGCGTCGACACGATGGCGGGACGCACGGCAGCACCGGTGCCTTTGGGCGACGTCGCCGTGTGCAGCGCAGCCCCGAGACGATACGTCCCGCTGTAGGTGACCGGCGACGCCATGCCGCCGCCATCCGCGGTGACGGTGATGCTGTAGTCGCCCGCAGGCAGGCTGTCCGGCCAGGGCAGCGGATAGGCGATGCGATCACCGGGCAGCAGCGTGTCGAGCTGGCGCGACACGGTGCGCGCATAGCCCGCCGGTCCGTGCAGGGTGACGGTGAGGTCCGGCTTGCCGAGTCGCAGCCCGGTGTCGGTGAGATCGACGACGACCGACGGCTGACCGCCGGTGGTGAGCGGCTGGATGCTGGCGCCGCCGACGGACAGGTCGAACGCCGCCGGACCGGGAACCTGCACCAGGACGCCGATGACGCTGCGCACCACGGTGGTCACCTGCACACCCTTGCCCGTCGTACGCGGCGTGGCGTCCTCGAAAGCGATGCCGGCGAGATGGTCGCCAGGCGTTGCATCCGAAGGGACGTGCACGGTGAAGTCGACGAAGTGAGTCGTGCCCGGTGCCAGGCTGAGGCTCGACGTCGCCGGCGTGACCCAGGCACCGGCCTTGTGCACGGGATCCTCGCGGTTGGCGTACACCGCGCCTGAGTTGGTCGAGGTGAGACCGTCGACGGCGTTGACCAGCACGTCGATCGGGCTGCCCGCGGTGTCGGCGACGCGGACCTGCTCGCTCGCCGTCGATCCCGGCGCCATGCTGAGCGTGAAGTAGGCGCGGCTGCTGGGAACGGCGGGGTCGGGATGCGCGGGAGCGACGGCGAGGCCGCCGACGTCGGCGAACGCGACCGTGGGCAGGACGAACGCGGCGCCGGCGGCGCAGGCGAGCGCAACGGCGGTGAGTCTGGTCTTCATCGGTCCCTGTTTGGTGTCGAGCGGTGATGGTGTTGCGGGACGTCCGGGCGTTGCCGGACGCCCCGCACTGTCGTCAGCTGGGTGAGCCGGTGACTACGGCCCGGAGACGAGCGAGATCGTCCACGTCGAGGTGAACGCGTTGCCGTTGCCGATCAGCTGGTTGGCGGGGATGGCCAGGGTGAAGGTCGGGGTGACCGTCTGGTCGCCCATGCCGGTGTTGGCGGCCGCGTTGAACAGCTTCGTCGCGGTCGGCGCGGTCGCGGCGGCGGGCAGCGTGTAGGGATAGGTCACCGCGGAGGTGGTGGTCGCGGTGGTGCAGGTCGCGCCGCTGTCGCAGGCGACGGTGGGCGCCGACTGCACCGTGGTGGCGCTGGTGGGAAGGGTCGGGGCGGTGCAGCCGGTGCCGGTGCAGCCGCCGGTGAAGGTGGTCGACGTCGCGGTGATGTTCCAGCCGGCGCCCGAGCCGGTGGCGTCGGACACGTCGATGCCCAGCGTCGCCGTTTTGGTCTGATTGGTGCCGTTGAGGGTGGTGGCGGGGAAGGTGACGTTGCCGGGGGCGGAGACGAACGACAGCGTGCCGCCGGAGACGGTCGCCGAGGCCGTCGACGCGGCGGCCGGCACGACAGCGATGGCGGCGGTCGCCGTCAGCGCACCCACGGCGACGAGCCAGCGGGCCGCTCCGCGCATGCGGCGGCGCCCGGTACGCGCCTGGTTGACGGATGCAACGTGGTCCATGTGGGGACCTCCTGAATATGTGGCCCCCACTGATTCCTTCGGTAGCCCGGCTGTCTGCGTCAGACCCGTGGCTTTGCGTCACCGTCTCGCGGCGGTGTTGCCTTTGTCGGGAGCCGCGGCGAGTGTAGGCATCGCGGACACGGCGGGCGTGACCGGTGACGCCACCGCGACATCGCCGCCTCGCGAGTCGCGGCCGGGAATCAACGCCTTCTGTGTGCGATACACGTTCGCCACAATAATGACCGACCGGTCGGTTTCGTTGGCTGCGCCCGGAAGCCTGCACACGCGTCAAGCACGAAACTGCGCGATGGCTTGCGAACCGTGGCGCTGTTCAGTCGCCCTCGCGCCGCGCCCGCGCGGTGATGCGCTCCGCGTCGCGCCGCGACTCCCGCTCGGCGATGGCCTGTCGCTTGTCCCACAGCTTCTTGCCCCGCGCCAGCCCGATCTCCAGCTTGACCCGGTTGTTGCGGAGGTGGAGGTCGAGCGGCACCAGGGTCAGGCCCTGCAGCCGCACCTTGCCGTCGAGGTATTCGATCTCGCGGCGGTGCAGCAGCAGGCGGCGGCGGCGTTCGGGCTCGTGGTTGGTGCGGTTGCCCTGCTCGTAGGGGCTGATGTGCGTCTGCAGCAGCCAGGCCTGGCCGTTCTCGATGCGCACGTAGCCCTCGCGCAGGTTGGTCCGCCCGGCGCGCAGCGACTTCACCTCGGTGCCGAGCAGCTCGATGCCGGCCTCGAAGGTCTCCAGGATCTCGTACTCGTGGCGGGCCTGCCGGTTGCGGGCCAGCATGTTCTCGCCGAGCGGCTTCTTCTTGACGGCCATGGCCCTAACTCCGCACCGCCGGCGCGGTGATGCGCCGCCCCCGCAGGTAGGCCGCGGCGTCCATGGGACGCCTACCCGGAGGCTGCACCTCGTGCACCTCGTACACGCCCTCGCGCGCCGCCACGGAACAGGCGCGCCGCCCCACCGCGACGATGCTCCCCGGCGCGGCATCGGCGGCGCCAGCAGCAGCACCAGCACCGGCACCCGCCCCAGCCCCAGCACCAGCCGAGCCAACCGCCCCCACCACGATGCGCACCTCCTGCCCCGCCAGCTCCGCCACCGTCCCCGGCCACGGCTGCAGCGCGCGCACCCGCCGGTCCACCTCCACCGCGGACATCGCCGCCCAGTCGATCTGCCCGTCGGCCCGGGTCAGCCGCGGCGCGTAGGTGGCCTGCGGCTCGTCCTGCGGCTCGGCCACCGCCGACCCGTCCTCCAGCCCCGCCAGCACCTCGACGAGCAGGTTGCCGCCGATGCGGGCCAGGTCCGCGGTGAGATCCGGCGTGGTCACGCCCGGCCCGATCGGCAGCGTCCGCACCGCGTAGACCGGCCCGGTGTCGAGCCCCGCCTCGACCCGCATGATCGAGACCCCCGTCTCCTCGTCGCCGGCGAGGATGGCCGCCGCCACCGGCGAGGCGCCGCGCCAGCGCGGCAGCACCGAGGCGTGCACGTTGACCCCGCCGAAGCGCGGGCCCTCGATCAGCCCCACCGGCAGGATCTGCCCGTACGCCGCCACCACCAGGGCGTCGAGCCCCAGCCCCAGCAGCCGCTCCACCTCGCCCTGGTTGCGGATGCGCTCCGGCTGCCACACCTCGAGCCCCAGCTCCCGCGCGGCATCGGCGACGGGCCGGGGCGCGGGGCGGCCGCGGCTCCCCGAGCGCTCCGGCTGGGTGACCACGACGGCGATGTCGTGCCCGGCGTCGGCGCAGGCCAGCAGCGAGGGCACGGCGAACGCCGCCGTGCCCAGGAAGGCGAGTCTCACCCGCCGATTCTCACAGGCAGGACGCAGCCGCCGCCTCGGATCGGCGACCATACACGACGTGCAGCAGCCCATCGAGGAGCCCGCGGCCGCCCCGCGCGTCTGGGTGGCCACCGCCGACGACCTGGCCAGGGCGCGCCCGCGCCTCAGCGAGGTGCTGCGCGACTGCGTCGAGGGCGGCGCCTCGGTGGGCTTCCTCGCCCCCCTCTCGCCCGACGAGGCCGACGACTTCTGGCGCCGGGTCGAGAGCACCGCAGCCGCCGGGCGGCGCATCGTGCTGCTGGCGACCGCCCACCCGGACGACGACGAGATCGCCGGCACCGTGCAGCTCGACGTCGCCACCCCCGCCAACCAGCCGCACCGCGCCACCGTCAGCAAGCTGCTGGTGCACTCCTCCGCCCGCCGCCGCGGCATCGGCGAAGCGCTCATGGTCGAGGCGGAGCGGGTCGCGCGCGAAGCAGGCCGCTGGCTGCTGGTGCTCGACACCGCCACCCCCGCCGCCGAGCGCCTCTACCAGCGCGCCGGCTGGACGGCCTCCGGCGTGATCCCCGCCTACGCGCTCAACCCCGACCGCACGCTGACGCACACCACGTACTACTGGAAGGACCTGCGCGAGGAGCGCGACGAGCCCTAGACGGCGACGGCCTCGGCCGCCTCCTCCTCGCTGCCCACCTCGACCTCCTTGAGGGTGTCCAGGCTGGTCAGCTTGTCGACGAAGAGCACGCCGTCGAGGTGGTCGATCTCGTGCTGCAGGGCGCGGGCCAGGAGGTCCTCGCCCTTGATGCGCACCTCCTTGCCGTGCCGGTTGAGCGCCTTGACGACGACGCGCTGGGCGCGGGCCACCTCGCCGATGTAGCCGGGCACCGAGAGGCACCCCTCGTAGCCGACCTGCTCGCCGGACGCCCGGATCAGCTCCGGGTTGGCCAGCTGCAGCAGCTGGTTGTCGACCTTGAGGACGATCACCCGCAGTGACACGCCCACCTGCGTCGCCGCCAGCCCCACGCCGTTGGCCTCGACCATGGTCTCGACCATGTCGTCCATCAGCCTGCGCACGCTGTCGTCGACGCGCGGCACGCGGCTGGCCTTGATGCGCAGCCGGGGGTTGTCGCGGGTCAGGATCTCGAGAATCGCCACTGCTACCGGTGCCTCAGGGGGCGGGGTCGACGTCGATGCTCCAGCCTCGACCCCTGGGAAGATGGGGGAACGTCCTTTCGACCGCCTCTCCCCGGATGGTCATCTGCCAGCGATATTCGCCGCGCAGCCGGTGGAGGAAGGCGGGCGTCGGACCCAGGACGTCGAGACCGTCGCCGGACCCGAGTATACCCGACACCTTCTCGACCAACCGTCGCGTTTCCGCTTCGGCGCGCGCATCGTCACGGTGGCTGTAGGTGCACACCACCAGCCGCGTGTAGGGCGGGAATCGGTAGCGCCGACGCAGCACGATCTCCTGCCGTGCGAAGCCGAGATAGTCGTGCGTCGCGGCGAACTGCACCGCGTAGTGGTCGGGCGTGTACGTCTGCAGGATGACGCGCGCCGGCTCGTCGCCCCGCCCGGCGCGCCCCGACACCTGGGTGAGCAGCGAGAAGGTGATCTCGCCGCTGCGGTAGTCGGGAAAGTGCAACGCGGTGTCGGCGTTGACGATGCCGACCAGGCGCACGCCGGCGAGGTCCCATCCCTTGGCGACCATCTGGGTGCCGATCAGGCAGTCGGCCTCGTGGCGGCGGAACTTCTCGTAGATGTCGAAGTAGGCGTCGCGATGCACCACGGTGTCGCGGTCCATGCGCAGCAGCCGCAGCTGCGGGAACGACTGGCGCACCTCGTGCTCCAGCCGCTCGGTGCCCATGCCCAGGCCGCGGATCGACGGCGAGTGGCACGCCGGGCAGGTCATCGGCACCGGCGCGGTGGCGCCACAGTAATGGCAGTCGCAGCGGGCGCGGCCCTGGTGGTAGACCATCGACACGCTGCAGTTGCGGCAGGTCAGCACCTCACCGCAGGAGCGGCAGACGATGACCGTGGCGGTGCCGCGGCGATTGAGGAAGAGGATCGACTGTCCGCCGGCGTCGTGGCACGCCCGCATGGCGCGGTGCAGCGAGAGCGACAGCGGCGAGCGATTGCCGGCGCGCAGCTCGTCGCGCAGGTCGACCACCTCGATGGGCGGCAGGGCGCGCCCCGCGACACGATCGGGCAGCTCCGCGTAGTCCATCTCGCCGGTCTTGGCCCGGTAGAACGTCTCGACACGCGGCGTGGCGCTGCCCAGCACCACGGGAATCCCGTGCAGCCGTCCCAGCTCCAGGGCGACGTCGACGGCGCTGTAGCGCGGCACCCGGTCCTGCTTGTACGCTGAGGCGTCCTCCTCGTCGACGACGACGATGCCCGGCGCGCGCAGCGGCGCGAACACCGCGCTGCGCGAGCCGACCACCACGTCGGCCTCGCCGTCGCGGATGCGGCGCCACTGCACCGCGCGCTCCGACTCGGTGAGCCCGCTGTGCACCAGCGCGACGCGTCCCGGGAAGCGCCCGGCGAAGCGCGCCACCGTCTGCGGCGTCAGCGAGATCTCCGGCACCAGCACGATCGCGCCGCGGCCCCGTTGCAGCGCCGCGCCGATGGCGGCGAGGTACACCTCGGTCTTGCCGCTGCCGGTGACGCCGTGCAGCAGGAGGCGGAGATGGCGCGACTCCGCGATGGCGTCGAGCAGCGGGGCCACCGCCGCACGCTGCGCCTCGTTGAGTGGCGGTGCGACGCTCGACGGCGCGTCGTCCAGCGCCGCGACACCGCGCGAGGTGGTGCGCGGGCCGCGCTTGCGTCCACCGGGCTTGGCGCTGCGGATGCCCGCCGGCACCATGGCCTTGATCACCTCACCGAGCGGCGCGACGTAGCGGTCGGCGACGAAGCGCGCCAGGGCGACGGCCGGCGCGTCGAGCAGCGGCGGCTCGTCGAGCACCGCGGTGATGGCGCGTGGCGACTCGACATCGGCGGCGCCGCAGCGTTCCACCAGGTAACCCACCACGGTGCGCGGACCGAAGGGCACCTCGACGCGCGCACCCGGCACGGCGCGCTCGTCGAGGTCGTCGGGCACCGCGTAGGTGAAGACGTCCCTGGGGAGGATGGAGCGCGTGTCGGGGACGACGGCGGCGTAGGGCTGCATGGTGTGCGGTGTCGCGGTCGCAGCCTACCGCGGGTGCGCGCTCAGCCCGTGTCGCCGCGCTGGACGCGGATGGCGTCGAAGACGGCGCGGGCGACCTCCGGCTTGGGCGCGCGCGCCACCTCGGCGAGCACGCCGCCGGGACCGATGATGGTGACGGCGTTGTCGTCGGCGCCCATGCCGATGCCGGCGCTGGACACGTCGTTGGCGACGATGAGGTCGAGGCCCTTCTCGTCGAGCTTGCGGCGCGCGTTGTCGAGCAGGTCGTCGGTCTCGGCGGCGAAGCCGACGACGCAGAGGTGCGAGCCCGCGCGTGCGGTGCGGTCCTCGCGCAGGGCGTGGAGGATGTCGACGGTGGGAACCAGGTCGACACGCAGCGCGGCGTCGCTCTTCTTGATCTTGCGCTCGGCGACGTGGGCGGGGCGGTAGTCGGCGACGGCGGCGGCCATGATCAGGACAGCAGCGTCCACAACTGCGCGGCGCACGGCGTCGAGCATCTGCGACGCCGTCTCCACCTGCACCACGTCGAGGTTCTGCTGCGGTGGGGGCGGTGGGGCGGCGGTGATCAGGGTCACACGCGCGCCGAGGCGCAGGGCCTGGTGGGCGAGGGCGAGGCCCATCTTGCCGCTGCTGCGGTTGCCGATGTAGCGGACGGGGTCGAGCGGCTCGCGGGTGCCGCCGCTGGTGATCACCACGCGCTCGCCGGTGAGCCAGCGATCCGGCACCGGAGACTCACCCTCCGCGGGTCGTGCTGTCAGCACACGGGCAACCTGTTCGAGGATCTCCTCCGGCTCGGCCATGCGCCCCGCCCCTTCGCGGCCGCTCGCCAGCCGGCCCACCGCCGGCCCGACGATCACCGCGCCGCGCGAGCGCAACGTCGCCAGGTTGCCCTGGGTGGCGGGATGCTCCCACATCGCCGTCTCCATCGCCGGCGCCAGCAGCAGCGGCGCGTGGCAGGCCAGCGCCGTGGTGGTCACCGCATCGTCGGCGATGCCCAGCGCGAGCTTGGCGATCAGGTCAGCCGTGGCCGCAACCGCCACCTGCACCTCGCACCAGGCGGACAGCGACAGGTGCTCCATGCCGTGCTCGACCCCGGGCGCATCCCACACGCTGGCCGCCACCGGCTGCCCCGACAGGCTCTGCATCGCCAGCGGCGTGACGAAGCGCTGCGCCCCCGCCGTCATCGCCACGCGCACCTCGGCACCGGCCTTGCGCAGGCCGGTCACCACCTCCGCCGCCTTGATGGCGGCGATGCTCCCGGCGACGTAGACGGCGACCCGACGCCCGGCCAGCGCGCTCACGCCGGGGCCTCGTTGCCGTCACGGCTGGCCGCAACGATGTCGAGGATCTCGCGGGCGGCCCGCTCCACGGTGTCGTTCACCACCCGGTGATCGTACCGCCCCGCCTCGGCCAGCTCGCGCACCGCGTCGGCGTCGCGCTGGGCCAGGGACTCGTCGCTCTCGCTGTCGCGGGCGCGCAGGCGCTCGCGAAGCGCTTCGAGGGACGGCGGCAGGAGGAAGATGAAGATCGCCTCGGGGATGCGCCCGCGCAGCTGGGCGGCACCCTGCACGTCGATCTTGAGCACCACGTCCTCGCCGCGATCGAGGTGCTCGCGGACCCGGCGCATCGAGGTGCCGTAGAGGTTGCCGTGGACGCGGGCCCACTCGAGGAGCTCGCCGCCGTCGACCATGGCGATGAACTCGGGCTCGGAGACGAAGGAGTAGGAGACGCCGTCGACCTCGCCGGGCCGCGGCGGCCGGGTGGTGTAGGAGACGCTGTAGTGCAGCTGCGGGTCGAGCTCGAACAGGGCCTGCAGCACGGTGTCCTTGCCCACGCCGCTGGGCCCGCTCAACACGATCAG
>CAZCJX010000017.1:0-22948 GCA_964499205.1 uncultured Actinomycetes bacterium | reverse complement strand
GGGCCTGCAGCACGGTGTCCTTGCCCACGCCGCTGGGCCCGCTCAACACGATCAGACGGCCGCGGCCGGGCGACGGCTGCCCCGTCACAGCGTTCCCGCCCTGGCGCGGTCGAGCAGGGCGACCAGGTCGGCGGGCAGCGGTGCGGCGAACTCGCGCACCGCGCCGTCGGCGGGATGGACGAAGTGGAGCAGTCGCGCGTGCAGCGCGGGCCGGCCGGCGTAGGGGTCGTGGCGGCGGCCGTACACCGGGTCGCCGACGATGGGGCGCCCGATGTAGGCGAGGTGGACGCGAATTTGATGGGTGCGCCCCGTGCGCAGCGAGACGTCGAGCGCGGTGGCCTGCCCGCAGCGCTCGACGACGCGGAAGTCGGTGACCGCAGCGCGCCCGCGGTCGACCACGGCCATGCGCTTGCGGTCGCGGGGGTCGCGGCCGATCGGCGCGTCGACGCGACCGGTCTCCTCTGCGACGCCGCCCCAGACCAGCGCCCAGTAGACCCGCCCCAGGGTCCGGTCGGCGAGCTGCGCCGCCAAAACACGGTGTGCCGCCTCGGTCTTGGCCACCACCATCAGGCCGCTGGTGTAGCGGTCGAGGCGGTGCACGATGCCGGCGCGCTGGGCGCCACCGGCCACCGACCACGCGTCACCGCGCTGGCGCAGCGCGTCGGCGACGGTGCCGTGGGGATGCCCCGGGGCGGGATGCACCACCAGCCCGGCGGGCTTGTCGATCACCGCCAGCCACTCGTCCTCGTAGACCACGTGCAGCTCGACCGGCGGGCCGCTCGCGACCGATTCGGCGGCCGCCGCACCGCCGGCATTCGCCGCCGCGGCCTCCGCCACCTCCACCACGTCGCCCGCGTGCACCCGCTGCCCCGCCCGACCGGGGCGCCCGTTGACGCGCACCAGTCCCGCCTCGACCAGCGTCTGCGCCGCGGAGCGGCTGATGCCCCGCTGCGCCACCAGCCAGACGTCGAGACGCGAAGCGGGGGGCGTGGCGTCGGCGGTCACGGCGACCGTCACCGGGCCGGCTGCCCGCCGCTCTCGCCGCGGCCGAAGGTGAGCACCGCGACGGCGATGCCGACCACGATCGCCGAGTCGGCGAGGTTGAACACCGGCCAGCGGTGGAGGTCGATGAAGTCGACGACGTAGCCCTGGGCGAAGCGGTCGACCGCGTTGGCCACCGCCCCGCCGAGGATGGCGCCGAGCACCACCTGGGCGCCGAGTCCGGCGGCGAAGCGAGGCCCCGCCAGGATGATGTAGAGACTGACCAGAACCGCCACGACGAGGAAGACCGTCTGCAGCTGCGGGAACAGCCCGAAGGCGGCGCCCCGGTTCTCGATGTGGTGGATGGTCACCGGCCCGCTCGACGGCCACTGCTCGCCGAGCACCAGGTGCTGCACCACCAGCCACTTGGTCAGGTGGTCGAGCCCGAAGATCACCAGCGCCGTCCCCAGCAACACGGCCAGGTTGCGCCCGCGCGACGCGGCGTGGGACGCGCTCAGCGCTGCGCCCTCACCACCCCCAGGCGGTAGCCGTCTCGCCCACCGCCCTGCGAGAGCACCTCGTCGGGGATGGGACCGTATTCGACGCGGACGGCCAGCGTGTCGGTGCGCAGGCGCGTCTCGTGAGCCTGCACGGCACGCAGCGCGTCGCCCTCGGCCTCGACGTGCAGGGTGATGCGGTCGTCGACGTTGAGCCCCGCCTTCTTGCGCAGCTCGTTGACCGCGCGGGAGAGATCGCGGGCGATGCCTTCCAGCTTCAGCTCGTCGGTGATGGTGGTGTCGAGCACCACGTCCTCGAACTGCCCTGACCGAGCGCTGTAGTCGACCGCCTTGACGTTGAGCTCGTCGGCGAAGATCGCCTCCAGCTCGGGCTCGAAGGCGGCGCCGCGCACGGTGGCGCGGGCCAGCGGCTGGCGCACCTTGATGCCCGCCTGCTCCCGCGCGCCGAGGCCGTTCTCGACCAGGCGGCGCAGCCGCGCCATCTCCACGATCAATTCGGGGTCGCGCATCTCGTCGAGGGCGACCGGGTAGTCGGTGAGGTGCACCGAGTCGGGCAGCGACGGCGGCGGCGTGTCGCCCTCGAAGCCGTTGAGGTTGCGGTACATGCGCTCGGCGAGGAAGGGCATGAACGGCGCCACCAGGCGCGACAGCGTCTCCAGCACGGTGTGCAGGGTGGCGTAGGCGCAGCGCTTGTCGAAATCGCTGACACCCCCCGCGGCAGCTCCCGGCTCGTCGCCCTTCCAGAACCGCCGCCGCGAGCGTCGCACGTACCACTTGCTGACGTCCTCGACGAACGCCTCCACCTGGCGGCAGGCGTCGGTGGCGTCGTAGGCGTCCAGCGCCCCGCGCACCTCGTCGACGGTCTGCTCCAGCCGAGCCAGGCACCAGCGGTCGAGCGCCGGCCGCGACGCCACCGGCGGCGCCTCCGCGGCGGGATCGTAGTCGTCGATCGACGCATAGGTGACGAAGAAGGAGTAGGTGTTCCACAGCGTCAGCAGGAAGCGGCGCACCACCTCCTGCACCGCCTCGGGGCTGATGCGGTACTCGGCACCGGCGCTGACGCTGGTGTAGAAGTACCAGCGCACCGCGTCGGCGCCGAACTGCGCGAACACCGCCTCCGGGGAGATGATGTTGCCGCGCGACTTGGACATCTTCTTGCCGTTCTTGTCGACGACGTGGCCGAGGCAGATGACGTTGCGGTAGGCGGGCTCGTCGAAGAGCAGCGTCGACTCGGCGAGCAGGGAGAAGAACCAGCCGCGCGTCTGGTCGATGGCCTCGCAGATGAAGTCGGCAGGGTGGCGCTGCTCGAACCACTCCCGGTTGTCGAACGGGTAGTGCCACTGCGCGAAGGGCATGGCCCCGCTGTCGTACCAGGCGTCGATCACCTCGGGGACGCGGCGCATCACCCCGTCCCCGCACTTGTGGCAGGTGAGCGTCACCTGGTCGATGTGCGGCTTGTGCAGGTCGTCGTCGGTGGTCAGGCCGAGCTCGTTGGCGCTGCCCACGCAGCGGCGCTCACCGCAGTCCTCGCAGATCCACACCGGCAGCGGCGTGCCCCAGTAGCGGGTGCGCGAGAGGTTCCAGTCGACCAGGTTCTCCAGCCAGTCGCCCATGCGCCCGTCGCGGATGTGCGGCGGCTGCCAGGCCACGCTGCGGTTGTTCTCGATCAGCGCCTGCTTCACCGCGGTGGTGCGGATGAACCACGAGGTGAGCGCGTAGTAGAGCAGCGGCGTCTCGCAGCGCCAGCAGAACGGGTAGCTGTGGGTGATCGTCTCGGCGCGGTAGAGATTGCCGGCGGCGCGCAGGTCCTCGATGATCTGGGCGTCGGCGTCCTTGACGAACATGCCGCGGTAGCGCGTCTGGCCTTCGAGGAAGCGGCCGTCGAGGCCGACGACGTGGCGCACCGCAACGCCCATGCGCTTGCACAGCTCGAGGTCCGCCTCGCCGTACGCGGCGGCGGTGTGGACGATGCCGGTGCCCTCCTCCATGCTCACCAGCTCGGGCGCGGCCAGCACGACGAAGGCCAGGCCGTCGGGGATCATGTCGGTGAAGAGCGGCTGGTAGGTCTCGTCGACCAGCGCCTCGCCGCGCATGCGCTCGACCACCTCGTAGTCGCCGTCGAGCACGCTGAGCCGGGCCTCGGCGAGGATCAGGTCCTCCCCGTTCTGGCGCACCCGCACGTAGGTCTCGTCGGGGTGCACCGCCAGGGCGACGTTGCCGGGCAGGGTCCACGGCGTCGTCGTCCAGGCGAGCATCGAGGTCCTGCCGTCCCCGTCGTTGAGGCGGAACTTGACATAAACGCTGGGGTCGGGGGTGTCGTCGCGGTAGCCCTGGCTGAGCTCGTGCGACGACAGCGACGTCTGGCAGCGCGGGCAGTAGGGGGCGACGCGGTAGTCCTGGTAGAGCAGGCCGCGGTCCCAGATCTTCTTGAGCGACCACCACACCGACTCGATGTACGTCGAGTCGTAGGTGCGGTAGGGGTGCTTCATGTCGAGCCAGAAGCCGAGCCGCTCGGTCATCTGCTCCCACTCGTCGATGTACTCGCTCACCGACTGCTTGCACAGCTCGTTGAAGGCGGCGACGCCGTAGTCCTCGATCTGCCGCTTGCCGCTGATCTTGAGCGCCTTCTCGACCTCGAGCTCGACGGGCAGGCCGTGGGTGTCCCAACCCGCCTTGCGGGTGACCTGGAAGCCGCTCATCTGCTTGTAGCGGGGGAAGAGGTCCTTGAAGGCGCGGGCGAGGACGTGGTGGATGCCGGGGCGCCCGTTGGCGGTGGGCGGGCCCTCGTAGAAGACGTAGGGCGGCGCGCCCTCGCGCTGGGCCAGGCTGCGGGCGAAGACCTCCGACCGGCGCCAGAACTCGAGGACCTGGAGCTCGTTCTCGGCGAAGCCGGCACGGCTGGAGACGGGGGAATAGCGCGGCATGGTTCGGGAGGCGAGTATACGGGCGGCTCCGGACCCTCCCGAAGCCGGCGCGCCGAGCTCAGCCGGCGGCGGCCCGAGGCGGACGCTCGCCGAAGAGCGCCCGGCCGAGGCGGACCATGCTCGCCCCCTCCTCCACCGCCACCTCGAAGTCGTTGCTCATGCCCATGCTGAGCTCGGGGAGCGGGCGGCCGAGGCGCTGCTCCAGCTCGTCGCGCAGGGCGCGCAGGCGGGCGAAGGTGGGCCGGGCCGCCTCGGGGACGTCGACGTAGGGCGCCATGGTCATCAGGCCGACCAGCCGCAGCCGGGGCATCCCGACCGCCGCGCGGGCCACCGTCTCCAGGCGCGCGGGGTCGAGGCCGGTGTGGCCGGCGATGCCGGTCAGCTCCACCTCGATCAGCACGTCGAGCGGCGCCGTCCCGGCGGGTCGCCGCGCGCTCAGCGCCTCGGCGACGCGCTCGCTGTCGACGGAGTGCACCGCGCTGAAGAGGCTGGCGGCGCGGCTCGCCTTGTTGGTCTGGAGGTGGCCGATGAGGTGCCAGCGGATGCCCTCGGGCAGCTCGGCCGCCTTGGCCACCGCCTCCTGCACCCGGTTCTCGCCGAGGTCGAGCACCCCCGACGCCACCAACGGCGCGACGCGCGCGGCCTCGACCGTCTTGCTCACCGCGATCACCCGCACCGCCTCGGGGTCACGACCGGCGCGCTCGGCCGCGGCGGCGATGCGCGCCCGCACCGCTGCCAGCCGCTCGCCGAGTGCTGCGTCGGCGATCCGCTGCTCGCCCTGCGCCGGTCCGGACACTGCGGGCGAAGTCTAGCGGCCGCTGTCACAGTGCGGTGGCGCGCGGCATTCCAGCCACCGGGGTGGGCGACCCTGGGGATCCCTTGGCGTCGACCCTCCGCCGGCCGAGCGCACCCGCGAGGGCTCCCGCCGCGCCGGGCCTCGCACCCGCTCCCGGAACGCCGGCACGCTCCGCGGCGCGCTTCCACGCCCTCTCCCTGCTGCTCGCCTTCCCCGCTCTCCTCTGGCTGGGTCGCGACATGTGGTTCCGCGAGGACGAGTGGCGCCTCGTGCTCGGCCACTACAGCAATGCCCGACCGCTCGACATCTTCGCCCCCTTCGACGTGCACTGGTCGACGCTGACGCTGCTCGTCTACAAGCCGCTGGTGGCCATCACCGGGGCCCGCAGCTATCTCCCCTATCTCGGCGTCACGCTGCTGATCTACCTCGTCGCCGTCCACCTGCTGTGGCGCGTGCTTCGGCGCTCCGGGGTCGACCCGTGGATCGCCGCTCTCGGTGCCGCGGCGGTGATGGTGGTTGGCGCCGCCTGGCAGCCGATGTTCTGGGCGCTGATGATCAGCTACACGCTGCCGGTGGCGTTCGCCCTCGGCGGCGTGCTGCTCGCCGACACCGAGCGGCTGACCGGGCGGCGGCAGGCGGCGGTGGTGGCCACCATGCTGCTCGCCGAGATGTGCGTCGGCGCCGGCCTGGCGCTGATGGTGGTGCCCGCGCTGGTCGTGGCCATGCGCCACGGCGTGCGCCGCGGCCTGGCCACCGTGGCCGTTCCCGCGCTGGCGTTCCTGGGCTGGCTGGAGCTGGCCGGGGGACATGTCCTCGACCACCCCGGCGGCGCCTCGCGTGGCGAGGTCGGCGCGGTGGCCCGCTTCGTGTGGGACGGGCTCTCTGGCTCGATGGCCACCCTCGCCGGTGCCACCGTGCTCGGCAGCGTCGCCCTGGTGGCGCTGGCCGCGTGGGTGGGAGTGCGCTGGCGGCAGCGCGGTGTGCCAGCGGCCATCCCGGCCTGCGCTGCCGGCGCGGCGGGCCTGTTCCTGCTCACCGCGGTGGGGCGGGTCAACGGCGGTGACGCCACCACGCCGCGGTACGTCTGGGCCGGCGCGGTGCTGCTGATGCCCGGCGTCGCGTTGGCGCTCAGCGACATGCAGTGGTGGGTTCGCCGCCGCGCGGCGTTCGCGCCCGGGTTGCTCGCCGCGGGGTTGCTGGCCCTGACCGCGCACGGCGCCACGCAGCTGGTCGGCACGGTGTCCACGGCGAGCGCCGCGGCGGACCACTCGCACCAGGTCCTCCTCGCCGCCGCCGCCCTGTCGCGGACCGGCACCGCACTGGCCGACAGCCACCCCGAGTCCGACCAGGCCTGGGCGGTCACCCTCGCCGACGTGGTGCGGCTGCGCGACAGCGGCGAGCTGCCGCCCCCCGCGCACATCCCACCCGCGGTGGCGGCGGAGACGCTGCTGCACATCCGCGTCGCCGTGTCGGGCACGCCGGTCGACACGGTGACGCCGGCAACCATCACCGCGGTGGACGGTGCGACCGCGCGCAGTGACGGTGGCTGCACCGTGGTGAGCGGCAGCGGTCCCGGCTACATCGCCGTGGGGGTGCATTTCACCGGCCCGGCCGCGTTGCGCATCGTCGCGGTGACGCCGCAGGTGGTCCAGGGATTCCTCGCCGGTCCCGTCGAGGATCCCGGTGACATGGTCCAGCCCGCAGGGCTGGTGCGACCCGGAGCGACGCTCTACCTCGACGACGTCGCGCCGGGCAGCACCGTCATCCTGCGTTTCCTACCCGGAGCGGTGCGGCTCTGCCCGTAGCTGGGCTGCTCAGGACCTGTCGCGCTGGGTGGCGTACGACACCACCTGCTGGAACGTCGGACGGTTCACCCACGGCATGTTGGGCACGCCGACGATGCCCACCGAGCTGAACACGATGTCGTCGTTGGCGGGGTTGCACTGGCCGCTGCCGCTGTTGGCGCGGCTGCAGGTCCACTGCGCCGGGTCGGCGCTGCCGTAGGCGGAGGTCAGGGCATCGACGGTGCTCTGCAGCGCGTTCTGCAACGCGGCCTGGCAGGCGCCCAGCGAGCCGCTGCCGCAGTAGTTCTGCGAGTAGGGGTTGGCGATGGCGGGGTTGGCGGCCTGGCGCAGCGCGCGCTGCAGGTAGCCCTCCCAGCCGCCGTCGTACGCCGAGCCGCCGGGACCGGGCGGGTTGTTGAGCGGGACGATGCCCTGGAGCATTGCGAACTGCGCGGAGTCGAGGGTGGGATCGAAGATGGCGTGGGCCAGGCGCGGGTAGAGCGCGTCCATGATCGCCACCGCGTTGCCCTGCTCGTAGCTGCCGCTGCCGCTGCGGTCGCGGCGGTGCGCGCCGGGCACGCTTCCCGACCAGGCGGAATCGGCCAGCCACTGCTGCAGGATGCCGAGCACCTGCTGCTGCGCGGGCGTCAGTGCCGCGCCGTTGAGCGCGCTGGCCAGCTGGCCGACCAGCTGCGCGCCGTCGAGGTCGACGCTGCCGGCGTCCTCCATGGCGTTGACGATGTCGGTCGGCGTCGCCAGGCGCTGCGCGATGATCGCCTGCACCCGGTCGCTGAGCGACTGCACGCGGTACACCGGTCCGTAGGAGAACTGGCTGTCCGCGGCGGAGAAGTCGGGCGACGGCTTGTTGTTCCAGTTGGTGAAGAAGCCGCTGGCGGGATCGACGATGCGCGGATGCGGGTCTGCGGCCGACAGGTCACCCGGCTCGTAGCCCTGCCAGTCCCACTGTCCCGTGCCCCACACCGGGAAGTTGGGGTCGGTGTTGGGATTGCGGATGGGCAGGCGGCCGGCCATGTAGTAGGCGACGTGCTTGGCATCGACGTAGGTCCAGTTGAAGGTGCCGGTCTCCCTGCCGGCGCTGAGCTGGAAGTCCCTGGGGCCGTGGATGATGTCGGGGTCGTTCCACTCCAGGAAGGCGGGCGCCGAGCTCAGCTCGTCGAAGAAGGTGGAGCGCTCCACCGACACCGCGACCGGGATCGCCTGCCCGCTCTGCGGGTCGATCGCCGTGGTGCGCCCGATCACCGGGCCGTGCACGCTGCGCTCGATCTGGATGGTGACGACAGCGGGCGGGTTGAGGCCGCCGGCGCTGGTCTTGGCCACCTGCCGGTCGGTGCGCTCGTACATCGGCGTGCAGGCGCCGTTGTAGACGTAGGCCGTGCTCTGCATCGTCGCGGGCGACCCGTCGGTGTTGCACAGCTTCTCGATGCGCTGGTCGATGATGTCGGCGCCGGCGCTGGTGGCGCTCCACGCGTAGTCGACGCCGCGGCCCAGCTCGACGAACACCTCGGTGCCGGGGAAGGACACGCCGCGCGCCTGCAGGCCGGGGCCGTGCAGGTCGACCTCGTGGAGGATCTCGGGGGCGAAGTAGCCGGTCTGCGGGCCGAACACGGCGATGGGATGGCCGGTGGCGCTGTGGTCGGCGGTGACGATCAGCTCGTTGCTGGCGTGCGGCTGCGAGGTGGGCACCAGCTGCCTGAGGTCGACGGTCACCGGCCCGACCACGATCTGCCCCAGCCCGCTGTTGGGCGCGGGCAGCGGGCCGCCGTTGCACATCGAGCTGGTCGGCGCCGCCGTCGGCATGGCCCGGCTGTTCGGGTCCACATTGGCAGGAACCTGCTCGTAGGGGAAGCTGGTGGGGATGCTGACCCGGGCCTCGGGGTCGTTCTGGGAGCGGAGGTCGTGCCAGATGGCGGCGCCCCGGTCGGGACCGTAGCGCTGCACCAGCGACTGGTAGAGCAGCGCGCTCTGCACCTCGTTGCCGCCGCCGACGGCGAAGATCGCCTGCACCAGCGTGGCGGTGGCGACGATATCGGTGCTCTTCCACGGCGCCGGCACGATCTGCAGCGCGCCGTACTCGGCGGGCAGCTTGCTGGGATCGAGCAGCGCCGCCTGGATGTAGGCGTTGACGCCGTCGACGTAGGCGTTGGCGTCGTCGATGATCTGCTGGCCCTCGCTCTCGGTGTGGCCGGCGACAGTGATCGGCTGCGGGTACTCGGTGGGCAGCGCGTCGACCTGCTGCTGCAGCTCGCTCTCGCTGTAGCCGGCGACCGCGTCGATGCCGCAGTCCATGGCCAGCGTCGAGGGCGACGGGCCGAGGAACGAGGAGAGCTGGCCGCGGCCGTAGTGGCGCAGCGTGTCCATCATGAACAGGCGGTCCTCGGCGGACGCGTAGCCGCTGCCGAACTCGGTGTCGTAGCGGCTGTTGCCGAAGACGTGCGGCACGCCGAACTGCGCGTCGCGGAGGATCACCGTGCCGGGATGGCCGCTCACCGACTCCATCCTGTCGCCCGGCTGGGGCGTGGCGTAGAAGCTCGAATCCTTGTAGTAGCTGAGCAGCTGCGACGGCTGCAGGTTGGGCGCCGCCTTGAGCAGGCTGGCGTACATGCCCTCCTGGTCGGTGGTGTGCGCCGGGCGCGCACCGGTCGCCTCGAAGGCGGCGACATCGGCGGTGTTGTAGAGGCCGTTGCTGCCGGGCGGCACGATGTTGAGCGTGTTGCCCATGGCGCAGTCCTGGAAGGGCGCACCGACCGGGCCCTGCTTGGTGACGCAGTCCTGGCTGGCGCTCACCGTGCTGCCGCCGCGCGTCCCGACCAGGGCGGCGGCGGGGATGGCGAGGGCCAGGCCGAGCAGCGCCGCCCTCCGCAGGTGACGGCGCCCAGGGGCGCCCGCTGTCGTGCTGGGCCGCATCGTCGATCTCCTTCCGGTGGCGACCGAGACCCCGGCCGCCGATCCCCCTTCCTGCTACATGGTGCGGCAGCGTACACAAACTGCCCCGCTCGGCGCAGCAGCAGCGCTCGTGGTTATCGTGGCTTTTGTGGCGATCGGTAGCCGCCAGGAACCGGATGACCGGTCAGCGTTCGGGGGCCCAGTGGAGGCTGGGGTGCGGTACCACCGGCGGCGAGCGGCGAGCTCCGCGGGCCCGGTGATCAAAGTAGTACGCCTTCACTTCAGCATTGCCTGACTGTTCGGTACCAACCGACTGTCACGGGGTGATGACATCGCCCTCCCCCAGCCGGCCCACCCCCTAGCATCTCGCGCTGGCGGTCGGTGCTGCGCGTCAGCCGGCTGATGGGACGTCGCGACGCGCAGGGGGGCTCCGATGCATTGCCCGGATCGCCGGTCGTCTCTTCACGCACTTTTCCTTCGGGTGCTCGCTGGTTCCAAGCGGACGCTGCGGAGTCGCCGGACTCTGTGCGGCCTCGCCATCGCGGCGACCGTGGCCGCTCCCCTCGCGCAAGCCGCAGCCCCAGCGATTGTCTCCGCGTCGGGTCCCACGCCAACGTGGACGCAGATCACGGGCAGCGGCCCGTCGACGCGGTATGGCGCCGCCATGGCATACGACACCGCATCAGCGGGTGAGGTCCTCTTCGGCGGAGCGAGCGGAAGCACGCTCGACTCCGACACATGGTCGCTCAGTGGATCAGCGTGGGCGGCCTTGAGCCCCGCGACGTCGCCTCCGGCCAGGAAGTACGCCGCGGCTGCCTACGATTCCGTGCACCAGCAGGTCGTTCTGTTCGGCGGGGCAACCGCCAACAAGTCCCTCGGTGACACGTGGGTCTGGGACGGGACGACGTGGAGCCAGAAGAGCGTCTCCTCGGCTCCTGCTGCCCGTTCCGGCGCGTCGATGGTCTACGACTCTGTGCGCCAGCAGATCGTCCTCTTCGGCGGTGCCAGTGGCCATACATATTTCAACGACACCTGGACGTGGAACGGCACTGCATGGACGCAACTGAGCCCGAGCACCTCCCCGAGCGCTCGTCAGTACGGCGCCATGGCCTTCAACAGGGCGGACGGCACGGCGATTCTCTTCGGCGGTGCTGGGAGCACGGGGAGCGGCCTCAGCGACACCTGGAAATGGAACGGCAGCACCTGGTCGAACGTGTCGCCGACACCCTCGCCCGGCGCCAGGTATGCGGCGGGGCTCGCCTACGACGCCGCCTCGCAACAGTTGGTCCTGGCCGACGGCAACTCCGGGTCTTCAGCACTCTCCGATACCTGGACGTGGAATGGCAGCGCCTGGACTCAGGCGACACCCACGAGCGCCCCATCCGCTCGCGACAGTGCGGCCACCGCCGAGCAGGGCGGCACGACAGGCGCGGTGATCGCCTTCGGAGGCGAGAGCGGGTCCACTGTGTACAACGACACTTGGTCGTGGACAACCGTGCCCGCTGCGCCCACCAACCTTGTCGCCACCGCGGGTGACAGGCAGGTCTCCCTCACCTGGACCGGCGCCTTGACCGGTGGGAGCGCGCTCACCGGCTATACGGTCACCCCGTACATCGGAGCCTCGGCCCAGCCTCCCACGACCGTGGCGGGTACTGCTACCGGCGCCACCATCACCGGCCTCACCGATGGAACCGCGTACACCTTCACGGTCGCCGCTGCCAACGGTGTCGGAACCGGACCGAATGCAACGTCCTCATCGGTAACGCCGGTCGGTCCACCTGGCGCGCCGAGTGGGGTCACCGCGACCGCCGGACCCGCCCAGGCCACAGTGAACTGGACAGCTCCAGCGACCAACGGCAGCGCGATCACGCAGTACACGGTCACGCCGTACGTCGGTGCGACTGCGCAGACTCCGGTCTCCGTCAACGCGCCGACGACGTCGACAACCGTCACCAACCTGATCAACGGCACTGCGTATACATTCCAGGTCACCGCCACCAACGGTGTCGGCACCGGCCCGGCAGGCACGTCGAACGCGGTGACGCCAGCCGCGGCTCCCGGCGCACCGACCAACGTGGCCGCCAGCGCCGGCAACCAGCAGGCCACCGTCACCTGGACGGCGCCGTCGGACAACGGCAGCGCCATCACCGGCTACACCATCACCCCCTACATCGGCACGCAGGCACAGACGCCGTCGAGCGCGGGTGCGACGGCGACCAGCGCGACGATCTCCGCGCTCACCAACGGCACCACCTACACCTTCAGTGTCGCGGCGACGAACGGCGTCGGCACAGGTCCAGCATCGAGCTCGGGAGCGGTGACGCCGGCCGGGCCGCCGTTCGCACCGGGCAGCGTCAGCGCGTCCCCGGGGAACACCCAGGCAACTGTCACCTGGGTCGCTCCTGGAGCCAACGGGAGCGCCATCACGGGCTACACCGTGACACCCTACATTGCCGGCCAGTCACAGACGCCTGTGCAGGCCGGTCCGTCGGCAACGGCTGCGACGGTGACCGGGCTCACCAATGGAACGGCCTACCGATTCACCGTGACGGCGACGAACGGCGTCGGGACCGGCCCCGGCACGACATCCGGAACCACGATCCCGACCGCGACGCCCGTGACGTACCCGCCAGCGGTGTTGAGCGACACACCGAGCCTCTACTTCCGTCTCGACGAGAACAGCGGCACGGTCGCGGCCGACGCTTCTGGCAACGGTTGGAACGGCGCCTACCAGTCTGGCGTCACCCTCGGTGGGACGGGCGCCCTCGTCGGCGACCCAGACGCGGCAGTGGCGGGCAACGGGACCACCTCGATCGCCAAGACGTCGTCGAGCAGCGGCCTGCCAGTGGGGAACGCGCCGCGTACTGTCGAGGCCTGGTTCAAGACCACAGTCAACGCACGGCAGGGACTGATCAGCTATGGCAGCACCGTCACGGCGCAGGCGTTCGGGATCGAGGTCCTCAACTCGACGCAGCTCGACGCCTTCACCTGGAGCAACGACCTCGTCTTCTCGACCGGAAAGTCGATAACCGACGGTTCATGGCATTACGTCGCTGACGTCTACGACGGCGCGGGCCACGTGACCGTCTACCTCGATGGGACGAGTCTGGGCACACAGACCCTCGGGACGCAGACCATCAACACCGTGGTCAGCAGCAATGGACTGGTGCTCGGCAGCGAGATGCCCGGCACCTCGCCGCTCAACGGGTCGCTCGATGAGGCGGCGGTGTACCCCGCGGCACTGCAGGGACCCCGGATCGTCGCTCATGTCCAGGCCAGCGGCAATCCGCCCGGCGCTCCCATCAACGTCACGGCATCGGCAGGAACCAACAGCGCCACAGTGACCTGGCAGGCAGGCCCGGCCAACGGTGGGCCGATCACCCAATACGCTGTCACGGCGTACGCCAGCGGCTCTCCCGTGAACGCAGTGGTTGAGCCTGGCACGGCGACGAGCGCCACGCTGACGGGATTGGCGGCCGGTGTCCAATACAGCCTCCAAGTGGTGGCGAACAACACCTACGGAGCCGGACCGGCCGGAACGGCAACAGCCACGCCGAGTGGCGCGCCGACGACGTACGCCACCACAGTCCTCGGGGACAACCCCCTCCTGTACTGGCGGCTCAGCGAGCCGGTCACCTACACCAATGGGCAGTACCTGACACCCGCCGATTCCTCCGGACACGGCACGATCGGCACGTTCGCCTGCAACGCGACCACCGGCCAGGCCGGAGCTCTGCAGAACGACACCGATCCGGCGATGTCGAGCAGCTGCGGTGGCACGGCGGGCCTGGCCAACACTGCGAACCTGGCGGGCCTCCCGCAGGGTACGTCCGCTCGAAGCATCGAGGTCTGGGTCAAGACGACCAATGCGTACGCCGGCGTCATCGCGGGATACAGCGGCGGCATGTCGATCAGCTTCCCTGGCAATGGAGGCCAGTACCCCTACGAGATCGACTTCGACGGACGGAGCTGGATCCTCCCGGTCACCCGCCCCATCATGGACGGGAACTGGCACTACCTGGTGGCCACGTACGACGGCACGAACGCCACCCTGTACCTCGACGCCACGTCCCTGGGGAGCCAATCGGCGTCCGGCGGCGGGGGGAACTACTTCTTCACCTCCGCTGCGCCGTGCCGGTGTGGAGACAACTGGAGCGGCAGCGTCGACGAGATCGCTGTGTATGGCACGGCGCTCACTCAGGCACAGGTCAGCGCCCACTTCTCGGCCAGCGGTGACAGTGTTCCGACTTCCGTCAGCGGGATCACGGTCACGTCAGCCACCAACGCCGCCACCGTGCAGTGGAGCGGTTCTGCCGCGGCTGGCGTCCCCAGTGGAGCGACCGCGGTGCTCCGCTATACCGTGACCGCGTACAACGGCAGTGCGATGGTCGGCGCCGTCACTGCCCCCGGCAACGCCACCAGCGCAACCTTGCGCGGGCTTCCGGCCGGCATTCCCTTGACCTTTCAGGTCGTGGCCGCCAACCAGTTCGGCGCCGGACCGCCTTCGAGCTCGTCGGCCGTCACGCTGACAGGCGGGACGACGACGTATTCCTCCACGGTCCTCGCCGACCATCCCAGCCTCTACTGGCGCCTGGATGAACCCGCGATCAGCTACGGCGGGCAGAACCTCGACGCCGCCGATGCCAGCGGAAACGGCAACGCCGGGGTGTTCTCCTGTGCCTCGAGCCCGCAGCAGACAGGTGCCCTGGCCAATGACGGCAACGGCTCCATGACTGCATGTGGCGGCTCTGGCGGTGTGGCCCATACCGTCAACCAGACCGGGCTGCCCACGGGAAGCACGCCGCGCAGTATCGAAGCATGGTTCAAGACCAACAACGCGTACAGCGGTGTGATTGCAGGCTACAACGGGGCGATGGCGATCAAGTTTCCCGGCAACGGCGGGCAGTACCCGTACGAGATCGACGTGACTGGTGCAACCTCTGACGCCTGGATCGTACCCGCCACCCACCCGATCCTCGACAACAACTGGCACCAGGTGGTGGCCGTCTTCGACGGCACCAACCTGACTCTCTACGTGGACGGCCAATCCCTGGGCGCTCAGCCGTACACAGGATCGAGCGGGAACGGTGGGTTCACGGCCGGTGCGGCACCCTGCGGTTGCGGCGACAACTGGAACGGCCCGGTCGACGAGGTGGCGGTCTACCCCAGCGCACTGACGGCAGCACAGGTCGCAGCCCACTTCTCCGCGAGCGGAGACACCCGGCCCAGCGCCGTCTCGAACCTCTCAGTCAGTGCCGGCCCCAACCAGGCGACCGTCTCGTGGTCGGCAGCTTCCGCCGCTGTCCCCAGCGGCGCTACCAGCCTTCTTGGCCACTTCGTGACGATCATGCAGGGCACCACGCCGCGTGGCTCCATGTCGGTTGCGGGCAACGCCACATCGGCAACGATCACGGGGTTGGTGACCGGGGTCACCTACACTGCTCAGGTCTACGCCTTCAACCAGTTCGGAGGTGGTCCGACCGTTGCCTCGGGGTCTTTCACCGTCACCGGGGCGCCCAGCACGTATGCCAGCACGGTGCAGACAGACGGGCCACTTCTCTACTGGCGGCTCGCCGAACCCTCCTCCAGCTATGGGGGCAACGCGCTCTTCGCAGCAGACTCCTCGGGGAACGGCCAGACGGGTGTGCTGTCCTGTGTTTCCGCCGCGGCACAGCCCGGTGCGCTGGCCAACGATTCGAGCACCTCGCTCAACTCGTGTGGGGGGTCCGGCGGAGCCGCACGCACGGTGAATGTCACCGGCCTGCCCGTCGGCACCGCTCCACGAACCATCGAGACATGGTTCAAGACGAACAACGCCTACGGCGGAGTCGTGGTGGGCCAGCTGTCCGGCATGACGATCAGCTTCCCTGGCAATGGCGGACAGTTCCCTTGGGAGGTGGATGTGGGCGGATCGACGGGGGACGCCTGGTACATCCCCACCAATCGTCCGGTGCTCGACAACAACTGGCACCAGGCCGTCGCCTCATATGACGGCACCAACGTGACCCTCTACATCGACGGCCAATCGTACGGGGCCAAACCATTCACGCCGGGTACCGGCGGCCGCTGGTTCACCGTCGGCGCCTCGCCCTGCGGATGCGGCGACGCCTTCAACGGGCTGGTGCAGGAGGCCGCGCTCTATCCGACGGCCCTCAGCCCCGCCCAGGTCACCGCCCACTTCAACGCCAGCGGCGACTCCGTGCCGAGCGCCGTGAGTGGTCTGAGCGCCTCAGGAGGCGCCGGGCAGGTCACGGCGACCTGGGCCGCGTCGACTGCCGGCGTGCCCAGCGGCGCGACGGCCGTCCTCGGATATGTGGCAACCGTGTACAACGGCAGCACCGCCGTCG
Organism: uncultured Actinomycetes bacterium; assembly: GCA_964499205.1. Classification (GTDB taxonomy): domain Bacteria; phylum Chloroflexota; class Dormibacteria; order Aeolococcales; family Aeolococcaceae; genus DASRDZ01. The sequence goes on along the minus strand of CAZCJX010000017.1, from coordinate 6,694 downwards.
GCTCGGTCGACGTCCCGGGCAACGCCACCTCCGCCACCATCTACGGAGTGGCGGGCGGCCTGGCCGACACGGTCCAGGTGTACGCCTACAACCAATTCGGAGCGGGCGCGACATCGACGTCTCCGACGGCGACTCCCAGCGGACCGAGCCCCACATACGCCAGCACGGTCCTGGGCGACAACCCATCGCTGTACTGGCGCCTAGGTGAGTCCAGCTCGTCGTACGGGGGCAGTCCACTGCTTGCCGCGGATGCCAGCGGCCACGGCAACGTCGGAACCTATGTGTGCCCGAGCAACATGGGGCAACCGGGCGCCTTCAACGACCTCAGCACCTCCGTCTACACCAACGGTAGCTGCCGCGATGGCGTCGCCCGCACGTCGCCGGCGACGCAGCTTCCCACCGGCGCGCGAACGCTCGAGGCCTGGATCAAAGTGCAGAGCGCGTACGGGTCTTGGACCATCGCCTACGGCAACTTTGGCGCTGGAGTGGCGTTCTACAGCCACGGCGGGGACGTCGCGCACGCCCTCACCACGACGGCGGGAGACTTCTATTCACCGCCGGCCGACCCCATCCTCGATGGCACCTGGCACCAGGTCGACCTGACCTACGATGGCACGACCCTTGTGGCCTACCTCGACGGCCTGTTCATCGGCAGCGCGGCCCTCAGCAACCCAGGCACGGGCCCACTTCACATCGCCGCGGCTTCGTGTGGATGCGGTGACAACTACTACGGATCAATCCAGGACGTTGCCGTGTACGACCACGTCCTCACCGCATCGCAGATCAGGAACCATTTCAACAACAGCTCGGACGCCGGGCCGACGCCGCCCGAATCGTTCGGCTACTTCAACCCGAGCGAGTTCCTCTGCAACTGCTTCTCCACCTTTTACCCGGTCAACGACGCCACCGGGAACTTCACCCACACCTTCGAGGACGTCTCCATTCCAGGCCGAGGCAAGGCCCTCGACTTTACGCAGACCTACAACTCGCTGAACTCGGGAACGCCGGGCCCTCTGGGGTACGGCTGGTCCCACTCGTATCAGATGACGTTGTCCTTCAACTCAGCCAATGGGAACGTCACCGTGAACCAGGAGAACGGGAGTCAGGTCCTGTTCTCGAATTCACCGTCCGGGTACCTCCCGCCATCGCGCGTCCTTGCGACCTTGGCCAAGAACGGCGACGGCACCTTCACGTTCACCCGCAAGGCCCGAGAGATCTTCACCTTCAGCTCGACTGGGCAACTCACCCAGGAGAAGGACCTCAACGGCTACGTCACCTCGCTGGCCTACACGAATGGGCAGTTGACCTCGGTGACCGATCCTGCCGGTCGCACCCTGACTCTTGCCTACACGAACGGCCAGCTGAGTTCGGTGTCCGATCCGACAGGGCGGGGGGTCAGCTTCCAATACGACGGCTCAGGAAACCTATCCGCTCTCGTCGATGTCAACGGCGGACACACCACCTTCACCTACGACGGTTCCCATCGAATGCTGACCATGACCGACCCGAACCAGGGCACCGTCACCAATACGTACGACAGCGGAACCGGCCGCATCACCTCGCAGACTGACGGCATGTCCCGGAAGACCAGCTACTCCTATGGAACCGGCACGACCGCCGTCACCGATCCGAAGGGCAACATCACATTCGAGACCTATCGCAACAACAAGCTGGTCTCTGTCACCAAGGGCAAGGGAACGCCGCAGCAGGCGACCTGGCAATACACCTATGACCCGGTGACACTGGGCGTCGCGACCGAGACCGACCCCAACGGGCACTCGACGAGCAAGACGTATGACGCGGCCGGCAACGTTCTAACAACCACCGATGGACTGGGCCGGACCACCATCAACACGTACGACGCTCTCAACGATCTCCTGACCACCAAGGATCCGCTCGGCGTCACGACGAGCAACACCTACGACGCCAGCGGCAACAAGCTGACCTCGTCGCGGCCGCTGACGACCACCGGCCAGTCCGCGCTGACCACCTACACCTATGGTGACTCTGTGCACCCTGGTGACGTCACGGCGATGACCGATCCCGATGACAAGGCGTGGCACTATGCCTATGACCAGTATGGGGACAGAACCCAGACGACCGACCCGGCTGGCGATCTCACCACCGCCCAGTACAACTCCATCGGGTGGGAGACGTCGTCGGTCAGCCCTCTGGGCAACGTTACGGGAGGGAGCCCGTCTGCGTACACAACGACGTATGCCCACAACCCGTTCGGCGACGTGACCACGACGACGGATCCACTCGGGCACACGACAACCAAGCAGTACGACAGCAACCGCAACGTTCTGAGCACGACCGACCCCAACAACAACGTTACCCAGAACACGTACGACAAGGACAACGAGCTCACCCTGGTCACGCGAGCTGACAACTCGACGAACGGCTATGGCTACGACGCCGACGGCAACCGCACTACAGTCACGGACGGCCTCAACCACACGACCACGTACGCCTATGATCCGCTCAATCGACTCAGCTCCGTTACGGACGCGTTGAATCGCAAGACCTCGTACACCTATGATGGTGCCGGCAACCGCCTTACCGTGGTCGATCCGCAGACGCAAACCACCACGTACGCCTACGATGCCGCCAACCAAATGACGTCGACAACGTACAGTGACGGCACGACGCCAAATGTCACCGACGTCAACTACGACGGGGACGGCAGCCGGACCGCGATGACGGACGGGACAGGCACCTCCACTTTCACCTACGACTCGCTACGACGCCTGACACTGTCGACCAACGGTGCCGGACAGACGGTCGGGTACGGATACGATCTCAAAGGGCAGCTCACCAGCATCACGTATCCGGGCGGCCACCTTGTGCAACGAGCATACGACGATGCCGGGAGGCTGACTTCCGTCACGGACTGGCTGCAGCACACGACGACATACAACGTCAACCCCGACTCCGATGTGACCTCAGAGGCCTACGCCAACGGCACCACGGCAACGACGACCTACGATGCCGCGGATCGGTCGATCGGAATCACGGACGTCAATGGCACGTCCACCCTCGCAAGCTTCACGGACACTCGGAATCCTGACGGGACGCTGGCGTCCATGACGCCAACCGGGGTGACCCAAGCCAACGAGTCGTACGGCTACAACCACCTGACGCAGCTGACCTCCGTCAACGCCGGAACGTTCACCTACGACAGCGGTGACAACGTCACTGGTCTGGCGTCCGGCGCCAGCCTCACCTATGACGCCGCCGACGAGGCGGTCAGCTATACGAACCCCCCGGCCGCGACAACGACCCTTTCCTATGACCTGCGGGGCAACCGCGTCGCGGGTCCAGTTGATGGTGCGCCACGAGTGACCCTGGCGTATGACCAAGCCAACCGCCTGACGCACGTGGGGTCGGCCACGGTGCAGGTCGCAGGCGGGGCGTACCATGCTCTCGCGTTGAAAGCGGATGGCACGGTATGGGCGTGGGGCTCGAACGGCAATGGGGAGCTCGGCAACGGGACGACGACGAGCACCAACAACCCGACTCAGGTACCCGGCCTCTCCGGCATCACGGCCGTTTCCGGCGGACGAAACTATTCGCTCGCTCTGAAGTCGGACGGGTCCGTCTGGGCCTGGGGTTATAACCTGTATGGCCAACTGGGCAACGGCACCACGGCAGACAGCTCGGTGCCCGTGCAGGTCTCCGGGCTCGCCGGTGTCACCGCTATCAGCGCAGGAGGCGGCCACGCGCTCGCCGTCAAGTCCGATGGAACCGTGTGGGCATGGGGCGAGAACGACCAGGGGCAGCTGGGCAACGGCACTACGACCAACACCTCCCTCCCCGTCCAGGTCACCGGGCTGGCCGGCGTCAGCCAGGTCAGCGGCGGCGGTTACCATTCGGTTGCCCTGAAGTCCGACGGAACTGTCTGGGCATGGGGATACAACGGCGACGGCGAGCTTGCCAATGGGACGCTCAATGGCAGCACCACCCCCATCCAAGTGCCCGGCGTCACGACCGCCACGGCCGTGGCCGTAGGCAACACGCACACCCTCGTACTCAAGTCAGACGGAACCGTCTGGGCGAGTGGCCAGAACGACTTCGGTGAATTGGGCAACGGCACGACGACGAATAGCGCTTCACTGGTCCAGGCGTCCGGCCTGAGCGGCGTCACGGGAATCGCCGCCGGCTTCGTTCACTCCCTGGCTCGCATGGCGGACGGAACCGTCCGTACCTGGGGTTACAACAACTTCGGCCAGCTCGGAGATGGAAACGGCGCCAACAGCAGTACGCCTGTGCAGCCATCGAACCTCACGGGTATCAGCGCGGTTGCTGGAGGTGGTAATTTCTCCCTGGCCTTGGGCTCGGATGCCACAGCCTGGAGCTGGGGCGACGACTCCTCCGATCAGTTGGGTTACGCGCCTCCCAATGGGTACTCGCTCGTGCCGCAGACCATCCCCGCACTGGGCAACTCCGTCGGCGTGGCCATGTACACGTACGATGCCGACGGACTCCGTGCCGCGAAGATCTCCGGCGGAACGACCCAGCGCTTCACCTGGGATGCCGCGGAAGGCTTGCCGCAGCTGCTCACAGACGGCGCGTACTCATACGTCTACGGTGCCGGCGGCGCGCCCGTCGAGGAGGTGGACGCCAACGGCAACGTCACCTACTTCCACCAAGACCAACTCGGTAGCACACGGCTCCTCACGGATTCAACAGGCAACGTGACTGCCACTTTCACCTACGACGCCTACGGCAGCCTCACTGCATCGACGGGCCCGGCTACAACTCCGCTCCTCTATACGGGCCAATACCGCGACACCGAGTCAGGGTTCTACTATCTGCGCGCCCGGTATTACGATCCCACAACCGCACAGTTCCTCACACAGGATCCGCGGGTGTCTCAAACTGGAGCTCCGTATAACTACACATCCGGAAATCCCCTCAACAGAACTGATCCGACCGGCCAGGACTTCTTGGGTCTAACATGCGACATCTGTGGGCAAGCACTGAACGCCGTAGGCATTTCGTGCGATACCTGCGGCCAGGTTGCATCGGTCGCCAGCGATGTGATCTACATAGGTGCCCGGATCGCACAGAACGTATGCGGAATCGGCCAGGTCCTCAATCCCGCACTGGGAATCTGCACTGCCGTTGCCAGTGGCCTCACGACGTTGCATGACATCGGTAAAGGGCAGTACGGCGCAGCGGTACTCGACGCGTTCGGCGGATTCGCAGGGTATAGGGCTGCCGCAACGGGCGACCGCTTGTGGGGTGCGGCTAGCGAGTTCTCCATTCTTTCCGACTGGGCGATCAGAAGCATCGAGTGGGACCACGAGCAGATGCACCTTACCGCGGATGACCTTTATCAATGGTATGAAGCTCAGGGGTGCCTTTGATGGGCCCCAGGCACGTCTGGCTGCCGCATAATGATGGAGCGCTGGTTTGATGCAGCCCCCACGCGTACGCCGCAATTCGCCCTCGGCGCGAGACTTACTGGCTTACATTGCGTTCGTCGCGGCTTCGAGTGCTGTCGGCACGTCAGTGCTTTGGCATCGGCCTATCACCGTACTAGTCTGCAACATCCTATCTGGGATGCTTGTTTCGGGGCTTCTTGCGTTGCTCGTAATTCCCGATGCAAGGTCGGCACGCATTACCCTGTTCTCTGGTGGATCGCCATCGGTGGGGCACGATGTCTATGTTGCCGACGCGCTGCTGGCGAGCGCCTTCGTCACCTGGACAGTCGGGCTGTTGATCAGTTTTCGCTTGCATGTGTGAGACAGGCGATCACCGCGGCGAGGACCAGTCCACCGGCATCAAGACCGAACGGGGGGTGCGATTTTACTTTCCGTCGGAGCGATGGAGCCTAACAGACGTGGACTGCGGTCTGTTGCTTCAGTACAAGGGACGCTTCAAGCGAGATAGGTTTATTGCGTATCGCGACATACGGGCGGCGTGCATCGTGCGCCTACCCTTACGCCGAAGAGATGGCGTGTGCCTTCGGGTGTCCGGCGACCCCCGTGCCAGTCTGCCGGAACTCGGGATATCGACCCCGGACAAGCACGTGATAGTGGCCGGCGCCGCGACAGAGGTGGTCCTCAAGCTCCTTGCCGAACACGGTAGGGTGCCTTCGACCAGCCAACAGTGCGGGCGTCACTGGGTGTAGGAATTTAGAGCATCGTGATTCGGTAGCGTTCAGGAGCGTTCCCGTGCGCCTCCGAGGCCCGGGTCAGGGTCGACCTCCTCGACGACACGGCATCCGCCTCGTTTGTTGCGAGCGGCGGTGTCGTGAGTATCGATGATGCTCGCCAAATACGTCGCTGGCGACCTCGATGCCAGCGGTATAGGTAGCAGTACAGAACCTCTCGAGGGTGCAGAGTTGGTGCATCAGCGGGGTCGGTCCGACGACCGAAGTCGTCCTGCCAGTGCAGAGTAGGGGTAGTGCGCCCGAACCGTCGACAATCCACCGCCCTCCCATCGACGTCACCGATGCGGCTGGTCGGCACTCGACATGGGCGTCACCTACAGGCCTGACCACCCGCGGCCTTCAGCAACGGCAAAGAGAGGTGCGAGTGAACCGCCGCCCCCTACCGCTCCAGGTCCAGCGGGAGCTCCTCCTCGCCGCGCCCCGGCCGGGCGCGGCCGCCGCGGCGGGCGGGAGCCGCGCGAGTTCCGGGCGGATGTGACAGCAACTCCTCCATCACGCCGCGCACGTCGTCGA
>CAZCJX010000016.1:0-44821 GCA_964499205.1 uncultured Actinomycetes bacterium | reverse complement strand
TGACGTAGGTGAGGTTGGAGCGGCCGCCGGCGATCACCGCGGCGCGCAGCGGTCCGCGCAGGCCGCCGACCAGGGGGTCGAGCCAGCGGGAGACGGTGTCGAGGTCGAGCCCGGGAGGGGCTTGGGTGGTGAGTTCCACGGCATCCGTAGGGTGACGGATCGAGGTGTCGAGGCGCAAAGGCGGCATCATCGTGCGCCTGATGCCCGCACGCCGCTTCCTCGACTGGCCGCATCCCATCGCCTTCGCCCACCGCGGCGGCGCCGGCGACCACCCCGAGAACACCCTGCCCGCCTTCGCCGCAGCGGTGGCGCTGGGCTACCGCTACGTGGAGACCGACGTCCACCTCACCGCGGACGGCGTGGTGATGGCCTTCCACGACGCCGTGCTCGACCGCGTCACCGACCGCGCCGGGCCGATCGCGCTGCTCACCGCCGCCGAGGTTGAGGCCGCCGACGCGGGCTACGCCTTCACCGCTGACGGTGGCCGGAGCTTCCCCCACCGCGGCCGCGGCGTGTGCGTGCCCCGGCTCGACGCGCTGCTCGACGCCTGGCCCCACGTTCGGGTCAACATCGACCCGAAGTCCGACGCCGTGGTGGCGCCGCTGGTCGAGGTGCTGCGCCGCCACGGCGCCTTCGACCGCGTCTGCGTCGGCTCCTTCTCCGACGCGCGCATCGCTCGGGTGCGGCGGCTGAGCGGCGGTCGCATCTGCACCTCGATGGGGCCGCGCGCCACCGCGATCGCCTGGGGCTCGTGCCGCAGCGGATGGCTGCCGCGGTTGGGCGCCGATTGCCTGCAGATCCCGCTTGCCGCGCGCGGCGTGCGCCTGGTGACGCCCGCGCTGCTGCGTGCCGCGCATCGCAGCGGCCTGCCGGTGCACGTCTGGACCATCGACGACGAAAGGGAGATGGAGAGGCTACTGGACATGGGCGTCGACGGCATCATGACCGACCGCATCGCGGTGCTCCGCGAGGTGATGCGTCGCCGCGGCATGTGGGTGGACGACCTGAATGCTTGACTGAGCGTCTGTGTTTGCCGTACAAACAAGCCGCAATCGCGACCATGGCCACAGCAACCGCGACCACCCCGACCACCACGCGCCACGCCGTCCGGGCAACGCGCAGCAGCGGCCGGCGCACGCGCTCGGCGCTGCTCGACGCCGCCTCCCGCCTCTTCCGCGAGCGCGGCCTGGGTGACGTGGCGCTCACCGAGATCGCCGCGGCGGCCGATGCCTTCCCCAGCCAGGTCACCTACTACTTCGGCAGCAAGGAGGCGCTGTTCGTCGAGGCCGCCTGCCGTGACGTGCTCCACGCCGCCGCGGCGGTGGAGGCCGCCGGCCGGCGCACCCGCACCCGCGAGCAGTACGCGCGGCGGCTCACCGAGGTGGCCCTCGACTCCCCCGCGCTGCTCACCTTCGCCGAGGCGCTGCTGCTGGCCCGGCAGCGCGACGAGCTGCGCCCTCTGATCGCCCGCACCCTCGAGCGCCTGCACGACGAGGGTGCCCGTGCCGTCGCCGCCCACCACGCGGCGCGCGGCTGGATCCTGGCCGCGCCCGCTGCTGCCGTGGCCCGCGGCTTCTGGGCCACGGTGCTCGGCATCGTCCTGGAGAGCGCCGGCGCCGGCGGCGCCTTCGACCTCGCCGCGGCCCAGGCCGCAGTCCTCGCCACCCTCACCGTCTCGGCCACACCACCGCGGAGAAACCGACCATGACCAGCCTGCCCGTCAGCGATCCCGGCGCGCGCCACATCCCCCTGGTCGAGGACGACGACTGGTACGCGCCGGACGAGCACCTGCAGTGGCTGGTCCGCCGCACCGTCGGCGAGTCGCTGTGGCCGGTGGCGCAGTCCGCGTTGCAGGACGCGGGACGCCTGGTGCCGTCGAAGGTCGAGCCGCTCGCCGCACAGGCCGACCGGCACCCGCCCGTCCTGCACCAGTTCAACCGCCGCGGCGAGCGCATCGACGAGATCGAGTTCCACCCTGCCTACAAGGAGCTGGAGCGCACCGTGCTCGGCTTCGGCGTGGTCCGGGCGGGCTTCTCCACCGGCTGGCGCGGGTTGCAGGGCCGCGCGCCGCGCACCCTGGTCGCCGCCGTCGAGTACCTGTTCCTCCAGGCCGACCAGGCGGTCACCGGCTGCCCCATCGGCATGATTGCCGCGGGCGCGCGCGCCCTGGAGCGCAACGACGCGCAGCTCGCCGCGCGCTGGGTGCCCCGCCTCGCCGACGACACCGGCAACCACGCCACCATGGCCATGTTCCTCACCGAGAAGGCGGGCGGCAGCGACGTCGGCGCCAACGAGACGGTGGCGGTGCGCCAGGACGACGGCACCTACCGCCTGCACGGCGAGAAGTGGTTCGCCTCCTGCCCCCACTCCGACCTGGTGCTGGTGATGGCGCGCCCCGAGGGCGCCGGCGCAGGGACGCGCGGGCTGGGCCTGTTCCTGATGCCCCGAGTTCTGGACGACGGCAGCAGGAACTCGTACGTCCTGCACCGCCTCAAGGACAAGTACGGCACGCGGGCGATGGCCTCCTCGGAGCTGGGCCTGCGCGGCGCCGTCGCCTGGCCGGTCGGCGACATCACCCGCGGCATGAAGCAGATGCTCGACATGGTCAACCTCACCCGTGTCGGCATCGCCACCGCCACCGCCGGCGCGATGCGCCGCGCCACCCACGAGTCGTTGCAGCACGCGCGCATGCGCTCCACCTTCGGCCGCCAGCTGTCGCTGCACCCGCTGATGCGCGACACCCTCGCCGAGCTGGTCGTCGACTCCACCGCCGGGCTCACCGCGGCGCTCGCCGTCGCCGACGCGCTCGACCGCATGGACGCCGGCGAGCCGGGCATGGAGGGCACCTGGCGGCTGCTCACCCCGCTGCTCAAGATGCACGGCACCGAGCGCGCCGTGCACACCACGCGCGAGGCCATGGAGGTGCGCGGCGGCAACGGCTTCATCGAGGACTGGCCCAACGCGCGGCTGCTCCGCGACGTGTCGGTGCACGCCATCTGGGAGGGGCCGGGCAACATCATGGCCCTCGACGTGCTGCGCGCCCTGGCCCACGGCGCCGGGCCGGACTTCCTCGCCGACCTGGAGCGGCGCGCCGAGACGGTGATGGCCGACGGCCCCATGGCCCCGCTGGCGCCCGCGCTGCTCGACCACACCCACCGCGTCGAGCGCGACATCGCCCGCCTCGCCAGCCTCGACCCCGACGCCCAGCAGCTGCCGATGCGGCGCCTGGCCCGGCGCATGGCCATGCTGGCCATCGGCACCCGCCTCGCCGAGCAGGCCCGCGACCACGCCGCCACCACCGGCAGCGGCCGGCTCGCCTGGCTGGCCGCACGCTACCTGGCCCGCCTCGGCGGCGACAACGCCGTCGCCGCCATCGCCGACGACCCCTCGTGGCTGGCCCACGCCGAGCCGTTGCTCTACGGCGGCGCGGTGCCGGTCGAGCTCGGCGACCGCGCCGCACGCATCGCCGCGGTCGCCCTGCAGTCGGCGCAGCCCGCCACCGTCTGAGTCGTCAGCGCCGCTCCAGCCGCTCCAGCCCGCGCCCCGGGTGCCAGGACTGGATCACCAGGTGATCCGGGGGTGTCCCCAGGGTGGTCAGCACCACCTCGCGCACGTCGATGCGGAAGCGGTGCGCCTGGTCGTCGCGCGCGGGATCCGACACCTCGACCGCGACGCCGGCGATCTTGCCGTCGCCCAGCCACGACGTGTCCTCGTTGCTCAGCGGGTCCTCGGTTGGGCAGTGCAGCGCCAGCCGCGGGTCGCGGCGCAGGTCGAGCGCCTTGCGCGACATCGGCATCATGCCCAGGTAGATCTCGCCATCCTCGTCAAAAACGACCTCGCTGCCGCTGATCCGCGGCGACCCGTCGCGGCGCAGCGTGGCCAGGGTGGCGTGCTTGCGGATGGCGAAGGTGCGCCGCACGTGCGCGGCGAATTCGGGTGCGGCGGCGACCACCTCGCTCCACGATGCCATGGGGCGCCATGGTACCGGGGGCTCGGTGCTACCGTCTCGGCACGTACCGCATCGCCACCACTCCTGAGCCGAACTCCCGACGGTTCACCAGCGCCAGCTCGAGAGGCTTCGACAGGCCCGCGAACAACGTCGGTCCATGACCGACCACCCTGGGGTGGACGACGAACTCGTACTCGTCGATCAGCCCCATCTCCGCCAACGCCAGCGGCAGCGTCACGCCTCCTACGAACAGTCCGTTGCCCGGCTCGCCTTTCAGCCGCCGAACGGCCTCTCCCAAATCGCCGCGCACCAGTTCCGCGTTCCAGTCGGCATGGTCGAGGGTGCTCGACACCACGTACTTCTTTGCCGCGTCGATGGTCCGGGCGAACGGCTCCATCCACTCGGGCCTTCCCGCAGTCTCCGCCGACGGCCGCCACGCCGCCTCCATCATCTCGTAGGTCACCCGGCCGAAGAGCAGCGCGTCGGCCTGAGCCAGGTTCTCCACCGCGTGGCGATGCAGCTCTTCGTCGGCGATCCCCTCGCGATGATCGCAGCAGCCGTCCAGGGTCACGTTGATCGAATACCGAAGCGGTCGCATCAGGCCAGCGTAGCGCACACCCAGGGCCGCGAGTTCAGGGCTCCATCCGCCTCGTCGCTCAGCATGCGAAAGTCCGGCGGGAGGGCGGTCACCACCTGTAACCTCCGGTATCTAGCCTCGGCCCGCGGAGCGGCCCTGGCCCTTCGCCGAGCGCTCCCGTGAACTCCCCCGGTTGTCTGCCTGTCCGGTGGCCGGCTCGCCCCGTTCGAGCACCGCCAGGCGGCCCTGTAGGTCCATGATTCCGCGGCGTATTTCGTCAAGGTAGCTGGCGACTGGTCGAGGCCTCTCTCCGCCGTGCTGCACCAATACCGTCGCGCCAGGTGTCTCCTCGCGACGGCGGTTGCGAGGCGGCTCCATTACGGCAATGAGTAAGGACTCAAGCGTGCTGATCAGTTCGTCGGCGCTTGTGCTCTTCCCCATCATGTCGGCGCCGAGCGTGCCGTTCTGACGCACACCGCGGATGCCATACCAGGAGAAGGTGTCCCACCTCCCTGCCAGTGTGTCGGAGAGGTGGCCCCGGAGTCGCGCCCCGAGGGCCACGTTGTCCGCCTTTCCGACGTAAACGACGCTCCAGCCGTGTAGGAGTACGTAGACACCTCGCTGTTCCCACACGTCCACCATGACGGGCCTCCGTCGGCCGCCAAACTCCCCGAGCAATTCAGCCTTGCCTCCGGGGCCGCGCGTGCCCCAGTTGACCAGGTCGGGCGACCAGCACTCCCCGTAGGCTCGAATCAGCACACCCATCCGCGCATTCTCCAGCGGATGCCTAGCGAGTGGGGCCGAGTAACACTCTAGCGTGTAACGAGGCACAGGGCGCCAGGGACACGACAGTTACCGAGGCCAGGAGCGCCGCACAACACCTCGGCTTCTGCCGGACTGCAGAGTGTTCACGCTGACCTGCGGTCGACCTGGTCCATCCCGAAGCAGAGCTCAGTCGACCCGCGGAGTGACGAGCCTACGGGCGCCGTGGCGAGCAACCTCAGTGCTGGAGTGCAGGCGGCGGACAGCGCGAAATGCTGACCGTGCGGTAAGTAGTTGACCTGCTGCCAAGCGCGTCCTACGATCGCCACCTATCAAAAAGCGGAGGCGGGCCCATGGGGGATTCGGCGGTGGCGGGGGCGGCGTCCATGTGGTTGGTCAGCGGTCTGTTCCTGCTGCTTGGGCTCCTGCTGATCGTCCTGTGCCTGTGCGCTCTGTATGTGATCGGGCTTGAGCGATTGCACAGCCGGGAAGGCATCGCACGCGACGGGCTGCGGCCCGGCTCGCGAGCTCCCACGTGGAGCGAACACGATACCGACGGCCACCTTTGGAGCATCCCCAACGCTCGTGGCGCGCTGTTGCTGTTCGCCGATCACTCGATGCGCCACTGCCCGGCGGCGTTGACGCAAATCGACCTGTTGCGCGCCGAGCGTCCCGATATCGACGTGGTCATGATCCCCAAGGGCAACCAGACAGTCGCCGAGCACGTGGTGCGCGCCATGGACAGCGACATCCCCGTCCTGACCGCGCGCCCAGACCTCTATGACGCGTACGCGGTGCGGGTGCTCCCGTTCGCCGTCTTCGTCAGCTATGACGGAAGGGTGGCGCAGAACGGGCTGGCCAGCCTTCCGGAGAACGTCCTCTCGATCTGGCGCCTCGGGTTGCTCCGCCCGTTCGGGGAGGTCGGCACTGCCGGCGAGCAGCGGCGCGACGCATGGGCCATGACATGACAGCGACGGTGTTGCGCCAGCTGGTCGGGGCCGTGCTGGTGATCGCCGCGGGGGCGAAGACGGCCGACGTCAGCGGCTTCGGCCGTACACTGGCGGGCCTCGGTTTTGGACGGTTCGGTGTGGGCACGCGTCGAAGGGTGGCCACGGGGCTGGTCGCCACAGAGCTCTGTTTTGGCTGCGCCGCCGCCGCGGTACAGGGCTCGCGGATCGTCGATGCCGGGCTGGTGGTCATCACCGCCACCTTCGCGGTCGCCATCGCCACGGCGTTGATCCACGGTGTACGCGTCCATTGCCACTGTTTCGGAGCACTCAGCGGCACGAGCTTCAGCATGAGCGGGTTGTTGCGCGCCCTGGGGCTGGTCGCGTTGAGCGTCATCGTGCTGGTGTTGGACGGCCCTGAGGCGGCCAACCTCACCCTCAGCGGCGGGGGTATCGCGGTTTGCTACCTGGCACTCGCCGGGGTGGCCCGGCAAGCGTCGCTCACCGTCGCGCAGGTCAACTCACACCGAGAGGCGATCGCATGAACCTACCCACCGCCGCGCTGACTGGTATGTGGGTTGTCCTCGTCGCGCTCGGCGTGCTCGTGTTCCTTGTGTACCGCCAGCTCGGCTACCTCCTCGACGTTCGCGGACGCGGACATGAGCAGGCCCAGCTGCTGCGCGGCCTTGACATCGGAACGCTGCTGCCGCCGCTAGAGGGAACCCTTGTCAGCCATGGCCATGGCGCACCGTTCACGCTGAGGACCGGCGGCCCTGGGATGCGCACGCTGTTGATGTTCGCAGACCCACTGTGCGGTAGCTGCGAGCTGGGTGTCACCGCTCTCAACGCCATGGCCGACGCCCTTGCGGCGGCGGGCGTCGAAGCGGTCATCGCCACTGTCGAGGAGCTGCGGTTCGTCCAGGCGGTCCCAGCCTTTGCCGCCTCCAGCATTCCCGTTGTCATTGTCGACCACGGCGTCCGCGATGAGTTCCGCGTTCGCGCTACGCCACTCTTCTACGTGGCTGATGACCAAGGCAGGGTGCTCGCGTCAGGCGCGCCCCATACCGAACATGGAATCCGCGACCTGCTGCGGCGAGCGGAGCGGACGGCGCCGAGCTTCGCCATGCACGAGATCCCAGTGATATCGAGTTCGCAGTAGTCCAGGAGGTGAGCCAAAGTGGTGAGAACACGTCGGACAACGGACGAGATGGTGAGCGTCGTCACCGAAGAGCTGGCGCGCACCTTGACCCGCCGGACGCTCTTCGGGCGTGCCGGCAAGGCGATCGCCGCGACGGCGGCAGCGTCGACGTTGGGTGCCTTCGGAAGCATCAAGACCGTCTTCGCGACCTGCACCTGCAGCTACATCGCCATCTGCAACGGCACCTGCCCGGCCAGTGGCGGATGCCCGAGCGGGTACACGGTCTGCACTACCGGTCAGTGCGGCGGGTGCATCTACTCCAACGGTCAGTGGTACGCCTGCACTGGACAGGGAACCTGCGCGAATGGCTACGAGTTGTGCACGGACTGCAAGTCGAACACTAGCGGGTGCTCTGGCGCCTGCACGTGTAAGAGCAACTGCATCTGCTGTAACTGCTGTACGCCGGCGGAGGTCCAGGCGGAGCAGACTCGGCTTGCCGCCGTCGCGGCGCAGAACTGATCGAGACTGAGCATGGGCGGTGACGGCGTCGCCAGATCGGCTTGGCGAACGCTTCCGCGGGCGGCGTTGCTGGGGCAAGCCGTCGCGGTGCTCGGCGCCGGATGGGTGGCGGTGGACACTGGGCCCCCCGGCGTCGGCGCCGCCCTGCTCGTGTGCAGCTCCGCCGCGATGGCCGGGCGGCTCAAAGAAGCCTCCCCTTGAGGGCATAATGCGGCCGCGACGACGGCTGCGTCGCTCTCCGTGCGAGGGCAAACGTTCCTCCCGCTGACATGGTATGGGATGTTCGCGCTTTTCGGCGCCGCGGCATGGTGGCTGGCCGCGGCGGCGCTGTCGCCTCTGGCGTGGCGCGGCCTGCTCGTCGTCGGCGTGGTCTATGGTCTACTCATGGGCGTCACGGCGATGCTGCGCATCCCAGTCCGCGTGCCGTCGGTGCAGTGGCAGGTGCCGGCGACGTGGCTTCGCGGGCGCTCGCCCTTGGTACAGACGTTGATTTGGGGAGCCGCGCTCAGTCCCGGGTTCTTCACCCGCAATCCGTATGCGGTGTTCTGGTTCGGTCCGCTCCTGCTCGCTGGAACCCACGTGCGCGGCGGACTGGTGACGGCGGCCGCCGCCGGTGCGGCGCATGGCGTGGCCCGCGCCGGCGGCATCCTCGTCGCGCAACGCCGCGCAAGCTGCTCGACCCACTTCGACGCCGCCATGCGGGCGTTGCGCTTTCGCTTTCTCGACGCGCTCGCCTGCCTCTTCGCGGCGTCGGCGGTGGCCCGCCTGCTGCTGAGGTGAGCCGGGCATGCGCAGGGGCGTAATCGTAGCGCTCGCGATGACCCTCGCCGCGTGTGGATCGACGGCCGGCGGAGGTGCACCGCTGCCGAGCCGGTCATTAGGGGCGCCTGCCCCTCTGCCGGTACCGTCTAGCTACGCGCAAGCATGTGCGCTCGAAGCCAGCGTTTGCACCACGGCCTCGACACAGCAGGTGGACGCCGCACTACTGGTGGACGCCACCGACGTCCCCAGCGTCGCGGCCGGGGCGCCGTGCCCGGCGTCGCGCGGTACGCCCCTGTCCACGTCGTCATTCGGAGGCATCGTCTTCGGTAGTGGCCCGGTGCACGCACTCCTCTCCGCGGGTGGCGACCCAGCGATGACCGCGCGGATCGAGTCCGGGCAGGTGCAACTCGTCACCACCGGAGGTGACGGCTGGCGCGGCTTCAAGACGCTATGGTTCACCGACCGCGGGTACGGGGGCGTCTTCGTGGTCAGCGCCCGTCGCCTCGATGGCGTTGGAGCCGTGGCGTTCGGCGAGCAGCCCGCGGTGGGGCGCCTGGTGGTACCGGCCGGCGCCACGGTCAACGTGGGGGCTGACGGTGAGCGCGAAGCACCGGGAGGCTCGTGGGTGACCGCACCGGGCTGCTACGGCTGGGAGGTGCGAACGTCAGACCACACCGAGACCATCGTGTTGGACGTCGAAGGATGACGAGCGGCGAGCGTGGCGTGATGGCCCGGATGGCGCCGACATGCGGGACGGGACCAGCGAGCGGGAGCCGGGGCTCACCGATCGCGTAGCGGCCGACGCCTTGGGACGCTGCGCATTCCTGCGAGCATTACATGCTCCACCCGACGGGCTTAATGGCTGGTCGCAATACGGGCAGTCGTCCACTGCGCTCGCCCTGTTCAAGGGGCCTCGGACATCACGGTGCAGGAGTTCGCCGCCCGCAATGGCCGTGATGCCAGCGCGAAGGCCTCATTTCTCATCGCCGTGCGGCGAGTCGGCAGCCGCCGCGCGGACGGACGACCCATGATCCGTGCCAGACCTGGGGCGCGCAGGCACGTAACCTCGTCAAGATCAACCAGAAGGGACCGCGCGTGCCGTGGCGCGCGCGTACCCGCTGCGCGGCTTCGTCCTGTGCGGTGTCTGCGGGCGTCGCATGTTCGGCGCCCGTCAAGAAAGGCATCCCGTACTCCCGCTGCCAGCCCGACCTCAACAACCGCGGCACGGTCGCGGAGCGGCTCCCCGATCTCCCCACGGTGATCCACGTCCGCGAGGACTTGCTGCTCCGCGCGGTGGCAGACTTCTTTCTCGTCGCGCATCTTCGGACCGCACCGTCGTGAGACGTTGCTGGCCGAGTTGGGTGACCTCGATGGCCGCGCCAAGGCGCAGCGTGAGGCACGCGTCACCGCAGCTCGTCGGGCCGTCGCAGAGGTCGAGGGCCGCATCGCCCGCCTGGTGCGCACCCTGGAGGTCAACGACGATCCGACCGGCGCCGTCTTCACCCGCGTCCATGCCCGCCTGACCTAGTTGGAGGCGGAGCAGCACGAGCGCGCCGCCGAGCTGGCCCGCGTCGAGGCTGAGCAGTCGGACGCACCCGACCCCACACTGCTCGACAGGCTGCCCGTGGCGGAGATCGTCGTACAGCAACTCCCGACGACGTGCAGCGGCGCCTCTTCGATGCCTTCCGCCTAGAGGTCCGCTACCACCGCGACGAGCACGCTGTGTAGATCACGGCCGTCGTTGATCAGAGGACGGCAGAGACGGTCCGCTCGGCGGGAGACAACGTCGTGCCCTTCACCGTTGACCGGGCGCGCTCCGACGCCGGTGCGAGGTTGGAATGCCTGATGTGCCCCCTGCAGGACTCGAACCTGCGACCTCGCGCTTAGAAGGCGCTCGCTCTGATCCACTGAGCTAAGGGGGCGCGGCGGCCAGAGTCTACGGGGTGGGCGGCGGGGTGACCGGCAGTGCGGCAAGCCAGGCGACCGCCAAGGCGGCGCTGGCCAGGGCGAGGAGCGGGAAGGGGGCCCGGCGCAACGGGCGCCAGGACCCGGCGCCGGCGGAGCCGAGCACGACAACGGGCCACGCGACGGGCAGCCAGGGACCGCGCTGGTGCAGCGGCCGGACCAGGGCGGCGGTGAGCGCGGCGGTGGCGAGCAGCCCGCCGACGGCCACGGCGCGGGAACGCGCCACACCGAGGGCGGCGGGCAGGCTGGCGATGCCGCTGCGGCGGTCGCCCTCGATGTCGGGCAGGGCGTTGGCGCAGTGCAGCGACAGGGCCAGCAGCAGGGTCAGCGGCACCGCCCACCACAGCGAGGCGGAGAAGCGCCCCACCGCGGTGTACGCGCACAACGGCAGGGCGGTGAAGGCGACCCACCACGGCAGCCAGGACAGCGCACCCCGCTTCATGCCGGCGTCGTAGAGCAGCCCGGCGCCCAGCCCGGCCACGGTGCAGCCGAGCACGGCCGGCCCGAAGCTGCCCGCTGCGGCCAGGCTCACCGTGACGCCGCCGAGGACGACGCCCGAGGCAAGCACCCGCGGCACGGCGCCCCGCACCAGCGGCTTGTGCGGCTTGGCCGCGCCGTCGCTGCGCAGGTCGGCGAGGTCGTTGGCCGCACCGATGGCGAACTGGGCGGGCAGCATCAGCAGCACCAGGCGCAACGCCACAGCGGCGGGCGGCGCGGCGTGCAGCGCCATGGCGGCAGCGCCGACGGTCACCGCGGTGACCAGCAGCGAGGGCCCCGGGTGCAGCAGGAACAGTGCCGCCTTGGCCCGGCCGCCGGCGGGGTCGCGTTCGTCGAGCAGGCGGGCGAGCCAGCGGCGCCCCGGCCGGCCGGGAGGGGCGCCGAGCGACTGCCCGATATACTGCTGGGCCTCCGGGGTGGCCATAGCTCAGCTGGTTAGAGTGCCAGGTTGTGGCCCTGGAGGTCGAGGGTTCGAATCCCTCTGGCCACCCCACCCGCGCCCGCCGCCAGCCGCGGCCACCGCGCGCCTGGCGCCGCAACCGCGCCCCCCTGGTGCGAGGGGCGCGGCGCGGCGGGAGAGACCTGGTCTAGCTCAGAAAGCCGTTGTCGGTCAGCCACTGGCGGGCGACGTCGTCCACCTTCTGGTTGTCGATCTCGACCTTCTTGTTGAGGCCGGTGATCACGTCGGTGGTGATCTTGGCCGCCACCGGCTGCATCAGCGCAGCGATGGCCGGGTGCTTCTGCAGCACGTCCTTGCGCACGATCAGCCCGACGTTGTCGGGCGGGAAGAGCTTCTTGTCGTCCTGCAGCACGTAGAGGTTGTTGGCGGCGATCGCCGAGTCGCTGGTGAACACCTCACCGGCGACGCAGTCGCCGTTGGCGATGTTCTTCTCGGCGGTGTTTCCGATGTCGACGTAGGTGGCGTTGCCGTAGCCGTCGCCGTACTTCGACTTCAGGCCGGGCAGCCCGTCGGGACGGGTGCGGAACTCGGAGAGGATGCAGACCTTGGTGCCCGCGTGCGACTTGAGGTACGACTCGAAGGCGGTCAGCGTGTCGCCGTACTTGCTGCGGTCGGAGGCCTTGATGGCCAGGCCGTTGGTGTCGTTCATCGGCGCCTTCGACGTCCAGCACAGGCCGCGCGGCTCGTCCTTCTGCTGCACCAGGGTGAAGGCCTGGTCGAGGTCGGTGGGGATGTTGCCGAGGCCGAGGTAGCCGGGATCGGTCAGCTCGGTGCCGGTGTACTGCCAGAGCATGTCGATCTGGCCGTTGAGCACCGCGTTGCCGATGGCCGTGTCCTTGGCCTGCAGGGTGTAGGTGACGTTGAAGCCGTGCTTCTCCAGCACCTGCTTGGTCATGGTGGCCAGCAGCTGCTCCTCGGCGAACGCCTTGCTGCCGATGGAGACGCTGGCCCCGTTGCCGCTGTTGCCGCTGCCCGCCGGGCAGCCCGAGGCGGTGCCGCTGCCGTTGCCGCTGCTCGAGCTCGAGTTGGCCGCCGAGCCGCCCGAGTTGCCACCGCCACAGGCGGCGAGTGCCGCCATCCACACGGTGAGCATGATCGCCATGCCGATTCGCTTCATCACCCGACTCCTAAATCCACTGGCTCTTTTTGCCGACTACTGCACGATCCTGCGTGGCACGACGACGCGCTCCACCAGCGAGAGCGCCCAGTCGGCCAGCAGGGCGAGCGCCGCCACCATGACGGCGCCGACGAACACGATGCGGTCACTCTGGTTGAGACCGGAGTTGATGACGACGCCGAGGCCGCCGGCGCCGACGAAGCTGCCCAGGGTGGCGGTGCCGACGATGAGCACCAGCGAGGTGCGCAGCCCGGCGAAGATCACCGGCGAGGCCAGCGGCAGCTCCACCCGCCACAGCGACTGCCAGCCGCTCATCCCCATTCCCTGCGCTGCCTCCACCGCCGCCGGGTCGACCGACTGCACGCCGACCAGGGTATTGCGCAGCACCGGCAGCAACCCGTACAGCGCCAGCGCCAGCACCGTCGGCTGCACTCCCAACCCGAACCAGGCGTAGAAGAGCACCAGCACGCCGACGCTGGGCACCGCCTGCCCGAGGTTGGCGACGAGCAGCACCGGGATGCGCAGCCACCGCCCCGCCCTGGCCATGGCCACGCCGAGCGGCACGCCGATCACCGCCACGGCGAGGAAGGACAGTCCCACCAGCACCAGGTGGCGCAGCACCTCGTCGGTGAGCGAGCCGCGGTTGAGGATCTCGCCGTCGTCGACGCCGCCGTTCAGCGTCTGCAGCACCAGCAGCGACACGCCGATGCCGAGCAGCACCGCCAGCGGCAGGTAGAAGACCCGCGCGCGCGACAGCGGCATGCGGGTCATGCCGACACCGCCGCGCGGCGGATGGCCTCGACGTCGAGGACGCCGATGACCGTCCCCTGCCGCGTCACGCCGACGCGTCCGTCCGGCGCGCGCAGCGCCGCGTCCAGCGCGTCGCGCAGCGTCGAGTCGTCGCCGACCTGCACCGTGGTGGCGGTGCCGTTGGCCGGCGGCAGGGCGACGTCGGCGAGGTGGATGAGACCGAGGCGGCGGACCATGCGTCCCTCACCGAGGAAGCCGGTGACGAAGTCGGATGCGGGATGGGCCAGCAGCTCCTCGGGCGTCGAGTACTGCGCCAGGCGCCCGCCGACGCGGAACAGGGCGACACGATCACCGAGCTTGATCGCCTCGTCGATGTCGTGGGTGACGAAGACGATGGTCTTGCGCACCACCCGCTGCAGCCGCAGCAGCTCGTCCTGCAGGCGCTCGCGGGCGATGGGGTCGATGGCGCCGAAGGGCTCGTCCATCAGCATCACCGGCGGATCGGCGCCGAGCGCCCGGGCCACGCCGACGCGCTGCCGCTCTCCCCCACTCAGCTCGGCGGGCAGCCGCTTGGCGTACTGCGCGGGGGGCAGCCCGACCAGGTCGAGCAGCTCGTCGACGCGCGTGGCGATCCGCGCCCGGTTCCACCCCAGCAGCCTGGGCACCGTGGCCACGTTCTCGGCGACGGTGAGATGGGGGAACAGCCCCACCTGCTGGATGACGTAGCCGATCGAGCGGCGCAGCTCGTTGACGTCGTACTGCCGGGTGTCGCGGCCGTCGAGCAGGATGGTGCCCGAGGTCGGCTCGACCAGCCGGTTGATCATCTTCAGCGTGGTCGTCTTGCCGCATCCCGAGGGGCCCACCAGCACCACGATCTCGCCGTCGGCGATCTCCAGCGAGAGATCGTCGACGGCGAGCGGCCCGGCCTCGCCGTAGCGCTTGCTGACGTGCTCGAAGACGATCACGTCGCCGCCACGCTGACCCGGCCGCGCGAGAGGACGCGCTGCACGCCGGCGAGGGCGAGGTCGGCGAGGATGCCGATCAGCGCCACCGGCAGCACGCCGCTGAGCAGCCGCTCCATGGTGGCGCTGCTCCGGCCCACCGCCTGGAAGATCGGCTGGCCCAGGTCGTTTGCGCCAACTGCGGCACCAACTGTGGCGATGGCGACGACCATCACGGTGGCCTGGCGCAGCCCGGCGATGATCACCGGCACCGCCAGCGGCAGCTCGACGCGCAACAGCATCTGCAGCGGGCTCATGCCCATGCCGCGCGCCGCCTCGGTCACCGCGGGGTCGACGGCGTGGATGCCGGTGCGGGTGTTGCGCACGATGGGCAGCAGCGCGTAGAGAACCAGCCCCACCTCGACGGGCAGGTTGCCCAGCCCGAACCAGATGGTGAGCAGCCCGAAGAGGGCGAAGCTGGGTACGGTGAGGATGGTGCTGGACACCGCCAGGATCACCGCGGCGAAGCGGTCCCAGCGCGCCGCGGCGATGCCGAGGAGCAGCCCCAGCGCGCCGGCCACCAGCACGCAGGTCACCACGATCTCGAGGTGCGTGCGCGTCTGGGGACCCAAGCTGTCCCAGTTGTCCGCGATGTAGCGCAGGGTGCTCAGCGGGCGCTCTCCGAGGCTGGGCGAGCCGGCTGCCCACAGGACCCATGCCGCCCCGCCCCCTGGTGACCGAGGCGCCATCGTAGACGACCCGGCCCGGCGGCCAGCGCCGGGAGGGTACGCTGCCGCCCAGATGACCACGCTCTCCTGGCTCGGGCTGGTGGCCGGCGCCGCCCTGGTGCTGGGCACGCTGGCCAGCGTGGTGGCCACCCTGGTGGTCCCCCGCGGGCTGCGCTCGCGGCTGGCCTCGGTGGTGATCATGCTGGTCTACGGCCTGTTCCACGCCGTGGCGGCGCGCCGCCGCAGCTACGAGGACCGCGACCGGGTGCTCTCGCTGGCCGGGCCGAGCATCCTGCTGGCCCTGATCGTCGCCTGGGTGACCCTGCTCTACCTCGGCTTCGCCCTGATGCTCTGGCCGTACATCAGCGGCCAGTCCTTCCCCGGGGCCCTGCGCGTCGCCGGCTCGTCGATGTTCACCCTGGGCTTCGCGGTGCAGGACGGCGTCGCCCCGACTGCGCTGATCTTCCTCAGCGCCGGCGTCGGCCTGATCGTGGTGGCGCTGCAGATCGCCTACCTGCCCACCCTCTACAGCGCCTTCAACCGCCGCGAGACGCTGGTCACCATGCTGGAGAGCCGGGGCGGCGTCCCCTCCTGGGGACCGGAGATCCTCAGCCGCCACGCGCTGATCGACAACGTGTCCAGCCTGGCCGACCTGTACGCCCGCTGGGAGGAGTGGGCCGCCGACCTGGCCGAGAGCCACACCACCTACCAGTCGCTGATCTACTTCCGCTCACCCCATCCGCTGCGCTCCTGGATCACCGGGCTGCTCAGCGTCCTCGACGCCGCCGCCCTCCACCTCTCCCTCGACCCGCTCACCGCACCGGCGGAGGCGCGCCCCTTCATGCGCATGGGCTACATGGCGCTGCGCGAGATGGCCCGGGTGATGGACATCCCCTACAACGAGGACCCCAGGCCGGAGGACCCGGTGATCCTCAGCCGCGACGAGTTCGACGTCGCCCTGCAGCAGCTGGCGAAGGTGGGGTGGCGCGCCGAGCGCGAACCCGACGAGGCGTGGGTGCACTTCCGCGGCTGGCGGGTGACCTACGAGTCGATCGCCTACGCCATCGCCGAGCGGCTCGACGCGCCGCCCGCGCTGTGGTCCGGGGCGCGCCACCACGCCGAGGCCGGCGAGGCGATCGCCCCCGCCCGCCCGCCGCACCGCTCGCCCAAGGACGAGCGTGCCGCCGTGCTGGCCATCACCCAGCAGCGGCAGTCGTCGCGCGAGAGCGGCGGGGGCGACATGCCGCCCGCCCGCTAGGCACTGCGGGCGGCGCCTCAGGCGCCCTTGGTGACCCCCTCGGTGGCCTTGCCGCCCGGGCCCTCGGCACCGGTGGCCTGCACCAGGTTGCCGTGCGAGAGCACGCCGACCAGCTGGCCGTTCTCGACCACGGCCAGGCGGCGGACCTCGGCGCGGCCCATCAGGTCGGCGGCCTTGCCGATGTCCTCGTTGGCGTCGATGGTCATGGTCTCGCGGGTCATGCAGTGCTCGATGGGCTCGTTGAGGACGTTCTGGTGGCCCTCGGCCAGGCAGCGCACCACGATGTCGCGGTCGGTGACCACGCCCACCATGCGCTTGCCGTTCTCGGTCACCGGGATGAAGCCGGTGTCCTCCTGCTTCATGAGCTGGGCGACGCGCCCGACGGTGTCCTTGGGGGTCGCCGTGCTGATGGTCTTGGCCATCGCGTCACGGACCTTCATTCGCGCATCCTCCGTCGTCCGGCGAGAAACCTTGGTGATACGCTACCACGAGGAAAAGCGACAGTTCCAATGACATGATCTTCGCCACCACCATTCTCACCAGTTGGGCCGCGTGCCCCCAGAGTCGCCTCTACCAGGACGTCGTCGCCCGCGGTGAGAAGCGCTCACTTCGGCAGCTCACTCGCGTCGCCCGCCAGTGGGACCACACCCTGGCGCCGGCGTGGATGACCCGCCTCGTCCCCCGACGGCTGCAGCCCGCACCGTTCGACCCCGAGGAGTACGGCGACGTCGTCGCCGGCCTCAGTGTCGCGACGCTGTCGGACACGCTGGAGCACGTCGCCTGGCTGCGCACCCAGGCCTGCGTCCGCCGCAGCCTGCGCAGCATCGCCTTCCTCGAGTCCTTCGAGACGGTGGTCGCCGACGAGCTGGAGCAGCGGGCGCGCTGTGCCGCCGGGACCGCGCCGGGCTGGCCTCAGCCGCGACCGACCACCGGGGCGGAGCTGCGCTGCTGGCCGGCCGCGGACGCCGAGCGCCGCGTGTCGCCGTAGCCGAGGGCGAGCTGGGCCTCCATCCGGCCCACCACCTCGTACAGCTCGACCGAGAGATCGCCGACCAGCTGGGCCAGGGCGCCCGGCCGCCGGCCCGTCTCGGGGAGGGCGAGGGTGTGCTCCAGGGCGTACTGCCACCCGCCGCGGGCGGCGTGCTGCACTGCGGTGAGCAGGCGCCACAGCGGCATGCCGGCGGCGGCCACCTCGCCGCCCAGCGCCGCCAGGGCGTCGAGCTCGGTGGCGGTGAGTGGCCGGTGGTGCTCCCAGGCGGCGAGGACGATGTCGCAGGCCACCTCCATGCGTTCCAGCAGGGTCATCGTGCCGACCTGGAGGACGTTGGCCGCGCCGCAGCGGTGCACCGCCTCGGCCATCTCCTCGACGAGGGCGCCGCGCCGCTCGCGGAGGCGGACCAGCAGCTCGGCGCGCGCCGCAGCGGCGTCGCCGGCCAGGGTGTGGAGGGGAAGCTGCAGCAGCCGGCCCATCGGCTCGGTTCGCTTCTCGCCGTCGCGCAGGTCGATGCTCATGGTCCGGGGCATCTTGCCATGGCGGCAGGGCGGCGGGCTGGAGCTGGCCGCCAGACTCTCCTGTGGGTGAGCGCCAGGCGGAGATTGCTAGCATCAGCGGCGTGACACCGCCCGTCCGGACGACGCTGCACCTCGTCCGCCACTGCGACGTGCACAACCCCGACGGCGTGCTCTACGGGCACCTGCCGGGCTTCCGCCTCAGCGAGAAGGGGGTGCGCCAGGCCCACGCGCTCGGCGAGTGGTTCGCCGGGCGGCCGGTGCGGCAGATCTACAGCAGCCCCCTGGAACGCGCCCAGCAGACGGCGCACATCATCGCCTCCTACCTCGACGGCGTTCCCGTGGTCACCACGCCGGAGCTGGTCGAGGCGCGCTTCGGGCTCTACCTCCAGGGCGTCAAGCCCAAGGACGTGCCCTGGCGGCGTCCGCTGTGGTTCCTGCACATGCTCTGGCCTGGTGTGCTGCCCAACGACGAGTCGGTGGCCGACATGGCCGCGCGGGTGCGCGCCCCGCTCTCGCGCCTGCTGCGCGACCACCCCGGGCAGGAGGGCATCTGCGTGTCGCACGGCGATCCCATCCAGGCCTTCTGGGTGGAGGCGGAGCGTCGCCACGCCTACGCACTGCA
This sequence comes from uncultured Actinomycetes bacterium, assembly GCA_964499205.1. GTDB lineage: Bacteria > Chloroflexota > Dormibacteria > Aeolococcales > Aeolococcaceae > DASRDZ01. Next base: position 26,316 of record CAZCJX010000016.1, on the reverse strand, counting down.
CCGCCTGCAGTGCGCCAAGGGCGGCATGCTCACCCTCGACTACGAGGACGACCGCCTGGTCGGCAAGACCTACCGGCCGCCGCAGGAGGTGGGCGCGCCGCCGTCGGCGGCGACCGCCGCAGGCGGGACGATCTAGACCGGCGCGGCCTCGCGGTCGCGCTCGGGTTCCGCGTCGGGCACCTGGTCGGGCGCGCGCGTCGTCGTCTCGGAGTCTGTCGCGGGCCCGCCTGTTCTGGTCGACACTGGCGGCAACTGGCGCGCCCTGCGACCCCTGCCCCAGCGGCGGTCGAGCAGCGGCTTGAGGTAGAGCTTGACCATCAGGCCGGTCATGATCAGCAGGAAGGTGGCGTACACCAGCGGCACGCCGTTGTCCTTCTTGACCATGAACAGGGAGTACTGGCGCAGGTCGGGGAAGGACACCGTGAAGGTGGCGGGATGCTGCGCGTCCTTGCCCGGCAGCACCAGCTGCTTGGTCTCGCCCATGGCGATGGGGAAGGGCACGTCGCCACCCGACGCGTCGAGGATGTACGGCGACATGTGGCTGGTGTCCAGCTCGTTGACGTTCTGCGGCTGGCCGCGGTCGAGGCCGAGGTCGCCGACCCAGAGCTGCACCTGCAGCGCGGGGTTGCGCGCCTGCTCGCCGCCGGGCTGGTAGTTGACGTTGTTGGGGTCGATGCTGCCGTCGGCGTTGACCTGGGCCACCGTCTTGGCGTCGGGGAACACGGCCATACGCGCACCGATCTGGACGGGCTGCTGCGCGCCGGGAATCGTGTAGCCGAAGTCGGGCACCTTGAGGATGCCGGTCTGCACGTTCTTCTGCGCGCCGAAGAACTCGATGGTGCCGTCGTACACCGTCCTGCCGGCGGGGTTGGTGACCACGATGTGCGGCGCCCAGCCGTAGTCCTGCTGGTAGAAGTCGACGTCGCGGTAGCCGAGGAAGTCGTTGACCCGGATGTCCTTGGTGAACACGGCGCGGCCGTGGTCGTAGACGGTGACGTTGCTGACGTAGTCCTTGGGCTGGCCGTTGGGCTGGTAGGTGGCGTGGAAGCTGTTGAGCTGCACCTGGTAGCCGGCGTGCTGGCCGTTGAACAGCAGGCCTTCCTGCAGCGTGTCGAAGTCGGCGCGCGTCTCCGTGACGCGCTGTCCCTCGGTGACGGTGACGATCCCCTGGAACCCCGTCGCCTTGCCCCACACCACGGCGACCAGCAGCAGGAAGAACGAGGTGTGGAACAGCCACGATCCCCATTCGCCCCAGTACTGCGGGCTGCGCGGATGGCGGCGCACAGTGCGCATCACCAGGGCGCGCCCGCGGCGGATGACGCAGGCGCCGAGCGCCAGGTACAGCGAGCCCAGCAGCACGAAGAACAGCGGCGCGACGAAGACCTGGGTCAGCGGCAGCCCGAGGTGCGCGGCCAGGGCGTTGAGGTTGCCGTGGTCGGCGAGGAACTGGTCGACCTTGCTCTGCGCCGAGGTGTCCTGCTGGGGCACGAAGGAGCCGATGAGGACGATCAGCGCCACGCCGATGAGGAAGAGGATGGCCGTGCGCATGCGCGTGTACTCGCGCCAGAAGCGCCGCAGCCTGGGGCGCACGCCGAAGCTCCCGGTCAGCCCCGGGCCACCAGCAGGCGCTGGGGGTCGAAGGCGCGCTCCAGGGCGTCGCCGAGCAGGCTGCCCGGCACGCCGGCGGGAGCGGCGGCGTCCTGCGGGGCGCTGCGCGGCTGCAGCCGGAAGGTCACCGCGGTGACCAGGGCCAGCCGGCCCATGCTGCCCAGCAGGGTGGCGGTGAGGTCGTAGCCGGCGACGTCCTTGAGCATGGCGCCGCCGCTGCCGACCCGCCCGCCGCCGGGGAGCACCGCCTCGACGCCGGTGAGGCCGCGGCGGCTGGCCTGGCCGCGGGCGACCAGCTCGCCGACGGTGGTCTCCGAGGCGACCGCGTTGCCCACCCCGGTGAGGGTCAGGCCCGCCTTCTCGGCCGCCTGGCGCACCGCGCCCAGGGTGGCGCCGGCGCCGGCGCGGACGACCAGGCGGTCGGCCTCGAGGGTGACCTCGTCGAGGCGCGCCAGGGAGATGGTGACGGTGCCGTCGGCCGCCTTGGTGCCGCCCGCGGGCGCCGCGCTGCTGACGGCGATGCGCGTCTCCGCCGCGGCACAGGCGGCGCAGACGGCGTCGACCTCCTCGGCGCTGCCGGGCGTCACGGTCGCGGCGTCGGCGTCGACCGCCGTGGGACCGGCGATCTCGGTCAGGCGGGCGCGGAGGGCGGCGTCCATCGGCGCTGGAGTCTACAGGGGGAACGCTGTCGTTCGAACGGCGTCCATGGCTGCCTTACGGCCAGCGTTCGCCCCGAGTGATGCCGCCCGAACCGGGGCACCCGGCGCAGTCGCGACGGACCGAGAACTTGGCGTCCTACGAGAACACCCGCACCGACGCGGCGGACATCGGCCCCGCTCTATCAACGAGACACCTGCGTCTCCGGCGCTGCTGGCGGTGGGGCCGACCCCCTTCTCTCAACGACCAGCCGTCCGGTACTCGCCGCGGTTAGAGCGAGGCCATGCTATCAGTTCACTTTGGTGCGATCGTGGAGTGCTTCTGCCAGGTAGCTCACGCAAAGAACCCGACACATTGACAGTGCGGGATTCGATCGGCTACCGTCGGCACCGCTTGGGCCGAACGCGCGGCTCGCAGGGAAGGAAACGATGCGGCCCGGCGGGGCGCAATGCACCTGGGAGAGGGGCGTGGCGGTCAATCAGTGACGGGTGGCCAATGCGTTCGCACGCATTGACCCATGAGTGGCGGCGGCGCCCGATGCCGAACCGAGCCTCGGCCGTCCGGCCCTTCCGCGAAGGCCACGGCGTCACCACGGAGTTGTTCCGTGCCTGGCGTTCTGGCATCCAGAACGACCCAAGCCCACCAGTCCGCCAAGCCATGCCGCGGCCGCGCTATCGCCTATCACGCGGAAGGGAGCGGGGATGGAACCCCCGCTCCCCGAGGCATCAGTTCCTCCCGGACGCCCGCTTTCACCCAGACGTTGACCGGGAGCAACGTCGCCAGCACAGGAGGATGCCACACGTGCATCTCAAACAGGACATTCCCGCACCAGGAGCGCTCCGGAGCTCTCCTCCCACTCGAAGGCGCACGCCGCGGGCGAGGGTGAGGCACGCCCTCATCCTGGCCACAGCCGCCTTCCTCGTCGGCTCACCCATCGTCGCCTACGCGGCCGGGGAGACCCTCCCGCCGCTGCCCAGCCTCCCCGAGACGCCACAGACGGACGACCCCACCGTCATCCTTCTCTCGGCGGAGCACGGGCCGGGTATGGGTTCGGCGTCCTGCTATCAGGCACCGAACTCGACGAACTGCAACGGCACCAATCCCACAGACGTCGGGTGCTCGGCCGATGCGTACACCGTATTCAATGCGCAGACCACGATCGTCGATCAGACCAACGGTGCCGTCATCGGGTATCTCGAGCTGCGGTACTCGCCGCATTGCGGGACCAATTGGGCGCGGACGACCTTCACGAACCCCGCATACATCAACCCGCTCTATCAGCGGGACACGTATGTCTCCGGGGCGGCTGGCCGGGCCGATGACCCGTTCTTCAACGACGAACCCGTGCGGTACTCGGCCGAGATCTATGCGCCCTCGACCAGTGAATGCGCGAACGTCAAGGTCACCGAGGGCATCATCGTGATCGCCCAGCAGACCGGCACCTGCGCCTAGCTCGGCGCAGTGCTCTCGATGCTTCAAGGAGCAACAGAAGCCACATGCCAATGAGCAAGAAGCGCCTCAAGAGAGGCGCGCTCGGACTATCGGCTGCCGGGACACTTGCCGTCCTCGCGACCGGCCTCATCCCGGTCGCAGCTCAAGTGATCGGCGATCCACTCGGACTGATCTCGATCGGGACGGGGGGCAGTGACAATCCAAGCGGCTCCGTGCTGGCCGTCGCCAACGGTGGGAACGCGTCGGGCGGGACCAATGGCGCCGGCGTCTCCACCAGCGGCACGGCCACCGGTGGCCTGGTGGCTGCTTCGGGAACGGGCTGCGCGGTCACTGGAAACACGTACGCGTACGCCCCCATCGCCGTGAGTGGCACCGGCTGCGCTGGCGGTCAGGGGACTGCGATCAGCGGCACAGGAACTGCCTGCGGGAGCGGGCTGGTCGGAGTCAGCGCACAAAACAGCTCGTGTGGCCTTGTCGCGATCAGCGGCGACGGACCGGCTAACGGGACTTACAGCGCAAACGCGTCTGGCAACATCAGTGCTGAGGGCAACTCGCTCGACACGGGCAGCCTCGCCGTCACCGCCCAGGGCGTAGGAGGAGAGGACGAGTCAGGGGTGGCCTGGCGTCCCGTCGACGACCAGCTGCAGAACGTTGGCTACGAGCCTCCTGCCGATATCGTCCAGGCGAAGGTCGCAGCGCTGGCCAGCATCGAACCCATCGTGGCAGCAGAGCTGGCCCAGTGCGAGGTGAGCTGCCCCGCTGTGGCAACTACCACGACGTCGCGGTCGACATTCTCTTCCTGTTCGACCTGCCCCGCACCGAGCAAGTATCAGCTCGCGATCCCGTCCTCCACATTCAAGCAGAACACGAGCTTCACATGCGGGCCATCCGCGACGAGGTTTGCTGCATGGTTCATGAATGGCGCGGATCCCGGTGAAGGTACGCCGGAGCAGTACTACGGAAACGGAAGATGGGGCGGCGGAAGCGGGGTCGCCGCTTACGAACATACGCACAACGAGACGCACCTTGGTGACGTCGTCCATGGGCTTGGGTACTACGCGCCACGAGGTGGCTACTGGACCGACAACCAGCCGTCTGACATGAATCACCTGATGAGTATCGTCGTGCAGGATATCGCGTACGGCGCCCAACAGACGCAGTCGAATCAAAACCCGGCGCCGAACGAGTACGTGATCCTCCTCTCGGTGCCGAATCCCGGGCCCAAGGGGCGCAACGATGCCGATACTGACATGGGGTACCTCTACACCTATGTCAACCCCAACACCGGGAAGGCCATCACTAGCGACGGCCACTACATCCCCGTCCGAGGCTACAACCTCGCCAATGGAGGCAGCCTGGACATCTTCGATGAGTACGATCCCAGCGGCAATGAATCTTGGGGTCCCTGGGGCGACCACTGGGTTCCGTTGCAGGAGATGTACAACATCATGCACCACGGAGGGGCTACCATTTGGTGAGAACCGCGCTCATTGTCGTGACAGCCCTGGCTACGGCAGCTTGCAATTCGGCTGAAGTCGGAGGGAGCCGTTTGGCTCCCTCCCCTTCCTCCTCGGTGCATCTGCCCAGCGCGCGCGTCGTCGAGCAGTTCCAGTACAGAGCGGCGGCGGACGTGCAGGGTTTGCACCTGTGGCAGAACCATGCTGCGTGGATTAGCCCGGGTGACGGGGCGCATCAAGGCGACCGCCTCGTCGTTCTCGACCTTGGCAGCAGGACGGAGAGGATCCTCACCACTGTACCGCCAACTCACACCCTGGGCAGCGTCGCAGGTGATGCGAACATCGTCGTGTACGTCGAATGGACATCGACGCCGACCAACACGAACCCCATGGTCGACTGGACGATGAAGTCGGTCGACCTCGTGAGCGGCGTTGTACAGGACATAGCCTCGAGCGCAAGCCCTGTCCACAACGCGTTGGTCCCCACGCCGACGATTCACCTGCCCTGGATCGTGTGGGCACAGCCGATTGCAGTGCCCCAGGAACAACGTGTGGACTTCACGGTAACGTCCTACAACCTGAAGAGCGGCCATCGTGCCGTCTTGACTGATCCGGTTGGGGTCGACGGGTCCGTCGAACTGTCCGGATCCACCGTTGTGTACGCGCGCAACCGGCCGCCTGATCGAAGCAGCTACGACGTCTACGCTCGGCCCGCTGACGGCACCGCCGAAGCGGTTAACCTGACTAACACTGGGTACGCCCGGGAGCCCTTCGCGACTGACGGGTGGGTCGGCTGGTTGGGGAACTCGAACGGCTACATATCTGCAGCCATCATGGGGTACGACGCGCGCCGTGGACGCAAAGGCCGAGTGATCACAGTGGATCTGCGCACGGAGGGGAATCCGCGCCTGGGCAAGGACTTCGTGCTGTGGTTGTCCTTCGGCGGTCCGCTGCAGCTGGAACCGCTGCCTGCGACTGATGCGACTTCACCGGTCCGCGTGGCGGACTACTCTGCCGTCAATGGTGTCGGTCGCTGGGACGCCTGGCAGAACATGATCACGTGGGTCGAGCGCACACAAGATGGTCGGGACGTTATTCACATAGACGACGTACTTGTCCGTTGATGTGGGCCGCTCTTGTGAGCCGCCTTAGCCGACCGTCTGCTCAGGATAACGGTGCCGCAAGGAAGCACACGACTGCTCCGGGATTCTACGGTCGATCTGTCGATGCCTCGCTCGCCCAGAACTGAGCAGGTGCAGGCCGGTCGGGAAGGGTGGGCGCGAGCACATGTCGTTAGCCAGAAGCTTCAGCGGAGCCGGCGCGACGCACGTTGGCGATGTCGTCACCATGAGTGCGCATGCGGTAGCTGTTGTCGTCGATGCCGAGACGGCGGAGCGGTGACGCCTCGCTGCGGAAGGCGGCCGAGCTTAGCGACGATGAGCAGCGACGGTCCGCCGAAAAGGGGCTCAGTCGCTCAAAACCGGGTCAAGCCCCACGGCATCTGATGCAGGCAAGGCGTCGCGGGCCCGCGTACCACCACTGTGGCCATACAAGCACCGACCCGGTGCCATGTTCGCTGACCATCCTCCCACTGTCTCCGTCCGCGAGGACAGCCTGATCCAGGTGGGCGGCTCTTCACCTCACCATCCTCGGGCGGGTCGCTCCACGCTCCTGATGACCGAGCTTGGCGCGCCGCTAGCCGATCATCGATGGCTCGGACCCCGCACAGGCCCCAAGCGCCTGCTCGGATCCTCGTCGACGCCTACCGTCTCGTCGTCGCGCCCTGCGCCGGGAGGCCCACATCGCGAGATCAACCAGGAGCTGGACGGCCAGAGACTCCAGCCTCTGCGGCCGTACCGACCAACACGCTTCCGTCCCGGTGGCTCGGGTTACCCCTCCATCTTCGTTGCCGAACCCGCCGTGTTCCGACAGGCGCGCGTCAGCGCGCGGAAAGTCCGTAGACTTCCGGCTTCGGATGACCGAACCTGCCTCGACTGCCCGTGCGCTGTGCGAGCGCGTTGTGCGCGAGGCGTGGGCAGCGGAGCCCAGCCTGGCGCGCTGGAGCGGCGAGCACAGCTACGACGGCATCCTCAGCGACATCGGCCCCGAGGCGCTGCGCAAGCGCGCCGACGTCTTCACCGCGCTGATGGCCGAGCTCGACGAGCTGCCCCTCGACGGGCTCGACGCCGAGCTGCGCGCCGACGTGCGCAGCGCGCGCCTGGTGCTCGCCGAGGACGTGATGCGGACCCGCGAGCTGCGCCAGTTCTCCCTCGACCCGCGCCGCGCTCTCGACGCCGCCGCCGACATCTCCTCGTACATCTCGCGCAACTACGCGCCCGCCGCCGACCGCGCCACCTCGCTGTCGGCCCACCTCGAGCAGATCCCGGGATACCTCGACGCCGCCTTCCCGCTGCTCGACGAGCAGGTCTGGGAGGGCCCCCGCCTGATCGCCGCCGACGGCGGCCGCGGCTACGCCAGCTTCCTGCGCGACGAGGTGCGCCGCGAGCTGGGCCCGCTCCCCGCCGACGTCACCACCCGGCTCGACGAGGCCATCGAGGCCGCCGCCGAGGCCTGCGAGCGCTGGTCGGAGCGCGTCGAGGGGCTGGGCGTCCTGCCCGACTCGGCGCTGGGCCCGGAGCGCTTCGTCGCCCTGCTGGCCGCCCAGGAGGGCATCGAGGAGACCGCCGACTCGCTGCGCCGCCGCGCCGACGCCGAGCTGGAGCGCCTCGGCGCCGCCACCCGCGAGCTGGCCGGCCGCCTCGCCCCCGGCCGCCCCGTGGCCGACGCCTTCACCCTCATGGAGGCGGACCACCCCACCGCCGAGGAGCTGCTCCCCGCCACCGCGGCGATGCTCGACCGGCTGCGCGACTTCTGGATCGGCACCGGGATCATCTCCATCCCCGCCGACGCCCACTGCGAGGTGCGCCCGACGCCCGCCTTCCGCCGCTGGTCGTCGGCGTCCTACGAGCCGCCGGGGGCGCTCGACCCGCCCGGCCTCCCCCACTACTACTTCGTCACCACCGTCCAGCCCGACTGGGACGCCGAGCAGACCGAGCAGTGGCTGCGCTACCTCAACTACCCCTCGCTGGAGAACGTCTCCGTGCACGAGGCGTTCCCCGGGCACTTCGTGCACTTCCTCAACGGCTACCTGTCGCCCTCCCTGGTGCGGCGGGTCTTCAGCCCCGCCGGGTTCGTCGAGGGCTGGGCCCACTACACCGAGCACCTCGGCATCGAGCAGGGGCTCGCCGAGGGCCGGCCGCTGCTGGAGCTGGCCCACTACCAGGACGCGCTGCTGCGCGCGGTGCGCTTCCGCGCCGCGGTCGGGCTGCACTGCGAGGGCATGTCCCTCGACGAGGCGACCCGGCTCTTCGAGGACCTCGCCTTCATGGGCCACCATCCCGCCGAACGCGAGGCGCTGCGCGGCACCCACGACCCGCTCTACCTCGTCTACACCTACGGCAAGCTGGAGATCCTGCGCTGGCGCGAGGAGCTGCAGCGCCGCGGCGAGTACGACGCACGCAGTTTCCACGACACCCTGGTCACCTGCGGCTTCCCGCCCCTGGCGGTGGTTCGCGACCTGGTGCTCGGCGAGCCCTAGGCCGGGCGCGCCGGCAGCGCGGCCATCACCGCGCGCAGGCGCTCGCGCGAGCCGCAGAGGAACACCGGCTGGCGCGCCGCCGGCCACCGACCACGGCTGGGGTTGCCTTCGAGGGCGTCGACGGGCGTGCGCAGCACGAAGCGCACCGCCGGCCCTGCCAGGTACTGGTCCTCCAGCGGCTCGACGCGCTCCACCTCGGACCAGGGGATCACGTAAGTGGGGATGTATCGCCGCATCAGCCGCAGCGCCGGCCCCAGCCGCAGCGCGTCGCTGTCGATCTGCAAGCGCACCCAGGGGCGCTTGTGGTCGGCCACCTCGCGCATGCCGCCGATGAAGCTGGGCATAGCGCGATGAGTCTAGAGCTAGTGGAGAAGCGCCACCACGCTGGACTGCGCCGACTGGGCGACCGAGTAGATCAGGAAGACGAAGATGCCCAGCACCAGCGTGCCCGCCGCCGCGGCGAAGAGCACGCCGCCGCCGGCCAGCGAGGTGCGCGACCACTCGTACTGCGGCTCGCCGTCGCGCGGCCTCGTGTACATCAGCAGCGCGACGCGCAGGTAGTAGAAGACCGAGATCACGCTGGTGGCGATGCCCCACAGCGCCAGCGAGGTCTGGCCGCCCTGGATCGCCGACGAGAAGATGAAGAACTTGCCGAAGAAGCCCGCGGTGGGCGGGAAGCCGCCCAGCGAGAGCAGGAACAGGCCCATCGCCGCGGCGACGTAGGGGCGGCGGTAGGCGAGGCCGCGCAGGCCGTCGTAGCTGTCGAGGTCCTCGCCGCGGCCGGCCATGATGGTGATCACCGCGAAGGCGCCCACCTGGGTCGCCGCGTAGGCGGCGAGGTAGTAGAGCGCGGCGACGGTCGCCGAGTCGCGCAGCACGGCGACGCCGATGAGGATGTAGCCGGCCTGGGCGATCGAGCTGTAGGCCAGCATGCGTTTCACCGAGGTCTGGGTGATCGCCGCCACGTTGCCCAGCACCATCGAGACGATGGCCACGAAGGCGACGATGCCGTTCCACTGCGACCAGGAGTCGCTGAAGGTGTAGCTGAAGGTGCGGATCAGCGCGGCGAAGGCGGCCACCTTGGTGGCCACGCTCATGAAGGTGGTCACCGACGTCGGCGCGCCCTGGTACACGTCGGGCGTCCAGAAGTGGAAGGGCGCGGCGCTGACCTTGAAGGCGAAGCCGACGAAGAGCAGGCCGACGCCGACGAGGAAGAGCTGGTCGGTGGGCGCGACGCCGCCGCTCGGCGATCCCGACCGCAGTGCCGCGGCGATGGCGGGCAGCTGGGTGTGCCCGGTCTCGCCGTAGATCAGCACCATGCCGTAGAGCAGGATGCCCGAGGCGAAGCCGCCCAGCAGCAGGTACTTCATCGCCGCTTCCAGCGAGCGCTCCTCGGTGCGGGCGAAGCCGCTCAGGATGTACAGCGAGATGGAGAGCAGCTCGATGCCGAGGAAGATCACCATCAGGCTGTTGGCCCCGGCGAGGAACATCATGCCCACGCTGGCGCCGAGGATCAGCGCGTAGTACTCGCCGTGGTGCAGGCCGCGGCGATTGAGGTAGCCGGGGCTGATCATCACCACCAGCGCGGCCACGGCGATGATGATGCCGTCGGCGAACATCGAGAAGCGGTCGTAGGTCAGCGCGTCGAAGTAGACGCCGCGCGGGCTGGCGGCGTCGAACCAGCCCCACACGGTGACGCCCATGGCGGCGCCGAGGACCAGCATGGTCGCCCAGGCGAGCATGATGCGGCGCTGCGCGGGGACGACGAGGTCGAGCAGCAGCAGGACGATGAAGCCGCCGCTCATCACCAGCTCGGGGAGCAGGCCGACGAGGTCGTGCGCGCTCGGCGTCTGCAGCGGCGGCAGGGCGGCGATCAGAGAGTGTGTCATTGGCTCGCCTGCGCTTGCTGCTGCTGTTGCGGTGCGTTGACCACCGAGACGTACTGGCTCACGTTGTTCGACGACACCACGCCGAAGGGATGCGGGTAGAGGCCGATGGAGAGCATCAGCCCCACCAGCGGCACCAGCACCAGTCCCTCGCGCAGGCGCAGATCGGTCGCCCGCTCGGCGCTCGGCGAGAGCGGGTCGTGCATCAGGCCCTGGTGCAGGCGGAGCATGTACCAGCAGGCGAGCACCACGCCGACCCCGGCGATGACCGCCAGCACGGGCGCGGTCTGGAAGGCGCCCAACATGATGGTGAACTCACCGACGAAGGTGTTCATGCCGGGCATGCCCAGCCCGGCCAGGGTGGCGATGAGGAAGAACGCGTACATCCAGGGCATGCGTTTCTCGAGGCCGCTGATCTCGCGCAGGTCGCGCGTCCCGGTGCGCTCCTCGATCCAGCCGGCGATGACGAACAGCGTGGCGATGATCAGGCCGTGGTTGACCATCTGGATGATGGCGCCGTTGATGCCGTTCTGGTTGAAGGTGAAGATGCCCAGCACGATGAAGCCGAGGTGAGAGATCGACGAGTAGGCGATGATCCGCTTGATGTCGTACTGCGACAGGGCGTTGAGCGCGCCGTAGATGATGCTGGCCAGGGCCAGGCCGATGAACACCCAGCGGTAGTCGTGCGCCGGGCCGGGGAACAGGGTGATGCAGTAGCGCAGGAACCCGAAGGCGCCCAGCTTGCTGACGATGCCGGCGAAGAAGGTGAGCGTCTGCGGCATGGCCGATGCGTAGGAGTCGGGCAGCCAGGTGTGGAAGGGCACCAGCGGCACCTTGATGGCGAAGGCCAGGGCGAAGGCCATGAAGGCCCACTGCTCGGGCGTCAGGGTGCTGATGCCGAGGATGCTCACCGGCTGCTGGTTCTGCAGCCCGGTGATCAGCAGGGTGGGAAGGTCGAAGGTGCCGTGCGAGGCGCCGCCGGTGGGCGGCAGCGCGTTGACCGACTGGGTGTACAGCCAGATGATCGCCAGCAGCATGGCCAGGCTGCCGGCCACGGTGTAGATGATGAACTTGAGCGTCGCCCGCCCCCGGTTCTGGTCACCGTAGTTGGTGAGCAGGAAGTAGAGCGGGATCAGCATCGCCTCCCAGAAGAAGTAGAAGAGCAGCAGGTCGAGGCTGAGCAGGACGCCGGCGGTTGCGGTCAGGGTGAGCAGCAACAGGCCGCAGTAGAACTTGAGCCGCGGCGTCTGGCGGCGGCTGATCACCACCGCGCCGAGCAGGAAGACGCCGGCGTCCAGCGCCAGCAGCCAGGCCGACAGGGCGTCGACGCCGAGGTGGTAGCTGGCCCCGATCGGCGGGATCCAGTCGTGCCGCTCCTCGAACTGGAAGGTGATCGGGCTGGGCCGCGAGCCGCCGCCGAGGGCCAGCGCCTGCGAGGTCGAGGCGTCGGGCGCGTGGGTGAAGGCGATCAGCACGCCGGCGACGATGCCGGCGACGGCCAGGCAGGTCAGCACGGTGGTCCACTTGATGGCGCGGGCCTGCGTGCCGGGGATCAGCTGCAGCAGCAGCGCGCCGCCCAGCGGGACGACCAGGATGAGGGTGAGCCAGGGCACGTGGTTCATCGCGTGATCACCGCGACGATGAAGACGACGAAGACGGCGGCGAAGAAGAGCATGCCGGTGGCGTAGTCGCGGATCAGGCCGGTCTCGACGCTGCGGAAGTCGATGCTGACGTCGGCGAAGAGCTGGGTGAGGCCGCGGATCCAGCCGTCCATGAAGCGCGGCTCGACGACGCGGCGCATCGCCGTGGCCAGGGCGCGCGCCGGCCGCACCAGGGTGGCGTCGTAGAGCTCGTCGAAGTAGAACTTGTGCCAGCTCAGCTGGGGCAGCAGGCGGGGCATGCGCTCCACCAGGGTGTGCGCCTGCGGCTGCTTCTCGTACCAGATGCGGTACGCCCAGCCGGCGCCGACCAGCGAGCAGATGGTGCCGGCCGCCAGGGTGATGGCGCCGACGAAGGTGCCCGGCTCGGCGGTCACCTGGCCGGTGGCGCTACTGAAGACGGGGTCGAGGTAGCTGGCCAGGAAGTGGACCGAGAAGCCGAGGATCTGGAACGGCCACTGGATGGCCACGCCGACCACCACCGCGAGCACGCCGAGGATCAGCACCGGCTGCAGCATCGAGGGACCGGGCTCGTGCGCCTGGAACACCCGCGCCGTCTGCGGCTCGCCGCGGAAGACCACCGCCCACAGGCGCACCGCGTAGAGGCCGGTGAGGATGTTGATAGCGCAGCCGACGACGAACAGGGTGGGATGCAGCGGCCCGGCGACCGCGCCGAAGCCGAGCAGGTCCTCCTTGGAGAACCAGCCGGAGAAGAACGGTATTCCCGCCAGCGCCAGGGTGCCGGCGAGGAATGCCTGCTCGGTGCGGCGCATCCGCGGGCCGAGTCCGCCCATCAGGCGGATGTCCTGCTCGTCGTTCATGGCGTGGATGACGTTGCCCGCGGCCATGAAGAGCAGGGCCTTGAACACCGCGTGGGTGGCGAAGTGGAACAGGCCGGCGCTGTAGGCACCGATGCCCACGGCGAAGATCATCAGGCCGATCTGCGACATCGTCGAGTAGGCGATGACCCGTTTGATGTCGACCTGGCTCAGCGCGATGATGCCGGCCATGAAGGCGGTGCCGATGCCGACGCAGGCGACCATGCCCTGGGCGATCGGCGCCAGCTCGAACAGCGTGTGGAAGCGCGCGATCAGGTAGACGCCGGCGGTCACCATGGTGGCGGCGTGGATCAGCGCGGAGACCGGCGTCGGGCCCTCCATGGCGTCGGGCAGCCAGGTGTGCAGCGGGAACTGCGCCGACTTGGCGAAGGCGCCGATGGCCAGTAGGATGCAGGCGATGGTGATCGCCATGCCGCCCTTGGCGAAGGAGAACTGCGCGTTGTAGAAGACGGTGGGCAGGCTGATCGAGAAGATGCCCTTGCCGTCCTGGCCCTTGAGGTTGACCAGGATGACGAAGGCGCCGAGCACCAGCGCGACGTCGCCGATCACCTGGGTGATGAACGCCTTGCGCGCCGCCTGCACCGCGCTGGGTCGCTGGTACCAGAAGCCGATCAGCAGGTAGCTCGACAGCGCCACCAGGGCCCAGCCGATGATCAGGAAGAGCAGGTCGGCGGCCAGCACCAGCAGCAGCATCGAGAAGATGAACAGGTTCATGTAGGAGAAGAACCTGCCGATGTCGGGGTCGTGCTCCATGTAGCCGACGCTGTAGACGTGGATCAGGAAGCCGACGCCGGTGATGACCATCATCATCAGCACGCTGAGCGGGTCGACGGTGACGTCGAAGCCGACCTGCAGGTTGCCGGCACCGAGGTTGAGCCAGTCCCAGAAGCGCACCGTCAGCGTCTTGTGCGCGGGATCGGCGCCGACCACGTTGACCAGCAGGATCACCGCGACGACGAAGGCCAGCCCGACCACGCCGGGACCGACCCAGTTGACGAAGCGGCGCCCCAGCCGGCCGGCGAACAGCCCGTTGGCCACCGCGCCCGCCGCGGGCAGGATGAGCAGCAGGCCGGCGAGCAGCCCGATCAGGGTGACGTTGGTCACTCGCGCATCTCGCTGAGGTCGTCGACGTCCATCTCGCGCCCGGTGCGGAACACCGTGGTGATCAGCGCCAGGCCGACCACGACCTCCGAGGCGGCGACGACGACGACCATGAAGGCGAAGATCTGCCCGTCCTCACTGTTGAGGTAGCGGCCGAAGGTGACGAAGGCCAGGTTGACGGCGTTGAGCATCAGCTCGATCGACATGAAGACGACCAGCGGGTTGCGGCGGATCAGCACGCCCAACGCGCCCAGGGTGAAGAGCGCGGCGCTCAGGCCGATGAGCCAGGGGAAGGCGGCGAGTGTCACGTTCGTCGGGTTCCGGAAACCTGGTGGCGGGTGAGGTAGACGGCGCCGATGGCGGCGACGAAGAGCAGCAGCGAGGTGATCTCGAACGGCAGCAGGAAGGTGGTGAAGAGCTGGCCGCCGACGGTCTGCACGTTGCCTGCCCGGTTGACGTCGTCAGGGTAGAACGCCAGCGAGCCGGCCCGCTGGTGGGCACCCACCTGGGCGCCGTGCAGCGGCGCCTTGCTGCACTGCTGCTGGGTGCTGCTGGTGCAGGCGGTGGCGTTCTTGTCGTAGGTGACGCCGTTGCCCACCAGCAGGAAGACCTGCAGGGTGATGTAGAAGACGCCGGCCAGGCCGATGAGGAAGCGCGCGTCGAGGCGCGGCTTGTCCTCGGCGCCGGGACTGAGCAGGGCGATGATGAAGACGAAGAGCACCATCACCGCGCCGGCGTAGATGATCACCTGCACCGCGGCGAGGAACTGCGCGTTGAGCAGCAGGAAGAGGACGGCCAGCAGCACCATGTTGCCGACCAGGCTCAGCGCGCAGTAGATCGGCGAGCGGAAGCTCACCACACCGATGGCGCTGACGAGCGCGAGGACACCGACGATTGCGGCGATGACTCCCATACGTCAGGTGTCTGTCTGTGATGGCGCCGGCTCGGTCACCGACGGGACGTCGGGCATCAGGCCGCTCTGGCCGGGGACGGGCAGCTCGCCGCCGCGGCGGACGATCTCGTCCGCCTTGTCCCACGCCAGGCGCGGGCTGACCCCGGGGGCGCGGCCGGGCATGCCGCGCTGGTCGGCGCCGGCGCCGAGGGGGTTCTCGCGCTGGCCCCGGTCGAATCCGGGCCAGGCTTCGAGGAGGTCCTCCTTGGTGGCCACCAGGCGCTCGCGGCGGTAGTCGGCGAGGTCGTAGCGCGGGCCGAGGGTGATCGCCTCGGTGGGGCAGGCCTCGGCGCAGTAGCCGCAGTAGATGCAGCGCATCAGGTTGATCTCGTAGCGGATCGCGTAGCGCTCGCCGGGCGACACCGGGTTGGCCGGGTCGTTCTCGGCGGGGCCGACGTAGATGCAGCCCACCGGGCAGGCGCCGGCGCAGAGCTCGCAGCCGATGCACTTCTCCATCCCGTTGTCGTAGCGGTGCAGGATGTGGCGGCCGCGGTGGCGCGTCGGCGCCGGCTTCTGCTCCTCCGGCCACTGCATGGTGATCGGCTTGGAGACCAGCTGCTTCAGGGTGAAGGCGAGTCCCTGGACGAGTTCTTTGATCATGGCAGGGCACTCACAGGAGGGCCGCCCGCGGCGACGGCGGTGTGCGCGTTCACGTGGTGGCCGCCTGGATGGCGACGACGGCGCCGGTGATGGCGATGTTGAGCAGGCCCAGCGGCAGCAGCACCTTCCAGCCCAGGTTCATCAGCCGGTCGTAGCGCAGCCGCGGGAAGGTCCAGCGGATCCACATCATCAGGAAGAGCAGCACGCCGGCCTTGCCGAGGAACCAGAACACGCCGGGGATCACGTCGAGCTGGGGGATCAGCGGCAGGTAGCCGCCGAGGAACAGCGCGGTGGCGATCGAGCAGACGGTCACCATGTTGATGTACTCGGCGAGGAAGTAGAAACCCCAGCGCAGGCCGCTGTACTCGGTGAGGTAGCCGGCGACCAGCTCGGTCTCCGCCTCGGGCAGGTCGAACGGCGCGCGGTTGGTTTCCGCCAATGCGCCGATGAAGTACAGGATGAACGCCAGCGGCTGCAGCACGACGAACCACACGTGGTGCTGCGAGGTGACGATCTGCTCCAGGTCCAGCGAGCCGGCCAGGATGATCGGCCCGAGCAGGGCGAAGGCGACGGCCATCTCGTAGGAGATCAGCTGCGCCGAGGAGCGCAATGCGCCGAGCAGCGAGTACTTGCTGTTGGCCGACCAGCCGCCCAGGAAGATGGCGTACACGCCCAGCGAGGTGACGCCGAGGATGTAGAGCAGGCCGACGTTGAAGTGCGAGATGTCCCAGTGGAACTGGTAGCCGAACCAGTTGTTGACACCACCGAGGGGAATCGCCGCGAAGGCGAAGATGGCCGCACCCGCGGCGATGCCGGGGGCGATGAGGTAGAGCAGCCGGTCACGTCCCGCGGGCGCGACGTTCTCCTTGAAGAGCAGCTTCACCGCGTCGGCGGCGGGCTGCAGCAGCCCCATCGGGCCGACCCGGTTGGGGCCGATGCGCAGCTGGATGTGGGCGGCGATCTTGCGCTCGGCGTAGACCAGGTAGGCGGCGGTGGTGGCCAGGCCGAGCAAGAGCACGGCGGCCTTGACCAGGATCACCCACCAGTAGTCGTTGCCGATGCTGTACGTCCAGATGCTGGCGATCACGCCACCGGCACCTCCGCGAACAGCGCGCGCCCGCCGTTGCCGGCGCGCTGGTAGGCGGGAACCGCGGCAATCAGCGCCCGGTTGACGTCGGACACGTCGCTGCGACCCCAGTCCTCGGCGCCCAGCTGGGTGGCCAGCATCATCAGGATGCCGGTCTCCGTGGGCGTCTGCGTCGCCGGCGGCAGGGCGGGACGGATGCGCTGCACCCGGCCCTCCACGTTGGTGACACTTCCGGCCTTTTCCACGAAGGCGTGGCCGGGGATGACGATGCTGGCGTTGTCGGCGACGACTCCCGGCCGGGTCTCGATGGCCAGCACCAGCTCGGCGCCGCGCATGGCGTTGAGCATCAGGTCGCCGGCCGCGGCGGCGAGGTGTCCCCCACCGAGCATGACCAGCGCCTTGATCTGGCCATTGGCGGCGGCCTGGAGGATCTCGCGCCCGGTCTTGCCGGCGCCCGGTGCGGGCTGGTAGCCGGCCAGCAGGTTGGGCAGGACGCCGAGGTCCTTGGCGCCACGCCCGTTGGGCCCGCGGGTGACGGTGAGGCGCTTGACCGTGGTGTTGCCGCGGGCCAGGGCGCCGGCCACCTCGGCCGCGTGGGCGCGGTTGCTCTCGTCGGCGACGACGCCGACCAGCGCCTGGCCGCTGACGTCGCGGGCGACCTGGGCCGCGTCGGCGTCGGCGGCGAGGCGGAGGATGCGCGCCCCGCGCTTCACCTGCGCCTTGTGCAGCCGCAGGGTCAGCACCGGCGCGTTGACCTCGGGCTCGGGACCGAGCACCACCACCGTCGCGCAGTCCTCGATCTCGGCGATGGCCAGCGCGTGCTCGTCGGGGCTCAACCCGGGGAAGGCCTCGAGCTGGTGGTCGATGTGCGGGGTGCCCACCAGCTTGCGGGCGATGCGCTCGAAGACGAACAGCTCCTCGTTGGTGCTCTGCGGCGAGGCGAGGAAGCCGACCGCGGCGGCGCCGTGCTCGTCAATGATCTTCTTGAGCCGCTCGGCGGCGATGCCCACCGCCTCGGCGGGCTGCACCTCGCGGGTGTCGCCACTCTTGTGGCGCACCACCGAGCGGCGCACCCGGGCGGTCTCGTTCCACGAGGTGGCGCTGTAGCGGCCGCGGTCGCACAGCCACATGTCGTCGACGTAGGGGTTGTCGCGCGAGGCGAAGCGCTTCATCTCGAAGTCGCGCGAGTCCATGTTGACGTTGCAGCCGTAGGAGCATTCGGGGCAGATCGACTTGGTGCGCGTCAGGTCCCAGGGCCGCGCCTTGAAGCGGTACTGGCGGTGGGTCAGCGCACCGACGGGACACACCTCGGGGAGGTTGCCCTGGAACTCGGACTTGAGCGGCTGGCTGTCGAAGGTGGCGATGGCGGTCTGCACCCCGCGCTGCTGCAGCACCAGCTCCTTCTCGCCGGTGATCTCGTCGTAGTAGCGCGTGCAGCGCCAGCAGAGGATGCAGCGCTCCTGGTCGAGCTCGATCTTGTCCGATAGCGGCACCGCCTTGTCGAAGTGCACCTTGTCGGTGATCGGGAAGCGCGAGGTCTCGGGACCGTAGCGGAAGGCGAAGTCCTGCAGGTCGCACTCGCCACCGCGGTCGCAGACCGGGCAGTCGAGCGGGTGGTTGAGCAGCAGGAACTCGAGCACACCCTCGCGGGTCTTGGCGACCGCGTCGGTGTTGGTGTGCACCACCATGCCCTCGCTGACCACCGTGGCGCAGGCCGGCTGCTGCTTGGGCATCTTCTCGATCTGCACCAGGCACATGCGGCACACCGCCACCGGGTCCATCTTGGGATGGGCGCAGTAGATGGGGACGTGGATGCCGGCCGCGGTGGCGGCGTCGAGCACCAGCGTGCCCTTGGCGACGCGGACCTCGCGGCCGTCGATGGTGACGCCGACCAGGCCGTCGTCAGGTGGCGTCTGCGGCGGCGTCTGCTCCGTCACGCGGCCACCGCCTGCCGGTTGCGCGCCTGCACCGGGCACTCGCCCGCGCCGCAGTGCGCCTCGAACTCCTCGCGGAACGCCTTGAAGGCGGACATCACGAACCAGGTGGCGGTGTCGCCCAGCGGGCAGAAGCACTTGCCGTTCATGTTGTCGCAGATGTCGGCAAGGGTGGCCAATTCTTCCGGGGTGGCCCGGCCGGCTTCCAGCTTGTGCATCAGGTCGGACTCGAAGTACGTGCCCTCGCGGCAGGGCGCGCACTTGCCGCACGACTCGTGGTGGTAGAAGTCGACCAGGCGCATCGAGACGTTGACCATGCAGGTCGTCTCGTCCATGAACATCATCGCCCCCGCGCCGAGCGAGGAGCCGGCCTTCATCACCGCGTCCATGTCGAGCGGCAGGTCGAGGTGCTCGGGGAGCAGCACCTGCATCGAGCCGCCGCCGGGCTGGAAGGCCTTGAGGGAGCGGCCCTTCCAGAT
The DNA here is from genome assembly GCA_964499205.1 of uncultured Actinomycetes bacterium. Lineage (GTDB taxonomy): Bacteria > Chloroflexota > Dormibacteria > Aeolococcales > Aeolococcaceae > DASRDZ01. The sequence goes on along the minus strand of CAZCJX010000016.1, from coordinate 7,008 downwards.
GCCGCCGCAGTGCTCCTCGAAGAGCTCGCGGATGGGGCGGCCCAGCTCCATCTCGTAGACGCCGGGGCGCTCGATGTGCCCGCTGCAGCACCACAGCCGGGTGCCGCGCGACTTCTCCACGCCGATGCCGGCGAACCACTCGCCGCCGTTGTTGACGATGTGCGGCAGGTTGCAGAGCGTCTCGACGTTGTTGACCACCGTCGGCTTGCCGTACAGGCCCTTGACCGCGGGGAACGGCGGCTTGAGCCGGGGCTGGCCGCGGTTGCCCTCCAGCGAGTCGATCAGCGCCGTCTCCTCGCCGCAGATGTAGGCGCCAGCGCCGCCGTGGACGATGACGTCGCAGCTGAAGTCGCTGCCCAGGATGCCGTCGCCGATGTAGCCCGCGGCGCGGGCCTCCTCGACGGCGCGCTCCAGCAGCAGGCGCTGGTCGTGGTACTCGCCGCGGATGTAGATGAAGGCGGTCCGCACCTGCAGCGCGTAGGCGGCGATGAGCAGGCCCTCGACCAGCTGGTGCGGCGACTTGTCGATGAGGTAGCGGTCCTTGAAGCAGGCCGGCTCGGACTCGTCGGCGTTGCAGCAGAGGTAGCGCGGGAAGACGTCCTTGGGCAGGAAGGACCACTTCATGCCGGTGGGGAACCCGGCGCCGCCGCGGCCGCGGATCTGCGAGGTCTTGACCTCCTCGACCAGCGACTCGGGGGTGAAGTCCTTCAGCGCCTTGCGCAGGCCCTGGTAGCCCCCGGTGCGCTCGTAGACGCGCAGGGTCTCCAGGCCCTCGACGTGGAAGTCCTTGGTCAGCAGCTTGTACTCGGCCATCAGGTCAGCGTGTGATCCTAGTCGAACGTCCGGTCCTACCGCGCTCCGCCGGCCGGGTGGTCCGGCGAGGGCTCGGCGGCGACCTGTTCGAGGATGTGGTCGATCTTGTCGGGGGTGAGGAACTCGTGGAAGTGGTGGTCGATCTGCATCATCGGCGCGTAGCCGCAGGCACCCAGGCACTCGATGGTGGCGTCCCAGGTGAAGGCGCCGTCGGCGGTGGTCGACCCCGGGGGGCAGCCCAGCTTTTGCTCGATGTACGCGGCCGTCTCGTCGGCGCCGCGCAGCGAGCAGGCGACGTTGACGCAGACCAGCAGCGAGTGCCGGCCCGGCGGCTTCTGGAAGTACATGGAGTAGAAGGTCGCCACCGCCTGCACCTCGCTCGGCGCCAGGCCGAGGATCTCGGCGATCGCCGCCATCCCCTCCGGGGTGACAAACCCGTGCTCGTGCTGCACCTCCCAGAGACTGGGCAGGATCGCCGACTTGGGATGCGGGTAGCGGTCCTTGTGTCGCTGGATGGCGTCGCGCGTCGCCTGCGCAAGCGTCATCGATCGACGTCCCCGAGGACGATGTCGATGGAGCCGATGACGGCGACGACGTCGGCGATCAGCTCGCCGCGAACCATGTGCGACAGCGCCGAGAGGTTGCTGAAGGATGGGGCGCGCACCTTGCAGCGGTACGGGCGGTTCTCGCCGTCGCTGACCATGTAGAAGCCGAGCTCGCCGCGCGGCGACTCGACGGCGTGGTAGGCCTGGCCCTTGGGGGTGCGGAAGCCCTCGGTGACCAGCTTGAAGTGGTGGATCAGCGACTCCATGCTGGTGTTGATCTCGTTGCGCGGCGGCAGCGCCACCTTGCGGTCGCTGGTGTTGACCGGGCCGCCGGGGAGGTTCCTGTAGGCCTGGTCGATGATCTTCACCGACTCGCGCATCTCCTGCATGCGGCAGAGGTAGCGGTCGTAGACGTCGCCGTGGGTGCCGATGGGCACGTCGAAGTCGAAGTGGTCGTAGGAGCTGTAGGGCTGCGCCTTGCGCAGGTCGTAGGCGATGCCGCTGCCGCGCAGGGTGGGACCGCTGCAGCCGTACTGCAGCGCCGCCTCCGGGGTCAATGTGCCCAGGCCGCGGGTGCGCTCCGTCCAGATCGGGTTCTTGGTGATCAGCAGCTCGTACTCGTCGATGCGCTTGGGGAAGGTGGTGATGACGTGCTCGACCATGTGGCCGAACTCGTCAGGAACGTCGGCCATCAGGCCGCCGACGCGGATGTACGAGGTCATCATCCGCACGCCGCTGACCAGCTCGTTGATGTCGAGGATGTGCTCGCGCTCGCGCCAGGCGTAGAGGAACGGCGTGGTGGCGCCGAGGTCGAGCGCATGGGTGCCGAACCACACCAGGTGCGAGCCGATGCGGGCCAGCTCGGCCATGATCACCCGGATGTACTGCCCGCGCGGCGGCACGTCGATGCCAAGCAGCTTCTCCACCGCCAGGCTGAAGCCGAAGTTGTTGATCGGCGGCGCCAGGTAGTCCATCCGGTCGGTCAGCGGGATGCACTGCTGCCAGTTGTGCGACTCGAAGGACTTCTCGAAGCCGGTGTGCAGGAAGCCGATGTCGGGCCGGCACTCGCGCACAACCTCGCCGTCGAGCTCGAGGACCAGGCGCAGCACCCCGTGCGTCGACGGGTGCTGCGGACCCATGTTGAGCTCCATGGTGTCCTCGCCGATCTCCACCAGCTCGACGGTGTCCAGCTCCGGGGGAACGCCCAGCTTCTCGCGGCCGAGGCGGTAGGGATCGTCGTGCGGCGGGACTCCGGGTCCGCCGGGCGGCGGCAGGACGGCGGCCATCAGCGCGAGCTCCCGGGCATGCCCGGCGGGCGCTCCTGCGCCGGCAGGGCCCATTCGATGTTGTGGGTGAAGGCGACCGGCTCGCCGAAGCTGACGTAGTCCTTGCGCAGGGGATGCCCCTCCCAGTCGTCGGGCATGAGGATGCGGCGCAGGTCGTGGTGGCCCTCGAAGACGATGCCGAGCAGGTCGAAGCACTCCCGCTCGTGCCAGTCCATGCCGCTGAACACCTTCTCCAGGGTGGGCACCCGGGGATCCGCCTCGGTCACCTGCACGATCAGCCGGCAGATGTCGTTGTACTGCAGCGAACGGAGCTGGTAGACGACGTCGAAGCGCGGCTCACCGGTCTCCGCCTCGCGGTCCAGCCAGTCGACGGCGGTCATGAACACCGCCATCTGGTACAGCCCCTCGGGGTCGTCGCGCAGCAGCGTGGCCGCCTCGATGAGACGCTCGCGGGCGACGTAGACGGTCTCCTCGCCGAACTGCTCGTCGCGGCGCAGCACTGCGTCGGGCAGCTTGGCGGCGAGCAGCCGCGCGGCGCGCGCCCCGGCAACCGGGCGCGCCGAATCGGTCGGTGGGGTCGTGGTCGTCAGTGTCGCTTACCCGCGGAGCGTCGCCGTCTCGCCGGCGATCTTCTTCTGCAGCTTGAGCACCGCGTCGAGCAGGGCCTCGGGGCGCGGTGGGCAACCGGGCACGTAGACGTCGACGGGAACGATCTTGTCGACGCCCTGGATGATCGCGTAGTTGTTGAAGATGCCGCCGCAGCTGGCGCAGGCGCCCATGCTGATCACCCACTTGGGCTCGGGCATCTGGTCGTAGATCTGGCGCAGCACCGGCGCCATCTTCTGAGCCACGCGACCCGAGACGATCATCAGGTCGGCCTGGCGCGGCGAGGCGCGGAACACCTCGGCGCCGAACCGCGAGATGTCGTAGCGGCTGTTGCCGACGGCCATCATCTCGATGGCGCAGCAGGCGAGGCCGAACAGCGCGGGCCACAGCGAGCTGTAGCGGCCCCACTGGATGACCTTGCTGACGGTGGTGGTGATGACGCCCGTCTGGGCGGCGGTGCGCTCGCGTTCCCCGGCGCGGGGAATGGGAATCGCGCCCGCGTCCCCTCCGGTCATTCCCATGTCAGGGCTCCCTTTCGCCACACGTAGAGCAGTGCGACGAGCAGTGTGAAGATGAAGACGGCGATCTCGATGAGCCCGAAGATCTTCAACTGGCGCACCACGGTGGCCCAGGGGAACAGGAAGATTCCCTCGACGTCGAAGATGATGAACAGCATCGCGGTCACGTAGAAGCTGACGGAGAAGCGGCGACGCGCTCCGACGCGCGGCACGATGCCACTCTCGTACGGCAGCTCCTTCTCGGGGCTCGGACGGCGCGGTCCGACGGCCGAGACGAGGAGCTGTACGACGGCGGCGAAGGCGACACAGATCCCCAGGAAGACGAGGATCGGCGCGTAGTCCGAGAGCATCGCGGGCCCATGCTAGCAGGTGCCATGGTGCGCCCGGCGGCGCCCACGCCCGAGCTCGCGGCGAGCGCGTCAGCCCGTCCGCCTAGGCGTACTGATAGCCCTCGGGCAGCGGCCGCGGAGCCGCCGGGCCGACGTAGAGGGCCGAGGGGCGGATCAGGCGGTTGTTGGCGGCCTGCTCGGCGATGGCGGCGGTCCAGCCGACGGTGCGGCTGCAGGCGAAGGTGGGGGTGAACATGTCGCGGGGGATGCCCGCGCTGTTCATCACCACACCGGCGTAGAACTCGACGTTGGTGTAGAGCCGGCGCCCGGGCTTGAGCTCGTTGAGGACGCGCAGCGCGGTGGCCTCGACGTGCTGGGCGAACTCCACCTGGGAGCCGCCGACCTCGCGGGCGACCTCGCGGAGCAGGGTCGAGCGGGGGTCGTCGGTCTTGTAGACGCGGTGGCCGAAGCCCATCAGGCGGTGCCCGGCGCCGATCTCGTCGCGCAGGTACTCCTCCGCCCTGTCGGGGGTGCCGATGGCGTCGAGCATTGCCAGGGCGCGCGAGGGGGCGCCGCCGTGGAGAGGGCCCGCGAGGGCGCCGATCGCCCCGGTGAGGGCGCTGCCGATGTCCGACCCGGTCGAGGTGATCACCCGGGAGGTGAAGGTGGAGCTGTTGAACCCGTGGTCCATGGTGAGGATGAGGTAGCGCTCCACCGCCCGCGCCTTGACCGGGTCGGGGCGCTCGCCGGTGAGCATCTGCAGGTAGGCGGCGGCGTAGCCCAGGTCGGGGTCGGGGTCGACGGGGCCGAGGCCCCCGTGGTGCCGGTGCAGGCGCATCAGCAGCACCGGGACCAGGGCGGCGAGGCGCAGGCAGTCGTCGCGCACCTTCTCGGCGGGGATGTCGAGGGTGGGCTCGGTGCCGATGGCGGCGGCGGTCAGCGACACCGCGCTGCGCAGGGCGCCGAGGGGGGTGTAGTTGGGCAGTCCGGCGATCGGGGGCAGGAGCTCGGCGATGCCGGGGGGCAGGGCGCGGTACTCGACGGTGCGGGCTCGGAACTCGCGCAACTGGCCGGCGTCGGGCAGCTCGCCGAGGACCAGCAGGTGCCAGACCTGCTCGAAGGAGCAGTGGCGGGCCAGCTCGGTGGCGTCGTAGCCGCGGTAGTGGAAGAAGCCCTCCTCGCCGCGGACGTCGCCGACCGCGGTCTCGGCCACGGCCACGCCCTCCAGCCCGCGCGGCGCGAGCTCGCCGGCACCGGCGGCGCCGGCCGGCTTGACCTCCTCGATGTGGGCGACCCGGACCACGTGGCGGATGGAGAGGATGCCGACCACGTGCTGGTCGTCCATCACCGGGAGGTGGCGGAAGCGGTGGGTGCGGAAGACGTCGAGGGCGTGCTCGACGGGGTCGTCGGCGTTGACCGTGAAGGGATCGCGGGCCATCACCTGCTCGACGGTGTCGCTGGCCGGATCGTGGCCGATGCCGACGCTGTGCAGCAGGTCGCGCTCGCTGACCATGCCGACCACCGCGCCGGCGGCGTCGAGGACCGCGGCGGCGCCGACCTTGTTGTCGTCGAGCACCTTGGCCGCCTCGGCGAGGGTGAGCGTCGGCGCCACCACCACCGGCGGCGTGTGCATCAGGTCCCGGATGCTGACTGCCTGGCTCACCGTGTCCTCCCGTGGGGGCTGGGCGCTCGCGCGGCCGGGGTGCCGCGACCGGCTGCCTAGCCTACTTCGCAGGGCCGGGGGTCGGTCTCCGGCGACCCTGCCGACAGCCGGGTGTAGCGCCGAGCGCAATGTTCCGGACGGAGCGAACGTTGCAGAGGTGTCGAGCTGTCAGGTCAGCACACGCGGCGAACCCACGCCGCGTCCTGCCGCAGCGTCGGCGCCTGGACCAGAAGGGGGGCCACCACCTGCGCGGGGGGCCCAGCACAACGAGGTAGGTCGTAACCGTGATGTTGGGTTTGCGAGGTCGCGCGAAAGCGCTCCCAGGATTCCAGCTTGCCGCCCTCGGCGCCGGGGCCGCGTGCCTCAGCGGGTGGGCGGCTGTCTCGCTCTCCGGGTTGAGCGCCGGCGCGGTCAGCGCCTGCACCGACCCGGGTGCCGTCACCGGCGTGGTGAAGTCGATCGACACCAGCGCCGGATGCAACCAGGCCGACGGGAACGCCGACTACCCGATCACCGGGTACATCTCCTTCCACGGCGCGCCCAACACCACCTACAAGCTGATCGACATCTACCAGACGATCCCAGACGACACCGCCACGAACTACCCTGGCGCGTACACCCTCAGCCTGGTCTCCAAGCTGGGCACCTCGACCCCGGGCGCGTACACCGTTCCCGCCGGCCCGTCGACCTACCCGGTGCAGCCGGCCACCCCCAGGGGGGTGCTGGCCACCATGACCACCGACGGCAACGGCAACGCCGACGCCCAGTACCTGCTGACCGTGGGCAGCACGCCGCTCGACGTCACCATCCACAGCTCGCGCAACGACCTCTGGGTGGTGGGCGCTGGCGGGGACCAGCTCGGCCACGTCGCCACCGCATCGGTGAAGCCGCCCGCTGTCGTCAACTCGTCGCCGACTCCGACGGAGTCGAGCTCGACCAGCTCGACGTCGACGGGCACCACGACCAGCTCGACGTCGACGGGCACCACGAGCAGCAGCTCCACCTCGACGGAGAGCAGCAGCGGCACGTCGACGCAGACGAGCAGCAGCAGCTCGACCTCGACGGGCACGAGCAGCAGCAGCTCCACTTCGACGAAGAGCAGCAGCTCCACTTCGACGGAGAGCAGCAGCTCCACTTCGACGGAGAGCAGAAGCTCCACTTCGACGGAAAGCAGCAGCTCCACCTCGACGGAAAGCAGCAGCTCCACCTCGACGGAGAGCAGCAGCGGCACGTCGACCCAGACGAGCA
>CAZCJX010000015.1:0-46315 GCA_964499205.1 uncultured Actinomycetes bacterium | reverse complement strand
AGGCCATCGCGGATGGCTTCTGCCATGTAGGGCTCGTCCTCGACGATCAACACACGCACACCCACGCGATGCTACCGCCCCGAGCATATCGTCGGCATATCGAAAAGCACATACGTGCTGGCTACACCGGGCTGTCTTGACTTGGGGGCGTGACCCACGGCATCACCGTCTATGGATGCGGGCAGGACGAGGCCGTCCTGTTCCGAGAGATGGCGCCTCGCCTCGGCGTCCAGCCAACCATCACCGAGGCACCCCTGTCCGAAGCCAACGTCGAGCTGGCAGTCGGGAACCGATGCATCAGCGTCGGCCACAAGACGCAGATCACCAACGCCACACTTCTCGCCCTCAGCCAGGCCGGCGTGGAGTACATCTCCACCAGAAGCATCGGCTGCAACCATGTCGATGCGAGGTACGCGGTGAGCGTCGGGATCACCGTCGAAACGGTCGTCTACTCGCCCGACAGCGTGGCTGACTTCACCCTGATGCTGATGCTGGTGGCGGTGCGCAATGCGAAATCCATCGTCTGCCGCGCGGCCATGCATGACTACCGCCTGAATGCCGCACCCGGGCGAGAATTGCGCGACCTGACCGTCGGGATCATCGGAACAGGACGCATTGGCACAGCCGTCATCGACAGGCTGCGGGGTTTTGGCTGCCGCATCGTGGCCTACGACCATCGTCCCAAAGCCTCCGCCGAGTACGTTGCGCTCGATGAGCTGTTGCGGCAGAGCGACATCGTGACGCTCCATACCCCGCTCAACGATGGTACGCACCATCTCTTGAATCGCCGGCGCATCAAGCAGATGAAGCGTGGCGCGTACATCATCAACACCGGGCGCGGCTCACTTGTCGATACCGAGGCCCTCATGAGCGCGTTGGAAAGCGGCCGATTGGGCGGTGCGGCGCTGGATGTCCTCGAAGGCGAAGACGGCATCTTCTACGCCGACTGCAGAAGCACGGCCATGGAAAACCAATGGTTGGTGCAGCTCCACGAGCTGCCGAATGTCCTCATCACTCCGCACACGGCCTATCACACTGACCACGCCCTTCGCGACGCGGTCGAAAACTCGATGCTCAATTGCCTGACCTTCGCACGCAGGAATCCGCGTGGATAGGCTGAAGCTCGGGATCATCTTCGGGGGCTGCTCCGAAGAGCATCCCATCTCCGTCAAGTCCGCGCGGGAGGTGGCAGCCAACCTCGACCTCGCCAAGTATCAGCCGTTCTACATCGGGATCACCAGGAGCGGCGCCTGGCGGCTTTGCGACGGCCCCGGCGCAAACTGGGAGAACAGCGGTTGCCGTCCAGCTGTGCTCTCACCGGACCGCAGCGCACACGGGTTGCTCGTCCTGGAGCAGGGCCACTACCAAACGATCAGGCTGGACGTGGTGCTGCCCGTTCTGCACGGCAGGCTCGGCGAGGATGGTGCGATGCAGGGTCTGTTGGAGCTCTCCGGCATCCCCTACGTGGGCTGCGATGTCCAGAGCTCGGCAGTCTGCATGGACAAATCCCTTGCCTACGTCGTCGCTCGAAGCGCCGGATTCGCCACGCCGAATTTCGCGATTGTCACGGCGAACGAGGATGTCGCTCCCGACCAGCTCGCCTATCCGCTCTTTGTCAAGCCGGCCCGCTCGGGGTCCTCCTTCGGCGTCAGCAAGGTGACTCGAAAAGACGAGCTCCCGAGCGCGGTGGAGACCGCACGGCAGTATGACTCCAAGGTGCTGGTCGAGGAGGCGGTCGCCGGCAGCGAGATCGGGTGCGCGCTCCTGGGGAATGACCTCGAGGTGATTGCGGGCGAGGTGGACCGGATCGCCCTCTCTCACGGCTTCTTCAGGATCCATCAGGAGACTGCGCCTGAGAGCGGTTCGGAAAACTCGACGGCGATCGTTCCCGCTGACATTCCGGCAGAGGCACGTGCGCGCGTCCAGGAGACGGCAAAGGCCATATATCGCGCCCTGGGATGCCGGGGACTGGCCCGGGTCGACACGTTCCTCACGAAGGACGGCAATGTGGTCCTCAACGAGGTCAACACATTGCCCGGCATGACCTCGTACAGCCGGTACCCGAGGATGATGGCGGCCGCAGGGTTGCCGCTTGGTGACGTGATCGACCGGCTGGTCTCGTTGACATTGACAGGACGAATCCGATGAGGGATGACTTCGTCTTTGTCGACGAGTTCGCACCCGGAGTCCGGTGGGATGCCAAGTACGCCACCTGGGACAACTTCACCGGCAAACCGGTCGACGGGTACCTCGCAAATCGAATTGTCGGTACGAGAGCTTTGTGTGCGGCCCTGGAGGGAGCCCGGCAAAAGGCCGAGTCCCTTGGCTTCGGCTTGCTGCTCTGGGACGGGTATCGGCCTCAACGCGCCGTCGACTGCTTCCTGCGCTGGTCACGACAGCCGGAGGACGGCCGCACCAAGCGGCGCCACTATCCGAACATCGACCGAGCGGGCATGTTCGAAAAGGGATATGTCGCCGCCAAGTCCGGCCACAGCCGCGGCAGCACCGTCGACCTGACCCTCTATCACCTGGCCACCGCTGAGCTCTGTCCAATGGGCGGCGACCACGACTTGATGGACCCGATCTCACATCATGGAGCAGCCGGAATCACGCAGGTCGAAGCGAGAAACCGCCAGACCCTTCGTTCCATCATGGAGGCCTGCGGCTTCAGCGCATACGCCTGCGAGTGGTGGCATTACACACTGCAGGACGAACCCTATCCGGACACCTACTTTGACTTTCCCATCATGTAGGTGAGCCGGCGGCCACATGTCCTCCGCGATCGCCTCATTGCGACACCACCGTGTTGGCGAGCGCCGTGTACGGCCGGCACGGCTCGTTGCGCAGGCTCGGGCAGGGTGGCAGCGGTGTCGGCGCCTGCAGGCCCGGGATCACGGGGAGCACGAGGGTCGACGGCTGCAGCGCAGAGTAGGCGATGTCGACGGTCGCGGTGCCGCTGGGCACCGTCTGGCCGAACGACCACACGGGCTGCGCGCCGTTGGGAGCGGCGATGGTCAGGCGAAGGCGCGACCCCGCACGGTAGACATGGCCCTGGTAGTAGAGGGGGATGGCCACCTGGACGAAGCTCCCGCTCGGCATCAGTGAGGCGTCGGCCTGGAGGAACGTCGGGATCGGGTCCAGCAACGTGCTGGGCTCCTTGAACAGGTTCGAGGAATCGGTGGAGAGCTTGCGCTCGCTGGCCCGCATGTAGCCGTTCTGGACGAATGTCTCGTTGCCGTCGGGACGGACCTCGCTGATCGTCGCCTGGAGGTCCACGTCGGGAGTCGACGATCGCACCCAGAGGTAGACGGCGCCGGCGCCGACCACGGCGGTGTCCGACGCCAGCGGTGCGGAGACGTAGGAGACCGCCGATCCGGCCGGGTTGCTCTGCCAGTGCCAGTCCCACTGCGACGCGTTGCCCCACAGGCCCCCACCGCCGGTGTTGCTGCCGTAGTCGGTGAGCGGGAGGGCGTTGGCGTTGGCGGTGAACTCGTTGATACCCGACTTGTTGCCGAGGTGCTCGGAGAGCTTGCCCTTGTCACCGAGGTACCAGGTCTGCGCGGTCGTGCCCGGGATCGGCCACGACGAGAAGGACTGCTCGAACCCTGGATAGGGGTCACCCGGCGACGCGGTCGCGGTGGGGCCGGCTCCGGCGCCGTTGTCGAAGAGCACCCGGACCTCCGGCTGCTGCTCGAAGGCGTTGAGCGCCAGGTCGTAGGTGGGCTGCGCCTGGATGGGATCCACCGGAAGGGTGACGACATCCGTCTGCGGCAGACCCATCGCCGCCTGGTAGACGACCGGCGCGGCGGCTCGGACCGCAGCCTGGTTGACGATCGGCGCCTGGTTGGCGACGAAGAGCTCGAGGAAGTCGTACCAGCGGTTGTAGGTCGCCGGGTCCAACGAGTCGATGTGCGCGCCGTTGGTGAAGGTGAACCACTTCTTGTCCGTGCCCGTGAAGTGCGAGACCAGCTGCGGGCAGTGCCCGCCCGTCTGCTCGTCCTCCCACTGGCAGACCAGGAAGGTCGGCACCTTGATCTTGTCGACGAAGGTGACCGGATCCAACGGGTCGGCGACCGGCGGGTTGTAGTAGTTGTTGGCGTTGATCTTCGCCATCAGGTCGGCGGCCTCGCCGTGGAGCACCTGGTTCGCGGCACAGGTGGTGTCACCGCTCTGGATCTGCTGGTATGCGTACGGTTGCCCGCTGTTCGGACCGGCAGGCTGCGCCTCCTGCTGGCGCTGCTGCGCCCAGGCGACGGCGAAACCGGTGTTGAGAATGCCGCCGGGATAGAGTGTCGTCGCGGTGGCGTCGATGACCGACAGCGGCGAGATCGCCGCCAGGTGCGGCGGGTTGAGCTGCGCGGTGAACAGCTGTGAGATGCCGCCGTAGGAGATGCCCATCATGCCGACCTTGTGGCCGAGAACCCACGGCTGGTTGGCGATGGTCTCGATGACGTCGTAGCCGTCGAGGTTCTGCAGGGTCTCGAAGAAGTCGAAGGCGCCGCCCGAGCAACCGGTGCCGCGCATGTTGACGTCGACGACGGCGAAGCCCATCAGGTTGGCGAGGACGGCGATGCCGTTGACAGGGCCGGCCGGGTCCGCGTAGCCGTAGCCCGAGTACTCGATCAGCGTCGGGTAGGGCGGGAGGTAGTCAGGTCCGTTGGGAAGCGGGGTGCCGGGCGGCAGGCCGGGCTCGCCCGCTGGGCTGGTCGGCGGGTGGACGTCGATGGCCAGGGTCGTGCCGTCGCGGGTGGTGAGGTAGGTGTAGCCGTTGTCCGGGATCGACTGGTTGTAGATGCCCGGGTCCCACGGCGCGGGATCGTCGTTGTGCACCACCAGCGGCGCCGACCGGTCCCCGGCTGCGTCCTGCACGACGTAGCCGTTGCCCGGCGGCACGTTGCGGAAGAGGATGCCGCCGAGCGAATCGGCGTTCTGGGTCGCGAAGGTGGTGCCGTCAGGGGAGATGAGCGATGCCGTCTCGTTCGGCCCGAGGCCGGTCGCATAGACCTGGTCGACACTGCCGGCCGCGGTGAACGACGCCGACGCCGAGGCGCCTGACCGTGTCATCGGGATGGCGACGAGCCAGATGCCCACCGTGAGCGTGATTGCCCCAGCCCGCACCATCCGCGGAAACCGTGTCCTTCGCCCTGCGCCCTGCGACATACAGCGCGTCCTCCAACTTCGACGGCTGAACCACGCAACTTCCGCCAGCCTTGGGGTGCCGACCGTGAGTGGAGGTGGTCCGTTACTTATGAGACGCTCCAGGCAGGTCGGTATTGCGTCGAGGCGAGGGCCACCCCTCGCCGGAGCCAGCCTCGTCGGGCCGCCCGGCGTCGCGGGCGGAGGCGCGCGCGCCTGCTAGGAGGAGTTCCCGTGAAGCCTCGGATCCATGTCGTGACCCTTGCAGTGGAGGACCTCGACCGGGCCCTCGCCTTCTACCGTGACGGGTTGGGCTTTCAGACCGAAGGCTTGATCGGCACCGAGTTCAAGGGAGACGAACAGAACCCCGACGGAACAACGGCGGTCTTCCATCTCGACGGTGGGCTCATGCTGTCGATCTACCCGCGCTCCGAGCTGGCCAAGGACGCGCTCGTCCCGCTCGCGCCGGCGACGTCCGGTGAGTTCAGCCTCGGCCACCTCGTGGCCAGCCGGGCCGAGGTCGACCAGGTCATGTCACAGGCGCAAGCGGCCGGAGCAGTGGTTGCCGACCCGCCTCGCGACCGGCCGTGGGGCATCTACTCCGGGTACTTCCGGGATCCCGACGGTCACCTCTGGGAGATCATCTGGAACCCGGCCTTCGATCTCGACACAATCTGAGCAGCGCGCCGGGAGGTGACCGCGCTGCCGCCGGCTGATGCGCGCGGCCCGGCCCCGGTCGCACCGATGAGTTCCGCCGCGAAGGCGGGTCTACCCTGGTTGCCATGCTCGACATCGAACCCGCGACGCGCGTCCTCAGCGACATCGTCGTCCGCGTCGGCGACGACCAGCTCGCCCTGCCCACGCCCTGCACCGAATCCACCGTGGGCGACCTCCTCGACCATGTCGACAGCCTGTCGCAGGCCTTCATCGGCGCGGCGACCAGGGCCGGGGACGGCCGCGACGGCCCCCCGCCCAAGCCCGACACCGCCAATCTCGGCGACGACTGGCGCACCCGCATCCCCGAGCGCCTGGCCACCCTGGCGCGCGCCTGGCGCGACCCGGACGCCTGGAGCGGCATGACCCGCGCCGGTGGCCTCGACATGCCCGCAGAGATCGCCGGCGTGGTCGCCCTCGACGAGGTGATCCTGCACGGCTGGGACATCGCCGCGGCCACCGGCCAGCCCTACGACTGCCCACCGCACCTCCTCGAAGCCGCCTACGCCTTCGTCCACGGCACCGCCACGCGCAACCCCGAGGGAACGCCCGGCCTCTTCGGCCCTCCCGTACCCGTGCCTGACGACGCCCCGCTTCTCGACCGCCTCCTCGCCGCCAGCGGCCGCCGTCCCGACTGGACCTCATCGCCGAGCTGACCCGCAGTATTCCGCCTCCCCCACTCCACTGAGGCGCTCAGCGCGCCATGCCCCGTCGCAGTCGTCGGGCAGTGATGCGCCGGACCAGCAGCACAGTGTTGAAAACGCTGAGGAGGCCGCCGAGCACCAACAGCGTGCCGGTGGCCGACTGGTCGGTCCCGGGAGCGCTCGCCAGTTGGCCCGCGGCAACGCCGAGCAGGATGGCACCGACGAGGATGCCGACGAGCGGTGGCCACAGGGGGACCGCGGCGCGCACGCGCAGGTCGAGATGGCGGATGGCGTGGGCTGGCATGGTGCGCTTCATCTCGCGGCGCAGCGCGGCCCAGCGGATGCTGCGCCTGGAGATGTAGATCGAGAGCACGACGAGAGCGATCATCGGCCCGACCGTCGGTATGGCGACGAAGCGCAGTGGTCGCGTTGACAGGCCGCCCCGCGGGTGGCTGCGCATGATCCGCTCGATGTTCGACACCGGCAGCTCGAGGGTGGGGTCGGTGCGAGCCGACTCGGCGAACGAGGAGAGTGCGGGCTTCCACTTTCCCTGGCGCAGCTGGGCGACACCGAGGTTGTTCAGCATGACCGCATCGGTGGGATCGATCGAGAGGCCCCGCATGAGCGCTTCCTCGGCTTGCGCCGGCACGTCCTCCTTCAGTCGCAGACGCCCGAGCAGACCCCAGGGATAGGCCTGGTCCGGCGCCAGCTGGACGCACCGAGTTACCGCGGCGCGCGCGGTGCTCATCATGCTGTTGTCGAGCGCCACCGAGGCGAGCATCTGGTGCGCCTTCGGTTCCGCAGGGGCGACACGCACCGCCTCGTTGGCGGCGGCGAAGGCGTCGTCCTTGCGCCCCAGCGCGCCGAGCGTCAGCGCGCGCAGGCGATGGGCCCACTCGTTGAGCGGGTCGACGGCGGCAGCGCGGTCCGCTGCCTCCAGCGCCTCGGCGTCGCGACCGTCGCCGTGCAGGGCCAGCGCCAGGAGGCACCAGGCGCGCGCCCTCCCCGGTTCCAGGGCGATCGAGCGCTGCAGGATGGGCACCGCCTCGCCGTGGCGGCGGAGATCGACGAGCACCTCACCCTGCCGCAGCAGGGCGACGGCATTGTCGCCGCCCGCCGGGACGGGAACCTCCCCCTGCATCAGCGCCTCACCCCAACTTGTGCTTGCGCATGTAGACGAGCAGCTCGTCGTAGATGCCGCCCTCGTTGGCGAACATGGCGAAGTTGCGTGCGCTGTCGAACCATGCGGCGGTGCTGCGCGGGATCTCGCTGAGAGCACGCTCCAGGTCGCGCTGCTCGATGGGACGCGCCGTGCCGCTCTCGATGGAGTCCTGCATCGCGTACTCGGCGGCGGACTCGCAGACGTGGGCGATGTCGGCACCGGAATACGCCTCGGTGCGCGCGGCCAGCGAGGCGAGGTCGATGCGCGGCGCGAGGGGACGATCGCGCAGATGCAGCTCGAAGATCGCCTGCCGCGCCGGCTTGTCGGGCGGCAGCACCAGAAGGGTGCGGTCGAGCCGGCCGGGTCGGCGCAGCGCGGGATCCACGTCCCACGGAGCGTTCGTGGCAGCGAGGACAAAAACGCCCTCGTTGTCGGAGCCGACGCTGTCCAGCTCGGTGAGAAGCTGGACCACGGCGCCACGACCGGCGGAGTGGCGCAACAGGCTGCGCTTCTGTCCGATGGCGTCGACCTCGTCGAGGAACAGCACGCAGGGCGCGGCCCGGCGGGCGCCGGCGAAGAGGTTGTGGAGGTTGCGCTCGCTCTGTCCCAGCCACATGTCGAGGACATCGGCGAGCCCGACGGCCAGGAAGTGCGCGCCCAGCTCCCCAGCGGTGGCTCGCGCGATGTGCGTCTTGCCGCAGCCCGGCGGCCCGTACAGCAGCAGCCCGCCGCGTAGCGACTTGCCGTACAGCTCGCGCATCTGCGGGTTCCGCATCGGGGAGAGGAAGGCGGTGTCGAGGCGACGCTTCACCTGCTCCATGCCGGCGACGTCGTCGAGGGTGATGCGGGGGCGCTCGATCTCGCTGTCGTCGGTGTCGTCGTCGCGACCGGGGATGACCGAGAGGGCGATGGGGCCGCCACCACCGTCCCCTGCCGCGGTGGGATCCAGCCTCGGACGGCGTGCCAGCGGAGTGGGGATGGTGGGTCCCTCCTGCTCTGCGTCGTCGTCGGCAGGCCCGGCAGCGGACGCGTTTCCAGCCAGCGCGTCATGGAGCTGGCGATACTGCGCGGCGAGCGACCGGTCACCCAGCGCCTCGCTGGCCCGGCTCGCCAGCTCGAGGGCGCGAAGGTGCGCCGGCTGGGTGGCGAGGACGCGCTGCGCGTGGGCGAGAGTGTCGGCGTGCCGGCCGGCGCCCGACAGCAGATCGGCGAGGTGAAGGCGCAAGGCCACGTCGTCTGGAGCTGCGGAGACGGCCGCCTCGAGGCTGGCGATCAGGACCGGATCCATGAGGCTGCTCAGGATAGGGGCGACATTGGTTTCACGGGGAGCCTCGTTACCACGCTGCGGCCGGGAGGACGGGACAGCGCGCGTGAGGAATAGGGCGAACACCCGATGGCGGCGGCTCGACAGCTCCCTACCGTTGGAGTCCGGCACCTCGGCCGGCGCATCACCCACCAGGAGCGAGCACATGCACGTCAGGACAACCCGCATCCCCGCCAACCCCTCCACCGTCGCCACGGCGGCAGCCGCGTCCTATGAGGCGATGGTCGCTGCGATGCGGCAGGTCGACGGTTTCCTCGGCGCCCTGCTTCTCGTCGACCGCACCACCGGCAACAACCTCGGGCTCACCTTCTGGGAGAGCGAGGATGCGCTCCGGGCCAGCGAGGACGTCGCGGGCAAGTTCCGCCGAGAGGGCGCGACCGAGATCGGCGCCACAGGAGCGCCGACAGTGGAGCGCTTCGAAGTCGCCTATTACGCCGCACCGCAGCCGGAGCAGGCGAAGTAGGAGCACCTGCAATGGCCACCTTCAGCTTCGCACTCGACAGCCAACTCCACGCCGACGTCGTGCTCGACGCGGCGATCGACTTCAGCGACCGCCGTCCCCGCCTGTGGCCGGCCATCGACGCACGCGTCTACCGCGTGCACAGCCTCAGCGCGACGCGCGCCGAGGTCACCGAGGGCAGCGCGGTGTTCGGCGGGGTGTGGGCACGCGAGTCCTACGACTGGTCGCAACCGGGCACGGTGCGGGCGACGGTGCAGGACTCCAACGTGTTCCAGCCGGGCGGGACCTGGGAGCTGCGCGTCAGCCCGCTGCCGGACGGCGGCTGCCACATCGAGGTCTCCGTCAGCCGGCGGGCTCGCGGTCCCCGCGGCCGGATCGTCGGCGCGCTGATGGCGCTGGTGGGATCGCGGGTGCAGCAGCGATCGCTGGCGAAGACCCTGGCGATCGTCGCAGCGGAGGCGCCGCGCCCTATCCTCAGCGCGTGAACGAAGCGACGAGGGAGGTGCGGCTCGCCGAGCTGATCGCCTCCCTCTCATTGGCCACCGACCTTGGCATGGGCCAGCCGGTGGAACGCGCGATGCGCGCCGCGCTGGTGGCACTGCGACTCGGCGAGGCCGCCGGCTGCGACGCGGGTGAGCTGCGTGATCTCTACTACCTCTCGCTGCTGCAGCACGTCGGTTGCACCTCGCACGCACATGACTTCGCGGGCTACGTCGGTGGCGACGAGATCGCCTTTCGCACCACGGCGGCGGTGTTTCCCGCCAGCCCGATGGGCGAGGTGATGGCCAGCTTCATCCGCCAGGTCGGCAGGGGCCTGCCGATGCGGCAGCGTGCGGCGCTGGTCGCGGCGATGATGCGCGACGGGCGGGCGCGCTTCGCGCACACCGCCGCGACGCAGTGCGAGGCGGCGATCTGCCTGGCGCAGCGGATGAGCCTGGCGCCCGGGGTGATCGCCGGCCTGGGGCAGACACTGGAACGCTGGGACGGCAAGGGCGGCCCAGCCGGCCTGCGCGGCGACCAGCTCACCCGGCCGATGCGCGTCCTCCAGGTGGCGCACGACGGTGAGTTCTTCGAGCGCCTCGGCGGCCTCGACGCCTGCCGCGACGCAATCCGCAAGCGCCGATGCCACGGCTACGACCCGGTGGTCGCCGACCTCTTCCTCGACGTGTGCGGCGACATCCTCGGCGCGCTGCCGGAGGGATCGGTGTGGGACGCAGCGCTGGCGGCTGAGCCCGAGCCGCATGTGTGCATCCCCGCGGCGCGCGTCGACGAGCTGGCGCGTGCGTTCGCCGACTTCGCCGACCTCAAGTCGCCCTTCACCACGGGCCACTCGACAGGCGTGGCGACACTGGTCGAGAGCGCCGGTGGTGCAGCCGGCGTCGCGACCGGCGACATCGTCATGCTGCGTCGCGCCGCGCTGCTCCACGACCTCGGTCGCGTCGCCGTGCCCAACGGCATCTGGGACAAGGCCGGACAGCTCACACCACCCGAGTGGGAGCGCGTGCGCCTGCACCCCTACTACACCGATCGCATCCTCACCCGTGCCGAGGCATTGCGACCGCTCGCCGCGCTCGCGTCGGCCGACCACGAGCGCAGCGACGGCTCCGGCTATCACCGCGGCAGCGCAGGCGCGCAGCTTGCGCCGGCGGCGCGCCTGCTGGCCGCTGCGGACGCGTACCAGGCGATGACCCAGGAGCGGCCTCACCGCCCGGCGCTCGCACCGGACGACGCCGCGGCTGCCCTCCGCGCCGACGCCGATGCCGGACGCTTCGACCGCCGCGCCTGCGAATGCGTGCTCGAAGCAGCCGGACACGTGCGACGCAGGCCGCGCAGCGAGCTGCCGGCGGGGCTCAGCGATCGCGAGGTGGAGGTGCTCCGCCTGATCTGCCTCGGACGCAGCAACCGGCAGATGGCGGCGAGCCTCTTCATCGCCGAGAAGACCGTCGGCCACCACGTCGCCCACATCTACGACAAGATCGGCCGCAGCACGCGCGCGGGCGCGGCATTGTTCGCCATGGAGCACGGGCTCTTCGAGCCCGACGTCTGACGAACCCGCTGCGGCTCAGGAGGCGCGCGCCCGTGCCAGGGCGAGGCGAACCGGTTCAGCCAGTTCCAGCCAGGAAAGGCCCGAACGAGCGGGGCTCAGCCGGCGACGGCGGCGCAGACCAGGTCGAGGTCGCGGTCGCGCTCGGCGATGAGGCGCTGGGCCTCGGCGCGGAGCAGCTCGATGTTGCTGTCGGTGGCGTCGTCGAGGTGGTCGTTGGCCTGGCGCAGCTCGACCTGGAGACGGAAGTAGCGTCGCGGGTCGAGCAGCTCGCGGAGCTGGAGGTGGACCACCTCGCTGGCGCCGTCGAGCACGACGTGGAGGATGGAGCGCGCCCAGTGGGCCAGGCCCCAGTCGCGCACCTCGTGCTCCGGGTAGGGCCGCGAGGGATCACCGGTGCCCAGCGAGACCAGGCTGACCTGCGCGCCCGGCCAGCGGCGCTGCACCTCGACGTAGGCGCACATCGCCGGGTTGTTGGCGAAGACGCCGCCGTCGATGAGCAGGCGTTGGCGGGGCGGTGTGCCGAGCTGGAGTGGCACGGGATGGAAGTAGGTGGGCGCCGCCGAGGTGGCCCGCGCGGCCGTCCGCATGGGCAGGTCCAGGCTGGCGTCCCGCCGCGCCGCCGAGCTGCTCAGCAGCACCACCTCGCGGCTGAGCAGGTCGTAGCTGGTCACCAGCACGTCGACCGCCGCGGCGCTCAGCGGCGTGTCGCCGAAGTAGGCGTCGAGAGTGCGCTCGATGTGCTCGGAGGCATAGCGCTCGTGCAGCAGCGGATGCATGGGGTTGCGCGAACCGCGCACGAAGATGCTCTGCCCCGCGCGCTCGTACATCTCGATGATCCGCGCGCTGCGCAGCGCCGGCTCGCCCCGCTCGTCCGGCATGGCCAGGCCCAGGGCGACCAGGCCGCCGGTCGAGGTGCCCGCGATGAAGTCGAACATGCGGCCCACCGTGCTGCCGGTGCGGCGCTCCAGCTCGGCCAGCACCAGCGCCGGGATGATGCCGCGCACGCCGCCGCCGTCGATCGCCAGCACACGCACCTGCTTGCCCACGAGCGGGGAAGTGTACCCGTGCCACCGCGGCCCGTCGCCACGGGGACCGTCGCATCTCGACAAACGCCTGTGAAGAAAGCGGGCACACCGATCGGATGCGAACTACCATCCCGCCGCATGACGATCCACCCCGTGCTCGCTCCGCCCCGGCTCCGGCGCCGTGCCCTCGCCCCTCTCCCCCTGCTGGCCATGGCCGCGGTGCTCACCGCCTGCGGCGGCGGCGGCGGGAACCACACCACGACCCCCACGCCGCAGGCGTCGTCGTCGACGAGCAGCGACAGCACCGACAGCAGTGCGACAGGCAGCGACGACATCAGTGTCGGCGACGTTGTGTTCAGCTCGACGCTGAAGACGCCGTCGCGGGACTTCGGCGCCAGCAGCGCCAACGTGCACGAAGACGGATCGGGCATCACGCTCGAGGTCACCAAGGCCGGCGGCGGCTACACGTTCAGCACGCCGCTCGACTTCCACGGAATCCCGGACAGCTTCGACATCCGCGTCAAGATCGACGAGCCCCAGGCCAACGATCTCTACGCGGGCGTGGCCTGCCGCGGCCTCGACGAGAAGAACACCTATCTGCTGGTCGTCGACCGCAAGGGCGACTACGCCATCGTGCAGGTCAAGGCGGGCAACCAGACGCTGCTCAAGAAGGGCAACGCGGCCTTCAACGTGTCCTGGCCGATCACCCTCGACGCCGCCTGCGTCACGCCGGAGGGCGACAGCAACGTCAACCGGCTCTCGCTCTCGGCCAACGGCACCCAGCTGGCCAGCGTCGACGATTCCATCGAGAACGTGGCCGGCGGCAACTCGTACGCGCTGTTCGCCCTCTCACCGGCGGCCGACACGGGGACCGGTGCTGTGCTCTTCCACGACCTGTCGGTGAGCTCCGCGACCTCGCCGTGACGGCTGTCCGCCGAGCGGATGGTGCCACTGTGGTCAAGGCAGAAGCAGGCGCTGCCAGCTCTCCGCCAGCCAGCGCTCGAAGCGCCGCGGCGACCAGCCCCGTTCGCCGGTGAGCAGCACGTAGAGCTCGGAGCTGTTCATGGCCCACACGGTGTCCGCCGCCTCCTCGATGCTCAGCCCGGGACGCAGGCCGCCGGCGGCAGCCACGTCGCGGACGAAGAGGCGCATGTTGGCGGCGCGCCGCTCACTGATCTCCCGCCACACCTCGTACGCTTCCGGCTCCGTTGCGGAGGCATCGCGCAGGGCCAGGAAGAGCGGCGCCATTCGCTCCTGGATGCGGCGCACGGCGCGCGCGTAGATGGCCAGCTTGCGCGCTGCGTCGGGCTCCGCGCGGATGGCCTCGACGTAGTCGCGCTGCTCCGCCGGCACCGCCGCGCCCCTGCCGGAGATGGCCTGCTCGATCAGCTCGCGCAGCAGCACGGGCTTGCGCCCAGCAAGCTGGTAGACGGTGTCGACGTTGACCCCTGCCCGCGCCGCGATGGCGGCGATGGTGGTGGCGTGGTAGCCGTTGGCGAGGATCAGGGCGCGAGCCGCCTCGAAGATGCGCTGTCGCGTCTGCGCCGACCGCGCCTGGCGGGAGCTGGCGTCATAGCGCCGCTTGACTGTCTCGCCCATGCTGCTGCATTATTTCATCCGATCCAGGTTCGGTTCAAATAAGGAAGAGGAAGCCATGACCTACGCCTACATTCAGGACGTGCCCATCGACGCCGCCACCTACAAGCGCATCATCGACGGCTTGGGCCCCACGCCTCCGAGTGGCTTGGTCGTCCATCTGGCCTTCGAACGGCCTGAGGGCGGCCTGCGCTACGTCGACGTCTGGGAGTCCAAGGAGGACTGCGACCGTTTCGGCGAGGAGCGACTCCATCCCGTGGTGCACCCGCTGCTCTCCGCCGCCTTCGGCGGCCAGGTGCCGCCGGAGCCGGAGCGCACCGCGATCAGAGTGATCGACGTCTGGCAGGGAGAGGCCACCGCACGGGTCAGGTGAGCGCCGGGCCGCACTTGCGCGTGGTCGCGGAGTCCCCGCGCGAATGTGGAGCCGCGGGGATTCGAACCAGCGCAGGGAGCGCCACACGATCCTGACAGCATCGGCACAAACGCTGGCGGGGCAATGCCCGCTCGCCGCCGCGCTGCGCCCGGGACGCGGCTGCCGCGCCTGACCCCGCAGTCGAGGCTACAGGGGGACCGCCGCGTCGTCCATCTGCAGCATGGCCTCGATGAGCTCCGCCGCAACCGGATGGCTGAAGTAGTAGCCCTGGGCCAGGGTGCAGTCCTGCTCGCGCAGGAAGCTGGCCTGCGTGGCTGACTCCACGCCCTCGGCGATCACCTCCAGGCCGAGCGCCCGCCCCATCTCCAGGATTGTCTCAACCAGGGTGACACCCTGGTCCGCATCACCGAGGCCGTCGACGAACGCCTTGTCCACCTTGAGGGTGTCGAAGGGCAGGCTCTGCAGGCGGCCCAGCGCCGAGTAGCCGGTGCCGAAGTCGTCGATGCTGAGGTGCACGCCAAGATCCTTGAGCTGGTGCACCACGGCCAGCTCCCCGGCCGACTCAGCGACGGCGACGGACTCGGTGAGCTCCAGCTCGAGCAGCTCCGGCGGCAGGCCGGTTTCGGCCAGGATTGTCGCCACGCGGCTGGGCAGCGCGGGGTTGGCCAGCTCGCTCCCCGAAATGTTGACGGCAACCCGGATGGGCTTGAGCCCCGCGTCGATCCAGGCGCGCAGCTGCAGACAGGCGGTGCGCATCATCCATTCGTCGAGGCGCGCGACCAGGCGCAGGTCCTCGGCGAGCGGGATGAACACCGACGGCGGGATGGCGCCGTGCACGGGATGCTGCCAGCGCGCCAGCGCCTCCACGGCGGCCAGGCTGCCGTCGCGCAAGCGCACCACCGGTTGGTAGGCAACGGTCAGAGTGCCGGCGTCCAGGGCGGCGCGCAGGTCCTCGCCCAGCTGCACCTGCTCGACCAGCTGCCGCCGCATCGAGGCCTCGAAGGTGCACAGGCCTCCCTTGTCGCGGCGCTTGGCGAAGTACATGGCCAGGTCGGCGTCGCCGAGCAGCGACTCCAGGGTGGTGGACTCCACGCCGGCGGTGGCCACGCCCATCGAGGCGCTGGGAATCAGCTCGCGATCGGCGACGGCCAATGAGCGTTGCAGGGCAGCCAGGACGCGCTCACCGGCGGCGACCGCCTGCTCAGCCGAGACACCGTCGAGCAGCACGGCGAACTCGTCGCCGCCGATGCGCACCACCAGGTCCTGGGGACGCACCGCCTCGCTGATGCGCGTGGCCACGGCGGTGAGATAGGCGTCGCCGCTGGGATGTCCCAGGGTGTCGTTGACCCGCTTGAAGTCGTCGAGGTCGATGTAGAGCAGGCTCTGGTCGCGCGGCGCGGCGTCGCGGTCGTCCAGCGTCCTGTCCAGCCGGCGGCGCAGCAGCTCGCGATTGGCCAGGCCGGTGAGGGGATCGTGCAGCGCCTGCCAGGTCAGCTGCTGCTCGTAGTGGTGCCGCTCGCTGACATCGGTGATGTTGAGCACGATGCCGTTGACGGCGGGATCCTCGAGGAGGTTGGTGAGGCGCGTCCAGACGTGGCGCCAGGTGCCGTCGGCGTGCATCAGGCGCGACTCCAGCTGCGCGGTGGCGCGCGGCTCGGAGAGCACTCGCTCCCAGACGCGCTGCACGCGTTCCAGGTCGTCCTGGTGCACCCGGTCGACGAGGGTCGACGACTCCCCCTCGTTGATCTGGAACTCCTGGCGCAGCGATGGCGTGGCGAAGTCGATGGTGCCGTCGCCGGAGACCAGCAGGATGCCGTCGCTGGCGTTCTCCACCAGCGCGGCGAGGCGCCGCTCGCGCAGGTCCACCGCCTGCTGCCGCTCGGCCAGGCGATCGGCCATGGCGTTGAAGGCGGCGGCCAGCTCGGCGAGCTCGTCGTCGCTGTCGGTGGCCAGGCGGCCGGCGGACTCGCCGGCGGCGACACGCTCGGTGGCAACGTGGAGGCGCTTGAGAGGACCCAGGATGGAGCGCGAGAGGCGTCCGGAGAGGGTCAGCGCCGCCCCGACGCCGACGATCAGGGCCAGCCCGACTGCGATGGCGGACGCGCTCTGCTCGCGGTCGAGGTCGCTGCGCAGCGTGGCCAGGGCCGCGTCGTTAGCCACGCTGATGTGGTCGAGCGCGTGGGTCATGGGCAGCAGCGACTGGGTGAAGCGATCCGCCATGCGCTGCACCGCGGCGGGGTCCTGGTACGGGGCCCAGGCGGCCACCTCCTGGCGGATGGTTGCGCTCGCCCGCCAGGCGCGCTGCACGTCGGCGAGCTCACCGGGGACGGAGGGCCGCAGCGGCGTCATGTCGGTAAGCGCCTGCAGCTGCGTGTCGACCTGGGACGATGCGCCGGCCATGCCGAAGACGTCCTCCGGGTCGCCGGTGGCGAGGAAGCTCGCCCCTAGGCTGATCACTTGCTCGACGTCGGCGCGCACCACGGCGACCTGGCGGTCCTCCTGCAGCGCGTGTCCACCGACCGCGACGAGGAGCGGCTCACCAGCAGGGCCAGCACGCTGACGCCGGCGACCGCGACGAGCGGCGCCAGCAGCAGCAGCGAGACGACGCGCAGGCGCGTCCCCAGGCGTCGGGGCAGGTGCGGTGGCGTGATCGAGGGCATGGTGAAAAGAGAGCGGCTTCGTCCTGATGAGCCGGCTGAAGCGCCCGGATCGTACGAACGCTGGTCCCCGCCGGGCCGGCGAGAACGGCCTCGACGCCGGGGTGCGACAGCTTCGCTACGTCCCGTCGCCCGCTTTGCGAAAAGTGGGCCGGCGTGGCGCCGCCCCAGTTGCACGGCGCCGGTCTGAGGTTGCTCAGCCGCCGGGATTAGCTGCTTGCGCCAGCGTGGTCACCTGTTCGGCGAGTTCGTCACCGAGCTCAACAGCCACGCCAGTGCATTCCTATTCGGTCGCAGAATGTTCGATATTTTCCGCGGCTACTGGCCTGATCAGACGGACCCCGCCAACCCCATCGCCACGACGATCAACTCGCTGCCCAAGTACGTCGTATCCAACTCGCTGAGCCAGGCCGACGCCATGTGGCGCGGTGAGCACCCTGACACCGCGCGCCTACTGACCGGCGACGTCGTCGCGGCGGTGCAGGCGCTGAAGGACGAAGCCGGCGATGAGCTGCAGATCTGGGGAAGCGGCCACCTGCTCCATACGCTGTTGCAGCACGAACTCGTCGACACCTTCCGTCTCATGACATTCCCGCTGGTGCTCGGCTCCAGTCGCCGCTTGTTCAACGACGGCATCCTCCCGGCGACGATGCGCCCTGTCGACCTCAAGACGACCAAGCTCGGCATCGTCATCGGCACCTACGAACCAGCCGGTCCCGTTCGCCACGGCCACATGTAACCGGCTGGGGATGGCTCTGTCAGGCCGTCACGCCTCGCCTGGCCATCCCCGGAGTTCTGACGGACCTGGGCCAGGCCAAAGCAGAACTGCCAATACACACTTCGCCCCCCAGAGACGCCACGACGATCGGGGAATCGGCGGAGCGGCTACGCCGCCGATGCGGGGGACCCTCTCCCCCACACCACCTCTCCCAGTGGGCGAGCCCCTCCCCGAGGAATGTCGACGAATGTACCCCCAGCCCGCCGGACCGGTGGACGACCGACTCCCGATCGCCAGGCCCCACGGGCCCGGGCCAGAGATGGCCCGGGCCGGTTCGTTTCGGGAAAGGCGGTGGACGTCGACTAGTTGGCGAAGAAATTCACAATCGGGTCCCGGTAAAAGGCCGGGTAACCCAGCGAGATGTGCTCGATCCATTCCGCCGGGATGCCAGCGTGATCGATCACGAGTCGCGTTCCATCGCCGGCCGGCTCGAGCGCAAAACGAACCGTGGAGTAGACGCCTGGCTCCCAGGGCGAAGGATGCGCGGCGCCGAAACGCCACGCCTGCACGACCCGCTGGCCCGGCACGAGCTCGATCTGCCGGCCCTCCACCCGACCACCGAAGAGCGCGAAGGAATCGCCTTCGCGGTCTGTGATCTCGGCCGGCTGGCAAGTTGCAGCGCCGAACAGGCTGCCGCTGGTGAGCAGCTCGAACACCTGCTGAGGCGGTGCGGCGACGAGCGTTTCCTGATGGATGGACATCTCAGTTACTCGCGCCTGTGCTTCGCGGCGAGCTCTGTCGCCGGTGCTCCCGAACGGGCTTCCGCTGCCAACCTCGAGGTAGTCACGCAGGCTCGTCATGTAATGGGTCCAGCTGCGCGTGCACATGTCGAAGCACTCCAACTCCTCGCGCAGTCCCTGGTGGCGGAAGTGGAGCTCGGATGTGTCGGCGTCGACCGTGGTGATGGTGAACGTGGGCCTGGTCCCGATCCAGTCGGGGAGGAACGGGCAGTCGGTGACGGTCCATCGCACCGACGTCGGCTTGGTCGCCTCGTCGACGTGAATCACCAGAGGTTCGGGGGCGTTCATGACGAACCTGAGCTCGCCGCCGGTCTCGCCGGCACCGGTGGCCGGGTTCCACCACGCGGCGAGCCCGGTGGTGGTGGTGAGCGCATCGAAGAGGGCGTCGGGCGATGCTTTCACGCGGATGGTCGTCTGGTAGTCCGTCGCGGTTGCGGAGAGTTGCTCGGTGCTTGTCATTGCGATGATTCCTCTTGTTCCGATTTGCTGCTTGTCGTGGTGAGAACAGGGGCGGACCTGTCGAGGTGGTCGCGCAGCGCCTCAAGACGGTCGTCCCAGTCGTGGGCCAAGGCGGCCAGGAACTGCTGCGCCACCTGCACGGGCGCGGCGTGGAGCCGGTGGCGGATCCGCCGCCGCTCGCCGGGCTCGGGGGTCACGAGACCCGCGTCGGCGAGCAGGACGAGGTGCTTGGCGATCGCCTGGCGCGTGATCGGTAGACGGTCGGCCAGGTCCGTGGCGGTGGCCGGTCCCTGTGCCGCCAGCGTTGCCAGGATCGCTCGCCGAGTGGGGTCGGCCAAGGCCACGAAGACCTGCTCGGCGATCGCCTCGACATCAGGCGGCATCGAGGTAGCCCGCCAGCTCGCCGAGCTCGCTCGCCCACCCCTCGGCGTGGCTGTCGTAGGTCGCTCGGCGGGTGTCGTCGGGCAGCAGCGCGAAACCGCTCTCGACCACGCGCAGCCGCGTGCCGGCACCCGCCTCTTCGAGGGTGAACTCGACATAGGTCCGGCGAGGATCGTCGTCGGGCAGGTCGGGGAGCCGCCAGGTGAACCCGAACACCGCCGCCTCCTCGACCCGTTCGATCCGCATGTCGACCGTCACCCCGCTCCTGAACGTCATCTGAGCCGCCCCTCCCGGGCGCAGGTCGATCGTCGCCCTGTCGCCGAACCAGGCGGACAGACCCTCGGAGGTGGTCAGCGCGGCCCAGACCTTCGCCGGCGGGTGAGCGAGCTCCAAGCTCCGCTCGATCCGGTCAGGAAACCCCATCGCGGCTCTCCTGCATGTAGCAACTCATCTGTTGCGATGATATAGCAACCGAGTGGTTGCGGTCAAGCCCGGCGCGGCAGGATGGCTTCTCAGGGGATCGCGTTCACCCTGGGAAGGCGCACCCTCTGCGCCTTCCCAGACCCGGCGAGGAGCGCTGGGCGATTCACCGTCGCGGGCGGCAGCCCTCAGTGGAGACGTGCCGGGGGCACGCCCGGGCTATAAGCCGGGGTATACTCCAGGTATGTCCAAAGTCATGATCTCTCTTCCCGAGGATCTCCTCCAGCGCCTCGACAGCGAGGCTCGCAGGCGGTCGATGACCCGCAGCGGGCTGCTCGCTGCAGCACTCCAACGCGAATTGAGCCGGCGCGACCCCGATGAGGTCGCCGCTGCCATCGCTCGCTCGGAGCGCCGGTTCCGCGCTGCCGGATCGTTCGACGCCGCCGACCTCATCAGGGCGGATCGAGAGACCGCGCATTGACGACGTTGCTCGTCGATACATCGGTCCTCATCAAGTGGTTTCACGGAAGTGGCGAAACGGAGCTCACGGAGGCTCGTCTGATCCGTGACGCACATCAGCGCGGCCAACTCGAGGCCCGGATCATCGACCTGGCGTTGTACGAGATCGGCAACGTGCTACTCACTCGCCTTCGGTGGGCTGCGTCCGACATCGCCGACCAACTCGACGACCTGGTGGCGATATGCGGGACACCGCTCATCACCACGTCAGCATGGCTCCGCGACGCGTCGGTTATCGGCGCAACACACCAACTCACCTTCTACGACGCCGCTTGGGCCGCCTCAGCTCAGGCCCTGGGGATAACGCTTGTCAGCGCGGATGACAAGCTGATCGCTGCGGGCTTGGCCGAGTCGCCAACCTCGACATCGCGGCGCCTCCACCTGCAATGAGTCGGGTGGGCTTCGATCGAGCTCCAGGCCACACCGCGCTCAGGGCTTGAGCACGTCCGGTTTGGTGAAGCCAGCTTCCGCTCGTCGCTGGATGGGTGGGCGTCTGGGGCGTTCCGACGAGCGCCGACCGCACGGCTAGGCCTTGCGAGCCAGCTGATACGCGTACCGAGTCGATTCGTGGAAGACCCCGTCGAGTACGTGGGACTGCAGTACCTCGGCAAGATCGCGCTCGAAGGCGGTCGCCCGGTCGCCAAGCACGTCCCGGTTGAGGAAGGACGTCGAGTACACGAATCCCGTGAGCGTTTCCACCGTCCAGGCTTGCTCGACGACGAACTCGAACTTGCCCACGTACTCGAAGCCCGCCTCGAGGAGCACTTGTTCATGCGGGTGGCGATCCATCACTTGCTGCCACCCGCTCGGCACCCGGTCGGTCGCCCCTACCTTCGCCACCCAACCCTTGAGCAAGGCAGTCACCGCCCGCTGCCACGCCTCCACCCCTTCCCACGGAAGGCCGCCCCATACCAAGGCGAGTCCGCCACCAGGTTGCAGCCAGGAGTGCACCCGCTCCGCCACAACCGCACGGTGGAAGCGGTGGAACGCGTTGCCCACCGCGACCAGCTCGAATCTCCCCGCCAAGGTCACCGTCTCGGCCGATGCTGCCACCCACCTGATGTTGGTAACCCCGGCGGCCTCGGCCTTGTCCCGCCCGTAGGCGACCATCCCCAGCTCCTGGTCCACCGCCCAGACCTCAGTGAAACGCCTGGCAAGCGGAAGGGCCATCTGGCCGGTACCGCACGCCAGATCCAGCAATCGGCCGGCGCCCGACACTGGGAGGCGCTGACAAAGGTCATCGAACAGCGCATCGGGGTAGGGCGGTCGGTAGCAGTCGTAGTAGGGGGCGGTTCCGCCATAGAGGTCGGCTCGGAAGGAAAGCTCCCGTTCCATCGCCCAATGGTTGCATCAGGCACCTCGCGAAGCGCATCCGACGAGCCCAACTCGTCGCCGCGGCGCGTCGTTTCGAGGCCGACAGTCCTCGCGACGACCGTTGGCGTTCGCTGGGGGGCCGGCCGCGAGAAAGGTGACAGCAAGAATCACAGCGAGCAGAGGTCAGCCCGAGACGCATCTATTTCCTGTGTTCCGTAGACCAAAATAGGTAGCTCTCAGACGGTGCCAGCCTTCTTGTCAGCGAGGGCGGTGCGGCGAACCCGGCAGGGTCACCGAACCCGGCCGCTGCGGCGGATCGTCACCCGGAGGGGCGGCGGCCAGGCTCTCGATGAGGCAGCGCAGCCCGGCGACGTAGAGCTCCTCGTCGCGCTGGGGATCCACCACCGCCAGCTCCATCATGCTGTCGATCTCGGCGCGCGTCCGCTCGCCGGAGTGGGTCCGTGCCCGCGCGGTCGGCTCAGTGCGGAAGCGCTTGCGCGGCCCGATGGTGCCGAGGGCGAGCTGTTCGTTGGCGGTGCGGTTGGCGGCCGCGAAGAGCACCGCGCCGACCATGAAGGAGGCGTAGGCGTGGAACGCTCTGCCGGCCTGCTCCGGCGTCAGGCCCATGGCCTCGAAGACGCTGGCCAGCAGGCCCAGGGCATTGCTGCTGAACTCGTTGCTCTGCGGGGTGCCCGCCATGTGGCGGGACAACCGGTGATGGCGCAACCAGGTCCGCCGCGTGCCCAGGCCGACCGCCACGAGCACGTCGACCGGGGGGCTGCTGAACGGACGCGGAAGGATGCGCAGCGTCTCCATGCTGGCCTCGTTCCAGACCAGCTCGCAGGCCTTCTGGAAGATGGCCGCCTGCGACGTGTAGTGGTGGTAGATGGCCGCAGGTGCCACCCGCAGTGCCGCGGCCAGGCTGCGCAGGGTCGGCTCGGCGGGACCGGCGTCGAACTGGCGCAGGGCCTCCGCGGCGATCTCCTCGGGAGTCAGGTGCGTGGAGCGACCCGCGGCGAGTCTGGGCATGTCTGCCAGGCGACTATACAAGTCTTGCTTGACAAACTGAACATCGACCGGTAAATATTCCGGCCATCGTCCAGTAGGCACCCAGCAGCCCGCCTCCTGGCCGCCGGCGGCAACGTGCCGCGATGAGAATCGGCTAGGCAGGCTCACCCCGGAGAGCCTGAGACAGGGGGTGCGCACATGCGCTCGCGATGGATTCCGGCTGGCTTCGGCGCACTCGCCGTCGTCGCCAGCGGGCTCGGTGTCTTCCCGACATCTCCGCCGCTGACGGCACATGCCGACAGCCTCACCACGCAGTTCTTCAAGGGCACCGGCGGCTGTCCCAGCGGCGTGTACACCGTGCCCACCGGAGTCGTCGCGGTCGACGTCACCGCGATCGGCGACCAGGGCGGAACGGGAGGGGAATACGACGGCCACGGCGGCGGCGTCGGGGGGCGCGGCGCGAGCCTCTCGGCACGGCTTCCGGTCAATGCCGGCGACAACCTGGAAGCCGACGTCGCCAACGTCGGCAGGGGCGGTGCCCCCACCGGCCCGGACGCCAATGGCGGTTCCGGCGGCGGAGCGTCGGCGATCTACGGGCCTGGCGGCAATGCGTGCGGCGGCATGAACCCGATCATGGTCGCCGGCGGCGGTGGTGGCGGTGGCGCCGGCGACATCGGTGGACCAGGCGGGACGGGCGGCGACGCCGGATACCCCAACGGCAGCAGCGGGAACAACGCGAGCAGCAACGAGTCCGAGGCCGGCGGCGGTGGCGGTGGCGGCACCTCGACCGCCGGCGGGACCGGCGGCCCCGGTGGCCACGGTGGCGTCTTCGGCACCGGCGACAAGGGCGGGAACGGCAGCGCGCTGTCCGGTGGTGGCGGCGGCGCTTATTCAGGCGGCGGCGGCGGCGGCGGCTGGTTCGGCGGCGGCGGCGGCGGTGGCTCGGGTGGCGACGGCGGCGGCGGCGGTGGTGGCGGCAGCAGCGGCGTCGAATCCACGGCGACCGACGTGTCAGGGAGCGTCGCCCCCACCGGTACGACACCGTCGATCACCTTCACTCCGGCAGTGTGGACGACGACGACCACGGTGGCGTCGTCGCCGAATCCGTCGCCGACCTCCTCGTCCGTGGCCTACGAGGCGACCGTCGCCAGCCATTCACCGGCGGCTCCGTCCGCCGGGACGGTGCACTTCGTGGCAACCCAGGGTGCGACCACGGTCGACATGGGCACGGCTGCGGTGAGCGGCGGCTCAGCCCTCGTCAACTACACGCTCGGACCGGGCGTATGGGCGGTGACAGGCACCTACAGTGGGAGCGGCGACACCAGCTTCGGCACCACCGGGTACACGGGAAGCACATCCTCCGCCTACTCGCAGACGATGGGCACGGCCCCGCAGATCACCGTGGCGCCGGTCGACTCGGTGACCAGCTATCCGCCGGGCAACGCCCATTTCAGCGTGAAGGACTCCGGCGATCCCGCCCCCACCGAGCAGTGGCAGGACCTCAATGGCGGCGTGTGGACCACCATCTGGACCGGGCCGAACCTGGACCTGACCTGCACGTTCTGCCAAGGTCCGTTCCGGGTGGTGGTCAGCAACGTCCTCGGCAGCGTGACCAGTCATGAGGTCAACGCGTTCGTGAACCACGCGCCGGCGATGGCCGCAACTGTCAGTGACGTCAACGCACCCGTGGGCGGCAGTGGCACGTTCTCCGCATTCGGAACCGCCTACCCCGGGGCGACGGCCCGATGGAAGGTCTCGACGGACCACGGCGCCACCTGGTCGGACCCCGACCCGGCCAGGACGACGGTGGCCACCAGCCAGTCGGCGAACTCCGAATACGGCTGGCAGAGCACGCTGAGGTTCAACCAGGTGTTGTCCACGGACGGCGGGACCGAGGCCCATGTCACCTTCACCAATACCCTGGGTTCGGCAACCTCGAACGACGCCACCCTCCACCTGTTGCCGACCTGCATCGTCCCCAACCCGACGCCCGGCCACGCCTCCCAGTGCGCCCACGCCGATCTCGGCAATCTCGACCTCCACAGCGTCGACCTCAGCTACGGCGACTACACCGGCGCCTTCTTCACCAACGACAACCTCACCGCCGCCGACTTCATCGAGGCGAACCTGACGAGCGCCGTCCTCGCCGACGCGACCCTCAGTGGCGCCACTTTCATCGGCGCCAATCTCACCGGCGCGTACATCACCGGTGACGATTTCTCCAGCAACCAGATCGCCGGCGCCACCGTCACCGGAACCGTGCTCGTGCCCAGCGACATGACGGTGTACACCAACGACACCAGCGCCACGGTGACCTGGACGGATCCGCCGGTCACCAGCTACGGCTTCCGCTCGATCAGCTGCGCGCCGAGCTCCGGGTCCAGCTTTCCACTGGATACGCCTGCCGGTGGCACCACGGTCACCTGCTCCGTCACCGGTGCCTTCGCTGAGACCGCGACGGGCACGTTCACCGTCCATGTCCTTCCCGCTGTGGCACCCCAGGTGACCCAGCAGCCCACGGATGCCACGGTGTTCTGGCAGTCCCTGGGGTACGCCACGACCTTCACCGCCGCCGCATCGGGCACACCGGCGCCCACCGTCCAGTGGCAGGTGTCCACCGACGGCGGCGCGACCTTCATCGACATCCCCGGCGCCGTCTTCGGGCAGCTCTTCGTCAGCAATCCGCCCTTCAGCGCGACCGGCAACGAGTACCGCGCCGTGTTCACCAACATGGCGAGCACCGCGACGTCCAATGCGGCCACGCTGCACGTCCTGCCGCAGCCGGTCGGGGTGGTTGTGGGCGGCACACAGACCTTCGGCGGGCTGCCCAGCTTCACCCAGGACGCCCACGCACCCGACGGCGAGACCGTGTCGGGTTCGGTCACCTGCACCAGCGTCTTCGGTGTCGACGGGGACGTCGCAATCAGTCCCAGCCTGGCGCCGGGCACGTACAACATCGACCGGACAACCTGCTCCGGGCTGACCCTGGGTCCCGATTCGACCGACTATGCCATCGAGTACGACGCCAACCCGTTCGTGGTGTCGCCGGCGACCATCACCGTCAACGTGTCCGGCACCTGGAATCCCACCACAGGGCCGCCCAGATACACCGAGACCGACGACGCACCGGTCAGCGTCCCGCCCATCCTGCCGCCAGCGACGACGATCGTCTGTTCCACGGTGAATGGCGGCAGCCCGATCGCCCCGAAGCCGGGAAGCTACACACTCGACGGCTCCTCATGTCAATACAGCCCGGCCCTCGCCAATCCTGACTACACGGTCCAGTTCGCCGGCGTGACCGACGGCTTCGTGGTGACGGGCGCGGTCCATGTCGCCGTCAGCGGGACGGAGGTGTACGGCGGAACGCCCACGTTCCTCGACGCCGGCGACGACGCCAGCCAGATCGGTGTCACCCTCTCCGGGACCCTGGTCTGCGCACCACCCGCAGGCATGCCACCGCTGCCCGTCGTGAACGGGCTGGTCGTGTCCGGTGCCACCTGTTCGGGCCTTACCGCCTCACCGCCGGTTGAGATCGATTACGTGGACGGCCCGTTCACCGTCACGCCCGCGGCGGTGGTCGTCACCGCCGAGGACGCGTCGATGACCTACGGCGGCACCGTGCCCAGCTTCGATGCCATGGTCATCGGCCTGGTCGGCCCGGACACCTTCGCGTCGCTGGCCGGGTCGTGCAGCAGCAGCATCGCCGGCGCGACGCTGCCCGCCGGCGCCTATCCCGGGGCGATCGCGTGTAGCGGCATCACCTCGCCGAACTACTCCGTCACATACAACGCGGGCACGCTCGTCGTGCACCAGGCGCCGCTGTCAGTCACCGCCAACGACAAGTCGATGAGCTACGGCGGTACCGTGCCGAGCTTCGACGCCACGGTGACCGGGTTGGTCAACAGCGACACCTTCAGCTCGCTCCATGGCACCTGCGGTGACGCTGCGGCCAGTCCCACCCTGGCCGCGGGGACGTACACCAACGCCATCACCTGCACCGGCGTCGATGCGACCAACTACTCGGTCACCTACCACCCGGGCACGCTGACCGTCGGCCAAGCCACGCTGTCAGTCACCGCCAACGACAAGTCGATGACCTATGGCGGCACCGTGCCGAGCTTCGACGCCACGGTGGTCGGATTGGTCAACAGCGACACCTTCAGCTCGCTCCATGGCACCTGCGGTGACGCTGCGGCCAGTCCCACCCTGGCCGCGGGGACGTACACCAACGCCATCACCTGCACCGGCGTCGATGCGACCAACTACTCGGTCACCTACCATCCCGGCACGCTGACGGTCGGCCGGGCGGCGTTGTCGGTCACCGCCAACGCCAAGTCGATGACCTACGGCGGCACTGTGCCCAGCTTCGACGCCGCGGTGACCGGCCTTGTCAACAGCGACACCTTCACGTCGCTCAGCGGCACCTGCTCCAGCAGCAGCGCCGCGCCGACGCTGCCCGCGGGCACCTATGCCGGCGCCATCGCCTGCAGCGGTGTCAATCCCGCCAATTACGACGTCACCTATTATCCCGGCAATCTGATCGTCAACCGCGCGGCGCTCAGCGTCGCCGCCAACGACAAGTCGATGACCTATGGCGGCACGGCGCCTAGCTTCGACGCCACGGTGACCGGGTTGCAGAACAGCGACACTTTCAGCTCGCTGCACGGCACCTGCGGCGACGCGGCGGCGAGCCCGACGCTGGGCGCTGGGACGTACACCGGTGCCATCACCTGCAGCGGCGTCAACCCGGCCAACTACGACATCACCTACCTTGCGGGCACCCTCACCGTCGGCCAGGCACCGCTCACCGTCGCCGCTGACAACAAGACGATGACCTACGGCTACGCGGTGCCCACGCTCACCGCCACCATCAGCGGCTTCGTCAACGGGCAGACGGTCTCCACCAGCGGTGTGACCGGCATGGCAGCCTGCAACACCACGGCCACCCCGTCGTCGTCGTACGGGCCCTACCCGATCATCTGCACCGTGGGCTCGCTGTCGGCAGCCAACTACTCGTTCCCCGCGCCCAACTTCGTCAAGGGCACGCTGACCGTCGGCAAGCACGGAGCGACGGTGGGCTTCACGGGCATGCAGTTCTGGACGACGGGCAGCTCCTCGATGACCACCGCCAACGTCACCCTGGCGGCCACGGTGACGCCGGGCAGCGGCGGCACCGTCGACGTCACCAAGGCCGGAGTGGTCTTCGACATCTACACCAGCACCAACCTGAGCATGGCGACGCCGGACGCCACCTGTACCGCAACCGTCAGCTCCGCCGGGGTGGCCACCTGCATCAAGTCGCTGGGCCTTGACGACTGGACGGTGGTTGCGGTCATTCCCGGCACCAACCAGTACTTCACCGCTCCGGGCAGCGATCCCGCGGTGGTCAGTGTCTACCAGCCGTCAACCGGCACCTGGGTGACCGGCGGCGGCTGGGTGGTCGATCCGAGCAGCACGGTGTCGAGCAGCAACCGCCACGGCAACTTCGGCTTCAACGTCCGCTACGGCACCAACAACGCCCTCAAGGGCCAGTCCGTCTACACCTTCCGCGGCGCCAACGGCTATGACTACGTGGTGAAGAGCAACAGCTGGAACGGCGGCGGCTTCGCCGTCGGCACCTCCACAACCGGCTTCAGCGGCAAGGCTGCGGTGACAGTGATCGATCCCAGCACCGGCCTGCCCGTGCTCGGGCTCGGCGGCGGCAACTACAGCTTCCGCGTCGACGCCACCCAGGGCATGGCGGCCACCAAGACCAGCCCGGCGACGCCCAGCACCTACGCCATCAGCGTCTACAACGGGCTCGGCCAGCTCTGGCACCAGGCGGGGACCACGGCCTCGCAGCTGCCGCTCGGCGGCGGCAACGTCGTCGTCCATCCCAAGTGAGCCTGCCCGGACGCCGAGGGCTGCCATCCCACGTAATCACGCTGGAGCAATGGTGGAGCCGCGGGGATTCGAACCCCGGACCTCTGCCGTGCGAAGGCGGTGGTCTATGCGTGCGCCTAAAGCCGTTGCTACGCTTGGTGATTCGAGCCGCGACGCGGCAGCACAGCAATATGCTGGCCATCGCAGACCCAGGAGAAAGCAGAGGTGACCGGCCCGGTTACCGAGGAGATCAACTTCGCGGCGGCGTGGTCAACAGCTAGTCGGGAGGCCTGGCGCGCTCACCGCCGGCCACCTTGATAGCCGACCTGGGCGTCCACCTCGACGACCAGGGACATCAGCATGCGTACCGCCTCCAGGCACTGGCCAGGCAGCGCGGAGCAGAGCGTGACGACATCGACGGTGGGGTGCCCGCGCCGCAGGCAAGGAACAACGCTCCGGCGGCGTTGCCAAGTCCAGTATTCAGCAGCACCTCGTCCCCGGACGAGGGAGCTGAGATCTCGGCCGTGCTTCCGGCGCCCTGCGCGCCGACAGGCAGGACAAGGGCGCCAGCGGCGCTGTGGTCCCGCCGCCCATGCCTGCTTGGTTGCCGTCAGGGCGGTGGGGGTGGTGATCACCTCGCCAGGGGAGCCGCTTGGGGTGTGCCCCCCGGCGTCGCGCCGCCCGGCCGGTCGCGGTGCCGCCAGCCCTCGCGTCGACACGGAACGGCGTTCCAGCTCGCCGGGGTCGCCGCGGTGGCCACCATCCGCGCGGACGGCCGAGTCGGGTCCGCGGGACCGCCGCGCGGCCTCGCGGGCGCGGCGCGCCTAGCGCTGCTCGCGGCGCTCCAGCTCGCGCACCAGGCGATCGACTGTGGCGCGGGCGTCACCCGCGAGGACCGCCGCGGGGTCGTCCAGGGCGGCGGCCTGGGCGAGCAGCACGTCGAGCTTGCGCAGGGCGGCGCAGGCGTCGCGGAGCAGGGCGGCGCCCCGCGCTTGGCCTCGGCAGCGGCGGCGAAGGCGTCGAGGGGGCTCACCGCGGCCAGTGTGCGGCAGCCGCGGCCGCGGTGGCGAGGCCAGGTCCCAGGAGTCCTGGCGGGTGACCAGCTCCACGAGCTGACCACCCAGTCATCAATAGTCCAACGGAACCAGCGTGTCGTCCGTAATCGTCCCCCAACGGTTGCCTGGCACGCAGACCGTCATGGCATGGTGAATCTCGTAGTCCCGCGCCCAATAGTTGCGGCTGCCAAGCGGCCCTGGCACCAAAACGTTCTTCAGGGCTCGGGCCACCTCTCCCTCAGCGACCGCTTGTCCCTGAACGCGCTGAAGCTCTGCAATGAGGTCGTCCCGCCCCACGCCCAGCCCCAGCAGGCTCAATGCCGTGACACTACGCACAACAGTCAGCAGCTTCGCGGTCTCGAATGCCCTTGCCAGCTTCAATGCCCCAAGACGGCCCCAATCGGGATAGGACACAGCAAGAGCTGCCAGCGAGCATACTGCGGGAGCATCAAGGCGCTCCCGCAGTACCTGCTCGGCCATGCGTCCAGTCGCGTATGGCCGGAAGACCTCGTGCGCATCGCGAGACGCCGGGTCCACCATTCGACCCGCGACATACGCAAGCAACTGCCAGATTTCTGACTGCACGACCGGATGCGCGTCACCAGCAGCTGCACACAGCGGCTCCAGCAGGGGGCCGGAGAGAGGGTCCACCGTGTCAGATGCCAGAAGGTGGTATCCAATTTGCCCCACCGCCTCCAGCGCCGCCCCAACGTTGTCGGAGAGCGCGGTCGCAAAGAGCGACGGTAGCTCTCCCAGATCGTCCCGACTGGGTAGCGCGCCCACCTCGGCGAGCCGCGCTGCGGCCCTCTCGGCGACGTCCGCCTTGGTCACTGTCATCACCGGACGTTGAAGCCTCCGTAGTAGCCCTGGATGGCCAGGTACGTCGTCATCACCGGATCGAGATACGGGTCGCTGGCCGGGTCGTAGCCGGGGAACCCGGCGTTGGGCGACATCGGCGCCAGGTGGCCGTTGAGATCGTACCCCTGCCGCAGACCAATCGACCCATCGCCGACACCGGCCTCTCGTTGGAACTGAGCCTCTTCTCCTCGCTGCGAGACGAAGTTGCTGTTCGACATGCCGCGCGCACCACCTCCCCTGTCACCAGGGAAGTCGCTGGCGAACTCGTCTCGCAGCTTGGCCGCGCACGCCTTGCATGGTGCCCGGCTGAGATCAACGGCGCCGACATACAGCGGTCGCGCCTCCCCTCGATACTTGTCGAGAAGCCGGACCATCTGGTCCTCGACGTGGATGTTGCCGGGTCCGTTCGGGTTTGCACCAGCGAACTCGTTGAGCACCGACGCACCCGGGAAGTACTTCTCTGCCCATCCCGGTACACCACTCGGATTGCTCGACATCACGAAGACGCGACGCTCACCCGTCACGGGGTCCTGCACCTCCATGGCACCAAAGGTCGTATACATGCGGTTGTCGCGTTTGAACAGCTCCGCATTCACCGCGTTGAGCTGGGCCTGCAACGCCAAGTCGACGTCCGAGCCACTCATCCCGGCGATGCTGTCGGGGCTGAAGATGCCGCTGCCAAAGTTGCCCTCGAGGCGGCAACCGCCGGCTCAACCAGGCGCTGCATATCGGCGCGCTCACCCAGGCGCACTCGGAGCCACGCGCGCGTGCGTACCTCGAGCGCAAGCGCTCCGCCGGCAAGACAGGCCGCGAGGCGCTCCGCTGCCTCAAGCGCCGGCTCTCCGATGTCGTCTACCGCCAGCTCCAAGCCGACCGGCGAACCCTCGGCTCGCCCCCAGCCGGCGCCGGGGCGACAATCTGAGGATGTTTTGCCTCCGGTGCGGCCGGGAACTCGATCCCGACGGCGCGACCCTCCGATGCGCTGCTGGAGACGCTCAACTCTCGGTCCACTTGTACGGTCAACTCCGCCGGTACGTAACCACGCCCGCGGAAGACCGGACCGGCCGGCGCTGGGACCGTCCGCTTGTCAGCACGACCGACCCCTCTTGGTTCTGTCCCGCTTGCGGGGTTCGCGTGGCTGTTGAGGACGGCTATTTGCGCTGCCCCAGCTGCCGTG
The DNA here is from genome assembly GCA_964499205.1 of uncultured Actinomycetes bacterium. Lineage (GTDB taxonomy): Bacteria > Chloroflexota > Dormibacteria > Aeolococcales > Aeolococcaceae > DASRDZ01. The sequence continues at coordinate 14,606 of CAZCJX010000015.1, read as the reverse complement.
GCGTGCTCAACGACTTCCTGTACGAGGCCGTCCGCCTCTATCCGCACCGTGCTCCGGATGGCGGGTGGACCTGACCCCTTGACGAACATAGGAGGTCACGCGTGCATGCTGGGCTTGTCGACGGCGGTCGCCACCGCCTGGGAAGGTCGCCCGGCACCGCCTCAACCGCAGCCGACCTGCGGACACCGTGCCCGACAGTAAGAGCTGGCTTACAGGCTAGGAGACTGCAGCGGGCGCTTCCGCAGACAAAACCGAAACCAATTGAGATGCGCCCCGAACCACATGGGTGGAGTACCGAGCGTTGAGCTTCAACGCGCGGAGGAGCGCGTATGCATGCTTTTCGGCGGCAACGACGTCGCAGTACGGCACCGCCCTGCTCAGACCATCAATGTCGTGGACGTCGTTGACGACCCAAGGCTTATCACGGTTCCGGTGATTCGCGATCTTCAGGCTCAGCCATACGTGAGCCGTAGGGACTCTGCTCAGAAATTGGTGAGCCCACTCCTTGCCGCGCTCGAAAAAGTCGTCCCAAGTCCAGTGGTATTCTGCGAGTACCGTGGTTAGGTTGTCACCGAATTCGTGGATCAACTCTCTTGCCGCCACGATATCCGGTAGCTGGTGGCTTCGCTGGTGGGGTGTCAACTTCGCTGCGAGTGCTGCCTCTCGTCGCGCCCGCTCCTCCGCTACCGCGAACACTGCCTCTGGACGGTATCCATAAAGGCGGAGCGCCGGCTCATCGTGGGGTGAGGGGCCACGCAGAAAGCGAAACTGTGCTCTAGCATTCTGCTGAACCTCCAAACGGTCGACGTAATCTTGTCCGCGCTCCTTCCGAATGCGGTCCAGCGTTTCAGGATCGCCTGTGACGCGATACCAGCCGACACCCTGGCCAAATGCGAAACTGGCTCCGTACCCGAAAACGGCGAGGGGAGCGGGCGGCGCATAGCCCAGGTGTGCCGCGAGCGCGGACCGGAACTCATAGCGAAGGAGGGAGTGTAGGTCCGCCATGGTTCGATACTTCGAGAGCTCGGCCATCGTCGTAGCGACCTCGTGGCGCCGACCGACGTCCGTTACCTTGCTCAGTTCCAGATAGTGAGTGCTTGACAAGGGTACGACTAGGCGCCCGTCCGCAACACCTTTGGCCAGCAATTGGAAGGCGACTCGGAACTCGTCGGCCACCGGCAAGCCCAGCCGCGCACGACTCAAGTCGATCCAGAAGTTCTGATCGAGGTAAACGACGGTGGGGCGCTTGTAGACTTGCAGGGTGGGGTTGCCTCCGCTGGAATCCTCGGAGTCTCGCACAGACGTTCGCCGATGGCAAGCGGTTGTCTTCCGATGCGGGACATTCCTTGCCATTTCCCCGGCGCAGGACTCGTCCCCCTGGGCTAGGGAGTGCTCGGGAGCCGCGCGCGCCCGCTACGCGTGGCCGCATCGTGCTGAGCTTCCCCTCGACGAACGGCGGCGCAGCAACGGCAGTGCGTCTGATTACAGCGGCTATTTGACGTACCTCAGTGGTGCCACCTTACGTCTGGCCCCTCGCTCCTCCACGGTGGTGTCATGATGCCTGAAATCCGTCGAGCCGCATGACCGCTGTGTCGCTCTGAAGTCCGGTGTATGAGTAAGCGCGACGCAGGAACCGCATCGTCCTGCGACGATCGATGATCACCGCCGTGGCGTCATCTCCGACCGAGCCGACTTCAAACTGTATGGCCCGTCAACCGTCTGGACAAACCCGCGCAAATCACTTCTCGGACGAGTGTCATGTCGTCCAACGCTCCGTGCGCGAGCCCATCACTTTACTTATCGCCCTCCACCGGATCGCGAAGAAGCCAATCAGCATTAAACCGCGCGCTGCTCAGTAGCTTTACCTCCAAATCGGACGCCAGCACGCGGATATCGTCCCTTGCGCTGTGCTTCCCCTGATACAGCAGTTCCGCCACTGCCTCCCTACCCGCATAGACTGCCCAGTTGTCGTGATCCAGTGTGATGATCGACTTCAGACAAGACATGACAAGTGGGTGGAGCTGGACACGTGCCATGCCTGCCACCAAGAGCTTCAATGTGTCCTCAGGGTCGGTCGGGAGAGCTCCAAGATCCAACAGTCTTTGCATCGTGGTGACTGCCCACTCGACCGGGAAGCGCTGTAGCGACAGGATCCAGCCAATCGCGGATAGGTCCGACCGCTTCTCGGTAACCTCGGTACGCGCGGCTTCCTCCTGCGCCAACACGAGGTCGATGACTTGCGCGGCCCTAGTCACCGTGACGGAGGAGTCGCCGTCTTCCAACGTTCCTCCGAGACGGAAAATGGCGGCACTACGTTCTTCGATATCTGCAGCCTGCCAGGCAAGTCGGAGAATGTCGTCTACTCCTTCCGGAGGAGCCTCCATGGTCAGCCGAACCGCGACGACCAGCGCAAGCGACTGAGCGAGGGCCTCCTCATCGGACCGCCAATCTGGCGAAGTGACGGAGCGCAGTAGCAGCGGCCACAGCAGTCGCACGGTTCGAGCATGGACTTGGTTGAACCGAAGAAAGGCGGCCCATGCCGCCCGCCCACGGGCATCGTCAGAGAAGATGCCGGGCGCGATGTCGGTGGCCCACTCCTCATCAGCAGCCAGGAGTTGCTGGAACCGCATACCCATCGCAGCGCGCACGGCGAGTGACGGATCTCCCTCCGCGGAAAGGGTGGCGGCCAGTGCCGCCCGGACACGTTGGAACATGGTTGTTTCGCGTCGCTGTTCGCGAGCGAGGTGGGCGAAAAATGCCACAGTCGCGTGCATGGCTTGACCGCGGACAGTATTGAGCGAGTAGTTAGCTGCGCCCATACCCTCCCCGTACTGCGCCTCCTCCGTCGGCGTGGGGTGAGGATCGTCAAGCAGGGGCTGTAGAGCTCGCCACGCAACCTCATCATCCTCAGTCGTCATAGCACGTGAGTCCGCGACCGCGGTGAGCAGATGCCCCAGTTCCTGCCGAGCCCAGCTCCAATCTGGATCGTCGTCAACGGCACCGATCCCCTCGGGAGGCGGAAGCTCCTTCACGCGCCCTAGCGAAATCCTTAGCGCGAGGTAGAGCACCGGCTGAAGCGATGGTCGGATCCCATCCCCAAGCGCAGAACGGATTCCAGAAAGAAAACTGCGGGCGTAAGTTGGGTGAAGATCGGCGAACTGCTCAGCCTCATCCGCATACTCCAGGGCTCGAACGCTGACATCTTCGGCGAGAGCTCGTCCGAGACCCTCGCGCGTGGCCGAGCCGACGGCTCCATCAGGCTGCCATACGCGGAGCAGCTCTACGATCTCCGACACCGACCGGACGCTCAGGTCCTCTGCCTTGAATGGGCTAGTCGGGCCGAAGGACGTCTCGAACTCGCCTACGAGATGATCGGCCTGCCAACCCGCGTCGCCGTAGCGATCCACCAAGGTTCTGTACTTGGCAGCCCACGCATGATCCAAGCAGGACGCGATAGGGGCGAGACGATTGCGCTGCCACACCGCTACTTGGTCTGCACTCCATTCGCCGTGCTGCTTCGGTGGCGGGCCGGCCGCGATCCACGACAAAATCTCTTGTCGTTCCGACTCAGTTAGAGCGCGGAATGCAATGGTGGAAAGACGAGCGTATTCGTGCCGGCACTCAAGGCTGTCGAACAGGGTTTTGTCAAGTAGGAGCGGCCGCACGATCCCCAGGTCCATGGAGCCTTGTTCGGCCGCGAGATGAAGGGCAATCCGCGTATGGATGGGCCACGGATAAGCCCGCAATAGCGCCACAGTGCCCCGAAGGTCGCTAACTCCCGCGGCCTCGGCGGCGATGCGCAAGTAGTGTGTCAGGGATTCCTTCGGAGAGTGTGTCGGCCGCCCAGGGCCTTCCTCGATTCCGCGGTACCACACATACGAAGCGTCCCGGTGTCCGTCGCGTGCGGCAACACCATATTCATAGAGGAGGCCTTCGGCGAGTAGATCCCCCAAAAGCCTTGTCGTCGTCGTTGCATCCGCGCGAGCCAACGCAGAGACCGTTTGCGACAAGAAGTTGTCGTACGACCAGTCATCCGTGCGGGCCGTGGCTCGTGCAGGGAGATCAATGGGAACGCCCTCCACTTCGACCTGGCGCGCATCTCCAGGTAGGAGACGCAAGACCTCGCGAGCCAAAGACAAGGCAGCGAGTAACTCTCCGTCGAGGGCAAGTCGGTTGATCAGTTGGGGCAAGGCGTCATCGAGGTATCGGACGGCGTGTGCCAACTGCAGCCAACGGACAACCTGGTCCACAGCGCGTGCTGCGATCCGGCCTGGGAGCTTCGCCAGAGCTTCAAGGAGGGGGACGTAGATCACCACATTGGGGCTGTCAGGCACCTGCTGAACTGCTCGTAGAACCGACGTTGGGTCGGCCTTGTCGGCAATTCGTGCCAAGAAGTCAGCAGCGGGCCACGCCATGAACCTAAGCTCCGCTCCACGGTCTTCCGGCGATGGAGGGTTCTTGAATTCGCTCCGCTCAATGAGCGCATCAAGCCAGACCGGGCTTGTTGCCTTCTCGTAGAAGCGACGCGTTAGAGCGCCGCTCGTCAAGCGAGCCAACGTCCGGTCGATTCGAGGATCTCTAGGTGCTCCCACGCTCGACCTCCACGATCTCTTCGTCGAGGGCCGACAGATCCTCGGCTGTGGTCGTTCGGAACATGGCCGCGATCTGATTATCGAGCTGGTTGAACCGCTCCTCGAACTCGGCGTGGTCAACGGGATCGATCTTGCAGTGTGCCACATCGATGAAGTACTCACGCACGATCCAGAGGGCCTCCAAGAGCGGCTTGTACGCTGCCGGTGCGGCCTTGGTGGGGCTGGGGTCAAGATGCGGAAGGGCAACGGAGAGTCGCTGCTTTTCCGGGTGCAGACTGTCGGCTTCTCGCACGATCCGGTGGAGCTTCTTCAGCAATTTGTTCCGCTGCTCGGTAGAGACCGGCTCCCATGCCTGCGGCTCGGACCAGTCGTCGCCGATTCCCCAGCACCCGCGCCACAGTGACGCCAGGTTGCGAATCGCATCGCTGAGCGACTTGATCCTGGGGCCGTCAGGCTGGGGTGCCGGCGCGGCGATGCTGTAGAGCCGGTTGATCATTTCCCTGAGTTGGTGGCCGACCATGGCATGGCGTTCGGGGATGCCTGAAGCGAGGACTGCCACTGCAGAGTAGTATCGCGACGCCAATCTGGGCGCCTTGGCATCGACGAGAAGTTGATGGGTCCGCAGGCGACTTCCCCGGAGAGCGACGGGACCGAACGTGAATCCTGCGGCTTGACCGAAGGGCGTCTCCAGAGAGAAATCCAGGTCGCCCGGGTCGTGGGCGCCCTGCTCGGCACCGCCTCCCCCTCTCACCAGGCCTGGACGCCGTCGCCACCCACCGGAGACGTCCCCTCCCATCATCGAGTTCGAGACCCCGGTTTCCTGCCGGGCGGCGCCCACAATACTCCTTGCGATAGGACAAGGGAACTGCGCCGGACAGCTGGTCCGAGCACGTTCCTATGGTCAATTCGCAGCCGTCGAACGGGTCCATGACCGTAATCCCCGGCTCCATCTCAGGGAGGTCACCACCCAGGCCACCTAAGAGGCGCGGGGCCATGAGCCAGCAGAAGGGGCGCGATTGGCACCGCCGGCCGGCGCCGTGGCCATCGCCACATTGAGGCGGGAGAACCCCGGCCGCCATGCATATCCGGGATGGAACGACTCAACCTCATTCGCCACGACCCGACCGGTAAGTTCGCTTTCTGCGTGAGGCCTATCCCCGGTTCGGATGTCGGGTTGTCAGGCGCGCAGCTACTAGGGTCATAGACCTTCGCAGACACTCCGTCCGGAACGTCGAGTGAGATCGCTCACCTAGCTCGCCTCGCTTCCTCGATAGCCAGTAGTTCGAGGAGTGCGTCCTGGTCGAAATACCGCGTCTCGACGTTGGTCGCCGAGCGCAACTGGTTCCACTGGTGCCGTACTGCCTCCCTAGGAAAGCCGTCTTTGACGAATGCGTGGTCCACGAAATGACGGCGTGCTTCCCAGGCTAGAACGTCGGCAGCTTGTAGAGGCCGGATCTCTTGCGAGTTCGCTATATTGAGCATGCCGAGGCGGCGAGTGAAATCGGCGAGAGTCTGGGACGCCTTGGTTGAGTCGTACAACTCACGCACCCTCGCGTTCTGTTTCTCACCCCTCTGATCGAACCAGAAGTGAGCGCTCTGGCTCTCCGGGATGCCGTCCGCATACAGTCGGAGTGCAATCATTTCGCACTCATGCTGAAAGGCGAGATAGTAGGGGTCGTAGCCTGTACTCCGTATCGCTCCGAGGCGGTCGGAGAGCTGTTTGTGGGCATCGTTGTCGATGATCGAGACAAACCCGCGCACTCCTGCCTTGATTATGATCTTCAGAAACCGACCGTAGATCACATCACGCTCGTCACGACGCCTACCTTTGTACTTCGCAAATTCCCCCGTGCCTTGAATACAGTCTTTGGTATGGAACTCGGTGAGCCCGGTTTCGCTGAGTAGTTCGCCCCACCGCTGGTTGAGGCGGTCCCACACTTTCGCGGGAGCGAGGAAGGCAGCAACGCAGTACACGGACCGGCTTCCTCTACTCGTGGGAACGCGCTGCTCACTCTCATCCCCGTACGCCTGGAGATTATCCATGGTGCGTAATCGTACTGCCGGACCTGTCCGTGCGCCCACCGTGCCGGGCGGAGACCCGATTCCGGTTGACGGCATGCGCCTATCCGACGCAGAGATCCGGCTCCTCGATGACCGCTACTACCCGGCCAACGCTGAAAGGACCCGTGCTGCTGTCTTGAGTCGAGTGGGTTTGCCGGCCAAGGCGCTGTATGCACACGCTCGGCTGATTCCTGCAGCGACGGCGAGTTGCTCGGCGCTCCAGCCGTGGATAGCGAGCGCTAGGCGAAGCCGGGGACCGTCGAAGCGGTTCGTCACCGGACTCCACAGCACGTCGGCGTGGAAGTCGCCAGGAGTAGCGACATGGTGAATCGCGGGGACGACGGCATGAGGGCGATCAAGTGACCGACCACTTTCGCCAGCAGCCGCGACGACATCGTGAGCCTGCACGTCCCTCCTTGGATGAGGGGGAACCGAGCGCCGGTCACGACGGAGGTACGGGGCGGTTGGCCGGGAGAGAGGCCGAAAGCGGTCAACCAGTACTGCGCCCGGTTCCCATCTCTCAATGCGCCATGCAGGCTCCCGTGCCCGTAGAGAGCCTCCGACTGGCAGGCCATATTCCAGCAGGCCAGCAACCGGAAACCGGCGCCAGAATCCGCCTATCAAGGCACTCACAAGAAGTGGAAACCTACAAGTTCATCCGGTAGCGCTGCGTCGGACCCACACCTCTATCCTCCGCTGAGCACCACGGAAAAAGACCCTGTGAGACTCAGCCAGACGCCACCGGATCTGAGCTCAAATCGGGGCCTCAGGGGGCCTGGTGGAGCCGCGGGGATTCGAACCCCGGACCTCTGCCGTGCGAAGGCAGCGCTCTCCCAACTGAGCTACGACCCCAAGCCGCGAACGGGCCACGAGTATACCGGCCCCCCACCTCGCCGCCCCCGCGGGCGCGTCCTACCAGGCCTCCCCGCTGGTATCCACGAAGTAGGTCGAGCAGGCCAGGTCGACCAGCTCGGTGGTGAGCTGCATGGGTTTCCCCAGGTACCGCGCCGCATGCACCACGTGGTTCAAGAGGTCGCGCGGGTGCGCCCCGTGCAGCGCCCGCCCGGTGGCGTGGTAGTGGCGCTCGATGAGGGTGTCGATCACCGCCATGTCGTACGGCATCTTCTCCCGGGCGCAGAGCCGCCGCCAGATCTCCCGGTAGTCGTCCTCGGTGGGGTTGGGGACGTTGACCTTGAAGCGCACCCGGCGCAGGAAGGCCTCGTCGACCAGGTCGACGGGGCGCAGGTTGGTCGAGAGGATCAGCAGATTGGTGAACGGCACGGCCACCGAGGTGCCGGCGCGGGCGATGTTCAGGTAGTCGACGCCCTTCTCCAGGGGCACGATCAGCCGGTTGAGCAGGTCGCGCGGCGGGAGGTGCTGCTGGCGGCCGAAGTCGTCGACCAGGAACAGGCCGCCGTTGGCCTTGAGTTGCAGGGAGGCCTCGTAGAAGCCCATCGCCGGGTCGAAGCCGAGGTCGAGCATCCGACCCTGGAGCTCGCCGCCGACCTTGACGACCGGGCGCTCGGTGAGGATCCAGCGGGCATCGTGCGCGGGCACCTCGCGCTCCACGGGGCGGTGGTGGATGGGGTCGAAGAAGCGGATCACCTCGCCGTGGACGTAGAGCGCCCGCGGCACGAAGAGGGGCGGCCCGAGGATGCGGGCGCACGCCTCGGCGATCGACGTCTTGCCGTTGCCGGGCGGGCCGTAGAGGAAGATCGCCTGCCGCGCCGACAGGGCGGGGCCCAGCCGGTCGAGCAGGTCCTCGGGCAGCACCAGGTGAGCGAACGCCTCGTGCAGCATCTCGCGGTCGACGGCGAGGTCGATGCGCGCCTGGTGCCGCGCCACGGCGCTGTATACCTCGATCGGCACCGGCGCCGGCCCGGCGTACTGGTTGAGCTCGATCAGCTCGCGCGCCCGCTCGCGGCCGGCGGTGGAGATGAGGTACTGCATGCCCGCGGCGATCGGCTCGCCGGGGTCGAGCGCGGAGGCGCGCATGCCGGTGGACCCGCAGTACCCCTCGTCGGAGAGGAACTTGAGCACGCTCTCGATGAGGACGAAGGGCAGGCAGGTGTGGCGGGCGAGGTCGCGCCCCAGCATGCCCCCGTTGAAGTACAGGACCTTGAGGATCAGGTCGCAGACGAAGCTGAAGGGCAGCCCGGTCTCCTCGGCCGTCCTGGGAACGGGCGGGAAGGCGATGGGGGCGGGCAGGGTCGTGGTGGCGGCGGCCATCGAGTGGGGATTGTCACACCGCCCCAGCGCCCCTTCGCAGAACGGGACAGGCCTGTCATCGAGCCGTGCCCCGCTCGCACGCGCCCCCCGCACGGCCGGTAACGGCCCCGAAGCCCTGTGGTACCGTCCCGGGCCATGCCAACGGTCCCCATTGACGAAGGCCCGCGCGACCGGCGCCGGGTCGGCCCCTTCTGGCTCGAGGAGGGGGGTCGGCTGGTCGTCGTGGGGGCGGTGATCCTCGTCGCCTTCGCCATCCTCTACGCCTTCGCAGCGCTCCAGAGCCACTGAGGCCTCCCCCGCGTAACGCCGCGGCCCGCAGCCCGTTGCACGCTCGTGCGCGGTCGACGCCGCGCCTGCCCCTCACCCCATGAGCCAGCGCTCCACAGCACGAGCCGGGCGCGCCGCCACCGCCAACGGCCGGCGCCGCCGCAGCGGCATCCACACCCGACCGACGTCGCGCCTGCGCCACCGGCGCGGCCTTCGCATCCTTCTCTTCGTGCTGGCCGCGTTCTGCGGGCTGGCCATGGTCGGTGTGGCCATCGTGTACGCCGAGTACCAGAACCTCAAGAACCAGCTGCCCGACGCCAAGACGCTGGCGGCGATGGAGCCGCCGCTCGACTCCCACGTCTACGACCGCGACGGCAAGCTCATCGCGGTCCTCCACAACAGCGACTTCCGCCACGAGCACATCGCGCTGAGCGACGTGTCGACCTGGGTGAAGATGGCCACCGTCGACGTCGAGGACAAGCACTTCTGGAACAGCAGCAGCTCCTGGGACGTCGGCCGCATCGTCAAGGCCGCCTACGACAACTTGCGCCAGCAGCAGAACGCCGGCGGCGCGTCGACGATCACCGAGCAGCTGGCCAAGATCTCCTTCCTCTCCCCCGAGCGCTCGCTCGACCGCAAGGTCAAGCAGGTCATCCTCGGCGCGGAGATCGAGGGCAACTTCTCGAAGCAGCAGATCCTCGAGATGTACCTCAACCGCATCCCCTACGGGAACCACGCCATCGGCATCCAGACCGCGGCCGAGGTCTTCTTCCGGAAGAGCGCGCACGACCTCGACCTCGCCGAGGCTTCGATGCTGGCCGGCCTGCCCAACTCCCCCACCGCCTACAACCCGCTCAACCACGACGCCGGCGTCGCCGTCAACCCGCTCGCCAAGGCACGCCAGAAGGTGGTGCTGCAGGCCATGGTCAGCAACGGCGACATCACCCAGAAGCAGGCCGACGACGCCTACGCCGAGCCGCTCACCTACCACTACTGGTACGAGAGCGAGACGACGGACAACACCTACGCCAACTTCCTCGACTTCCTCAAGCGCTGGCTCGACACCAAGTTCGGCGACCAGTACATCAAGCCCGGCGGTTGGGACATCGTCGCCACCCTCGACCCCGGCAAGCAGGCGATCGCGGAGAAGACGGTGCACGACGGCGTCAACGCCATCGCCAAGCAGTACAACGCGCACGACGGCGCGCTGGTCAGCATGGATCCCAAGACCGGCGAGGTGCTCGCCATGGTCGGCGCGTGGGATCCCAACGACACGGTGATCAACCAGCGCAACCTCGCCTTGGAACCGCGCCAGCCGGGGTCGACCATCAAGCTGTTCACCTACACCGCGGCGATCGCCTCGCGCCAGTTCACCATGACCACGCCTGTCCTGGACGCACCGGTCACCCTGCGCGACGGCAGCGCCGACGGCTACTCGCCGAAGAACTACGACCGCAGCTGGCACGGCGTCTGCCAGCTGCAGCAGTGCCTGGGCAACTCCTTCAACGTGCCCGCCGTCAAGGTGGAGGCCAAGGTCGGCATCCCCATGATCACCGACCTGGAGATCGCCGCCGGCCTGAAATCGCTGGCCAACAAGGACAATCGCCCGGCGCCGACGCAGTACTCGGCGACGCTCGGCGGCCTCAGGCAGGGCGTGTCCCCGCTGGAGATGGCCGACGGCGTGTCCACCATCGCCGACCTCGGCGTGCAGCACGACGCCACCCCGGTGCTGCGCATCACCGACCGCACCACCCACACCGCGAAGTGGGCGCACGACGCCGGCAAGGAGGGCCGCCGCGTGGTGCCGGAGAACGTCGCCTTCATCATGAGCGAGATCACCAGCAACGACCACAACCGCTACCGCGAGTTCGGTCCCAACGGTGACCTCACCCTCAAGGACCGCCGCGTCTCCGCCAAGACCGGCACCACCGAGAACTTCGTGTCCAACTGGACGGTGGGCTGGACGCCAGACCTGGTCAGCGTCGTGGTGGTGGCCAACCCCTGGGCCAGCTGCCTCAACCCCGACGACACCGGCAAGCTCAAGGCCAAGCTCGGCCGCAACGCCGGCGACGTCAACAACACCCCCTACTCCCCCAGCGACATCACCGGCTACGGCCTCAAGCCGCTCAACGACCACTGCGGTCCGCTGCAGGGCTCCACCGGCATCACCGGCGCAGCGCCGATCTGGCACAACTACATGACGCAGGCTTTGGCCAAAACTCCCAAGGACTGGTACACCAAGCCCGCCGACGTGGTCGCCACCGGCAAGAGCGACGACTCCAACTTCTTCGTCCCCGGCACCGAGGGCAGCAGCTGCTACTACTACGCGCCGGCGGCCGACCCCAACAACCCCTGCACCTACAGCGGCACCACCCCGCCGCCGCCGCCGTCGCCGACGCCCACCCCGGCCCCCGCGCCCGGCCAGCCCACTCCGACGGCACCGGCCCTCCCGCCACCCGCGACGCCGGCTCCCCCACCGACCCCGACGCCGAAGCCGCCGCACCCCTGATCCGGTCCCGAGCCAGGGCAGCGCCAGGCGGTCGCTAGACTGCGCTGCGATGACAACCCCATTGGCGCCCGACGAGGCGACGCTGCCCCCCGGGCCGCCCCCGCTGGCGCTGGCCGTCGCCCACGACCTGGTGACGCGCTACCGTCTGCGCCTCACCGACCCCCGCGACAGCCGCCTCGGCCCGCTGGGCGGCGACGCCTACGTGCTCGGCGCCGCCTCCTGGACCGGCCGCCGCGCCGCCTTCGTCGGCTTCTACGAGGCGCCCGACGACCCGGACGCGGCCGCCCGCGACCTCGAGCAGCGCGCCCGCGCCGCGGAGAGCTGGGGCAACGAGCGCCTCGGCACCCAGGGCGCCGAGCGCTGCGACATCCTGCTCGTCGTTCTGGGGCGCGTCGGCCGGGTCACCATGCAGGGCTCGGGCCTCGGGGGGGTGCAGGTCGGCGCCATCGCCGTCGACCCCGGCACCGGCGAGGCGCAGGCGGCGCTGCCCGTGCCCAAGAACGTGCCCAGCGTCGGTGAGGTCCGCGCCCACGCCCGCGCCGTGCTGCAGGGACGCCCCGTGCCGACGCTCGCCGCGGTCGACCTCGCCGAGCGGCAGATCGTCGCCGGCGGCTACTCGCAGCCGACCCGCCGCGCCCTGACCCTGCAGCCGGTGGTGACCTTCGGGCTGATCGGCGCCTTCGTGCTCATCTGGCTGGTGGAGCGCAACCTCACCACCATTCCCAACGAGCGGCTGCGCCTCTTCGCCTTCGGCGCCCTGGCCAACAGCGGTGCGCCGTCGCACGACTGGTGGCGCTACGTCGCCAGTGCCTTCCTGCACGACCCCGCCTCACCGCTGCACGTCCTCTTCAACGGCGTGGCCATGTTCTACATCGGCCGACTCGTCGAGCAGCTCTACGGGCGGCTGATGCTGCTCGGCGTCTTCCTGATCACCGCCGCCACGGGCGGGCTGTTCTGGGTGCTCTGCGCCGACATCGGCGTCACCGGGGCCTCGCTCGACCCCGGGGTGGGCGCGTCGGGCGGCATCATGGGGCTGATCGGGCTGCTCGCTGTGCTCGGCCGCACCCAGGGGCGCGACGTGCCCGTGGGAGTTGTGGCCAGCCTTCGTCAATACGCGATCACCTTCGTGGTGCTGACCATCCTGGTCGGGTTCTTCGTCAGCAACGTCAACAACTTCGCCCACGCGGGCGGGTTCATCGGCGGGGCGCTGCTCGGCCTGGTGTTGCCGCCGCGGGCGGCGGTGGGCGGGCGCGAGCTGCGCATCTGGGAGCGGGTGGTGCTCGGCGCGGCGGTGGTGGCCGCGGCGGTGGCCCTGGGGCTCGCCGCCCACAACGTGGTCGAGGTCAGCAACCAGGTGCAGCAGCTGCTGTTGGGCTAGACGATCGACTATGACGCGGCTTGACACGGTGCGTCGCAAGTCGCTATAAAACGGGGTGCGAGCTCGCGCCGGTGGCAGGCAGGCGGGCGCGGGGCGCTCGATTCGGCTCTTCCCCTCCAACCGGGGGAGGTCCTTCTCGTGAGGGGCCTCCCTCTCTTTTTGCCCTGAGGCGCTGCTGCGCGGCGGCAGCCCCTGCGGGCGGCGGGCGGCAGCCGCCCCGCGGGCGGCGCCCTGCGCGGCGCTCAGCCGGTGGCGGTCTTCGCCGCGCGGGACCAGAGTCCCTCGAGGTCGTAGAAGGTGCGCTCGCCGGGCAAGAAGACGTGGGCGATCACCGAGTCGAAGTCGAGGCAGGCCCAGGAGGCGTCGCGCAGTCCCGCCACATTGAGCGGCCGCACCCCCGATTTGCGTGCCATCTCCTCGATATTGTCGACAATGGCACGAACCTGGCGGTCGGTGTCGCCCTCGCAGATCACGAAGAAGTCGGCGATGGTGGTCTTGCCCCGGAGGTCGAGGGTCACCACGTCGCGCGCCTTCTTGTCGGCGGCGGCTGCGGCGATCAGGTCGGCCAGCTCAGACGGGGTCATCCGGCCGCATTATCCCACGCCGAGTCCGGCTGAACGTACAGCCCGCGCTGGGAGATCAGCGAGGCGACGGCGGGCGGCACCATGCCGGCCACCGGCTCCCCGGCGGCGACGCGGCGGCGGATCTCGGTGGCGCTCACCGGCGGCGAGTCGACGTGGATCAGCCGGGTCCGCTCGGGGTCGAAGCCGAGGCGGCGCGCCTCCTCCTCCCCGATCGGCGGCACCCCGGTGCGGTTGACCAGCACGAACCGCGCCCGCCCCAGCAGCTCGCCGGCGCGGTGCCACGAGCCCACGTCGCGCGCCGCGTCGGCGCCGAGGGTGAACCAGATCACCACGCCGGGATGGGCCCGCTCCAGCTCGTCGAGGGTGTCGACGGTGTACGAGAGGCCGTCACGGCGGATCTCGAGGTCCAGCACGCGCACCGCGGGCAGCCCCTCGGCGGCGGCGCGGGTCATCGCCAGGCGGTCGGCGGGACTGGCGTGCGTGGGACGGCGGTGCGGCGGGTTGGCGGTGGGGATCAGCCAGGCCTCGTCGGCGTCGACGGCGCGGCGGACCTGGTCGAGGATGGCCAGGTGCCCGGAGTGGATGGGGTCGAAGGTGCCGCCGAGGACGGCGACGCAGCGCGCTGTCACTCCGGCTGGTCCTCGCCGCTCCAGGCGAACTCGACGCTGCCGATGCGCACGTCGTCGCCCTCCTGGCAGCCGGCCTGGCGGAGGGCGGCGTCGACGCCGGCCTGGCGGAGGCGGCGCTGCAGCCGGGCCACCGCCTCCTCGTTGTCGAGGTCGGTCATCGCCACCGCCCGCTCCAGCAGGGGACCGCTGACCCGGTAGGCGCCGTCGGGCTCGCGGGCGACGCTGAACTCGCCGAGGCCGCCCGCCCCGGTGCCGCGCCGCTGCCGGTAGACGCGCTGCGGCTCGATGGCGCTGGCGGTGGCCGCGGCGGTGCGGGCGGCGGCCTCGGCCGCGCGCTCCCGCCAGACCCGCTGGGCC